>JBOIAB010000101.1:0-10925 GCA_050738635.1 Steroidobacteraceae bacterium
CGAGCACCATGTACCCTCGTCCGTGCGTGGCCGCGATCAAGTCATCGCCATGTACCTTGAGGTCACGCACAGATACCGCCGGCATGTTCAGCCGCAACGATTGCCAGTGATCTCCATTGTCAAACGATATCCACACCTGGGTTTCGGTTCCGGCAAACAACAGGCCCTTGCGTTTCGGGTCCTGTCGGACCACGTTGGTCGCTGCGTCCGGCGTAATACCGTTGTCGATCTCGGTCCAGTGCTTGCCGCCGTCCTCGGTCCGGAGCAGGTGCGGCCGCATGTCGTTCAGATACAGGGTGTTGACCGCCGCATAGGCTTCGTTCGGATCGAAGCGACTCGCCTCCATGCTGAAGACCCGCCAGAACGGCTTCAGCTGCGGCGGCGTGACGTTGCTCCAGTGTTGACCGCCGTCGCGGGTGACCCAGATCAGCCCGTCATTGGTGCCCGCCCAGATGAGATCGCCGTTGAGTGGCGACGGTGCAAGAGCGTACACCACTCCCCGATCAGTCGACTTGGCGTCGGGGCTATCCTTGTACTTGCCGACGCTTGCGGGAGCCTTCCAGGTCTTGCGGGTCAGGTCGGGGCTGATCTGCTTCCAGTTCTGCCCGCCGTCCTCCGTCTGCCACACTGCGTTGGCGGCAAAGTACAGGCGGTGCGGATCTGTCGGCGAGAAGGTGAGCGGCATGGTGCGCAGCACGCGGTAATCCCCGCCCCGCATCGCCTTGGGGCCGACGTCTGCTATCTGGCCCGTATCACGGTCATAGACCGTCACCTTGCCACCGTAGATCAGGTTCGGGTGCAGCGGATCGGGCGCGGCGCCGCCGTATTCCTCGATGCCGGCGGGATGCCAGTCGTGAGCGGTGAGCTCGCCGTCATCGCCACGCTCGGAAACGCAGGCCGAACCACTGTCCTGCTGGCCACCGCACACGCGATACGGCCAGGTCTCGTCAATGCCTACCTTGTACATGGCGGCCGTCGGCTGGTTGTACCAGGAGCTCCAGGTCCGACCGCCGTCGACGGTGACGATTGCGCCCTGGTCACTGTTGACCGCCATGATGTCCGGGTTGTTCGGGTTGATCCAGGTCTGCTGGTAGTCGTCGCCTCCCGGCGCGCCCCAAAAGCCGGACCAAGTCTTGCCGCCATCGGACGACTTCCACAATACCGGAGTGTCGCTGTAGACGACGTCCGGATTATTCGGGTCGATGGCCAGCACCGGCAGGTCTCCGCCGCCAATTCTTTCGGCCGGCCTGGGGTCGCTGGTCACCGTGTGCCAGCTCGCGCCCGCATCATCCGATCTGTAAATCCCCACCTCGCCGTCGGGGGCCCCCGGTCCGCTCGACACCGATGTGTACAGAATGTTTGGATTGCTCGGCGCGACTCGCAGCAACGCCTGCTGGACGGCCGGCAAGCCCTTGGTGAGCTTGTTCCAGGTGTTACCCCCGTCCGTGGACTTGAAGATGCCTCCGTCCGTGCCGCCGAACTGTCCGTTCTCCCAGGGCGCCTGCTGCTGCTGCCACAGGGTGGCGTACAGGATGTTGGGATTGCTGGGGTCCATCTCGATGTCATCGCCGCTGGTGTACTCATTGACATAGAGCACTTGCTTCCAGGTCTTGCCGCCATCGAGCGAGCGGAAAATACCGCGTTCCCTGTTGGGGTCGTATACGTGACCCAGGGCCGCTACAAACACCCGGTTCGAGTCGTGCGGGTCCACGGCGATCATGCCGATGTCCTGGGTCGCGCGCAGTCCGATGAAGCTCCAGGTCCTGCCGGCATCTGTGGACTTGTACATGCCCATGCCGGTTGTCTGGTCGGGACGTATATTGCCTTCTCCGGTGCCCACATAAATAACGTTCGGGTCGGAGCCCGCAACCGCAATGGCCCCGATCGAGCTGGTCGGCTCATGATCGAAGATGGGACGCCAGCTATTGCCGTAATCGGTGGATTTCCAAACCCCGCCGTCGTCATTGCCTATATAAAAGGTGTTTGGCTCGCTCGGCACGCCCGCCACCGCGCGCCCGCGGCCGCCACGCAACGGCCCGATCGGCCGCCACTGCATCTGCGAAAAGAGCCCGGTGCCGTAGCTCTGGGAGTGGGCGCCTGCGGCGAGCCCGATACTACCGAGTGCAGTCAGCGTCACCGTCGTCAATAGGCGGGAAAGTCTCATGCCGCATCTCCAACCCAAAGTGTCACAGGATCGCGCAAGCGGCGGAGTATACCCAATCCCGCAAGAGCCCGTTCTTCGAGCGAGCCTGCCCAGTCGGGGGTTACAATCCACGCAGTAGTGTGGGGGGCGACGATGTCGAACGGGGCCACAGATGCCAGTGAGATAGCGCGGCACTACGGCAATATGCGCTTTGCAATGTTCACCGTAGTCACGGCAATCGTGGGTGCGCTGATCATGATTCCCCTCGATAAGGACCGGCTACCGCTGGTTGCCACGGGCGAGATGCACTGGTTGCTGGGTATCGCCGGCGTCGTCATGTCGTTTGGATTCGCAGTGGGTGAGGCCGCGTCGCCTACCTCGTGCACTTCTATCAAAGCAAGGCGCCAACCTTCCATACCGGGTGTCTCGGGCGCCAGACCGCCTGGGGTTGGGTAGTCTCCTCGGTCATGATATTGCCGTACTTGTTCTCGACTGCCTTCTGGATCATTTTTTTGTGCGGCGGTCTCGCTCCGACTGACGCTGCCGCCGGCGCCCACTGGACGGTCCCGTGAACACGCACCGCCACGGCGAAGACCCGTACCGATGGACGATCCTCGCCATCGTCGGATTCCTCTTCTTCATGATCAATTTCGCGGAGTTTCAGCTTGCGGGCGTGGTCGCAAGTGTTTCCTCGGCCCTTCGTCTCGACCCGATCGAGTTTGCGACCTGCCTGTTCGCGCCGTTTCTGGTGAACTTCCTGTTCGGCATTCCCGTCGGGATGCTGGCGGACCGTTTCGGCACGAGAGCAGTCGGGAGCGTGTTGCTGCTCATCAGTTGCGGCGGAATCATCGGCCGGGCCTATGGCTCGTCGGGGTTCGCGAGCCTCTTTGGCTGGACGCTCGTGTTCGGCCTTGCGATGCCATTCGGCAATGCGCTCGGCCCGAAGATTCTCGGCACCTGGTTCAAGCCCGCGCAGATGTCGCTCGCGATGGGCGTATTCATCGCGTGCGCGGCACTCGGCATCGGCTGTGGCGAAGCGACGGCGCCCCGTCTGGCATCGCTAACCAGCGTGTTCACGCTCGGCTGGGTGCTGTTCACGGTTGCCACTCTCTGGTTTCTCATCGGCTTCAGGACCAAACCCGCGGGTCAGCCCGATCCGCCGCCGCAAAGAGTTCTCGAGTTTCTCGGTACCGCGGCCCGAAACCGCCACGTATGGGTAGCGGGCGTCGCCGCGCTGTTCTTTTTCGCCGCTGCCGTCGGCACCTCGGGCAACCTGCCCGGTGCTCTGGTTCAGTTGAAGGGGGTCACTCCTGCCGACGCCGGATTTTTGGGCATTCCTCTCGGCTTGGGCGCCGCACTGGGCTGCTCCATCATGCCGCTGATCCTCAGGCGTGCACCCGGCATCAGGCTCTCGCTCGCCTTCGTGATCGTCATGGGAGCCGCGCTGCTGCTGGCGGCGCTCGCCGTTCCGTTCGGGCCGATGACCTGGATTGGCCTCATGCTCTCGAGTTTTCTCGCGAACGGCATGCTGACACTTACGCTGCCGGTGCCCATCATGCTGCGCGAGATCGGTACGACCTATGGCGGCAGCGCCGGCGGTATCGTGAGCCTCCTGCAGACCGCGGGCGGCTTCTTCATTCCCACCTTTGCGATCACGCTCATCGCCGGCACGAACCCCCGGGCGACGTTCGCCGTGATCTTTGCGCTCTACCTGATCTCTGCGGCCCTCGTTCTCGTCTTGCCCGAGCGGGGCTTTCGTCACGCCGAAGCTTAACGCAGATGTTGGACCATCCAGCCCGCCCAGTCGTCGTAGACCTGTAGCTGATGTACCGGGTCAGGTGGAAAGTGGCCCACGACCGGGAACGCGATGAATTTCACCGGCTGTCCGCGGTCGCGCAGCGCATGAAAGAATTCGAATGAATTCGTGATCGAGACGCGCGGATCGCGCACGTCGTGCAACAGCAGCACAGGCGTCGTGACATCGCCGACATAGGTGATCGGCGACGCTTCGCGGTACTTCGCCATATTGCGCCCGACCCAAGGCGAGCCGCTATAGATGTATTTGCGTCCAACGTTGTTGTCCGCCCAGTCGTACTGGTTGACGAAATCCGTCACCGGCGCGCCGGCAACCGCCGTTTTCCAGATGTGATAGTGGCCGATGAGCCAGGTCGTCATGTAGCCGCCGTACGACCAGCCCGAGACCCCGATACGCGATTCGTCAATTGCGGCGTGCTTCTCCAGCGCGGCAATGCCCGCCATCACATCGCGCCCGGGCCCGTCGCCGGAATCGCCGAAGATTGCCTTTGCATAGGCGTTGCCGAGATTCGTGCTGCCGCGATAGTTCGGCTCGAACACAATGAATCCCTGCGCCGCCAGGTATTGCGCAAATGCCGAGAAGCCGAGCGTCGAAGCCGCCCGCGGGCCGCCGTGAATCTCCAGCACCAGAGGATACTTCCTGCTCGCGTCGTAGCCGGCGGGATACGTCACCACGCCGTCTTCACTGAAACTTCCCGGTCCTCGCCACGCGAGGCTTTCGCTGCGGCCGAGCGCAAGTTGATCCATCCACATATTGAGATCCGTCAAACGGCGCGGCTGCGCGTCCGCGGGCGCAAGGTAATACAGCTCGCTCGCGCCATCATCCGAGCTGGCGACGAAGGCGATTTCGCCTCGTGGGCCGATCGAGAATGCGGTCGGCTCCAGGTTCCCCAGCGCCAGCTCCTTCGCGCCGCCACCCAGAGTCTGAATCCACAGATGTCGGTGCGTGCCTCGGTCCGCTTCCACCACCAGCGACTTGCCGTCAGGCAGCCACTTGGCCTCGCTGATATCCAGATCCAGATCCCGGGTTACATCGTTCCCGTTGCCCCCCGCGGCCGGAGCAACGTACAGATCCGACAGCATGCTCGGTTCGCCATTGCGGGGATATTCGTAAGCCACCGCGGCGCCATCCGGCGAAAAGAGCGGCGCTTCCTCGAATCTCTCGTGCGTCGTGAGCTTGCGCAGCGTGCCGTCGACGGCATTGACCTCCCAGATGGTGCTCTGGTCCGCATCACCAATGCTTGCGGTGGCCCGGCGCGGGAAGACTATCCATTGCCCCTCGCGCGACCACGAAAGCGCTGGCGGCCCTTCGACGTTCGGCGCCGTTTCCGGCAGGCTCCAGGTCCCCGAAGTGAGTCGCCGGTTGCCGCTGCCGTCCGCCTTCACGATCCAGACATGCTGCGGCAGCGGCGCGGCCGCGGTGAACAGCCCGTCGTCGCCCATTTCAAAGGAATCCTCTTTCCGCGCCCGCGCCTTCTCATCGGGAGCCTCGGGTGCCGCGTAGGCGATGCTGCCGCCATCCGGACTCCAGGCGAACTGTTCCACCCCTGCGGGCGCATCGGTAAGCTTGCGGGCCTCGCCCCCGGCCATCGCAAGCACGAATAGCTGTGCTTTCTTGCTCCTGTGCTTGCCGGTTTCGGCCGCGGCCAGGAACGCGAGCCGCCCGTCGTCGGGAGACCATAGCGGGTCAGCGACGCCGAGGCGGTCAAAGGTCAACGCCTGCCGAGCGCCGGTCTTCAGGTCGATCAGCACAAGCTGGGTGTCGTGCCGGTCAGCCTTCATGTTCACGCGGGAAATCACGACTGCGACGCGCGTGCCGTCGTGCGAAATCGCCGGGTCCGCGATGCTCACGATCCTCGCGAAATCATCCAGTGTGATCGCGTGCTTCTCCTGCGCCGGCGCGGCGCGGCACAGCCCGGAGCCTGCCATACCCGCCAACACCAACCCCGCCACAAGCCGCATTCTCATTGTTTGGACTCCGCTCATTGCGCTCGGCGAGCACAGTACTGGGAGAAGATTCCCAGCTCGACCCGCCGCGTGACCTCTACGAACCCGGCTGCATCGAGTGCCGCGATAATCAGCGACGGGGCGACACAGGCCTCGATGGTGTCCCAGTAGTAGCGCATGAGAAGCGGGGTGTCGCGCTCTCGGGCCAGCGCGCGCGCGGCCCAGGGCACCAGTGTGCGCATGTAGGTCTTGAGCAGCCCGCGCTGCCAGCGGCGCTCGGGGCGCGTGATCTCGAGGAGACAGAGCCTGCCTCCGGGACGCAGCACCCGCTCGAACTCGCGCAATGCGACCGACAGATCGCCGATGTGGCGCAGCGCATAGCCCATGCAGAGAAAATCAGCCGCGCCGTCAGGCGCGGGTATCGACTCGGCGCGTCCCTCAGCCAGCCGCAGGCCGGCCACGGCACGTGCGTTCGCCAACATGGCCGCGCTGGGATCCACCCCGAGCACGCTGCCTCGCGGGCCGACGAGGCGTGCCGCCTCACGCGCCACCAAGCCGGTGCCCGTGCCGACATCGATGACCTGCATGCCCGCTTGCAGGCCTGCCGAGCTCAGCGCGCGCCGCCGATACCACGATCCGGAGCCCATCGCCATGAGACCCTCGATGCGCTCATAATCGAGGGCGGTGCGGTTGAAGAGATCCACCACCCACGCGCAGCGCTGCTGATCCTGAGCGTAGTAGCCGTGCAGCGGGGTGTGCGGCACATGGACCGGAGCGACGGAAGTCTCTGGGGGCGACGACATCGGGAAACATTATGCACCGCGCCGGATGCATCCGCCACGCGCGGTGGCCGGAGGTCATATGAGCGCTGGAGAGATACGTGCGGCACTCGATCGGCATTGGGCTGCATCAGATGCCGGCGATTTTGCAACTGAACACGACATCTATCGCGATGATGCGGTGTTGGAATACCCCCAGTCGGGCGAGCGCATCCGTGGTCGGTACAACATACAGCTCACGCGCAGCAAGCAACCGAACAAAAAGCGCTTCGCCGTGCGGCGGATCGTCGGCAACGGCGACCTGTGGATCACCGAGTACATCCTGACGTATGACGGGAAGCCTTCTTACACCGTGAGCGTCATGGAATTCAGCGGCGACAAGGTTGCGCGCGAGACGCAGTACTTCGCGGATCCCTTCGAGGCTGCCGGGTGGCGCGCTCATTGGGTCGAGCGGATGTAGCTTAGCTTGGCGCGGGAGTGCCCGCGCTCGCGGCAAGCGGGAGCGGAGCCATTATCAATCTACGCAACGCGTGCTGTCGTCCCCTGTAAAATCGAGTCCAAAATCGAGCCACAGGGCCCGAGGTCCGTAGAGGCCGGGCTCATGGGGAACTTAGAGAATGTTTTCACCGACCGGTAGCACTGCGCCCGGCCTTCGCTCCGCGGGCTCCCCTAAGCCCGCCGCCCGTGAATTCCTCGCCGGTCGATTCGCGCTACGCCATGTGGATGCTGTGGGGACCGGAGCTGACCTTCTTCTGCAACGACGCGTACCTGCCGACCCTCGGCATCAAACGCGACTGGGCCCTCGGCTCGCGCTCGGACTAAGGTGTGGGAGGAGATTTGGCCGGACATCGGACCACGCATTTCCCAGGTGCTGGAGCAGGGGCGTGCGACCTGGGACGAGGGGTTGCTGCTTTTCCTCGAGCGCAGCGGCTTCCGTGAAGAGACCTATCACACCTTTTCCTACAGTCCGGTCTACGATGACGCAAGCCGCATTGCCGGGATGCTCTGTGTCGTCACCGAGGTGACCGAGCGCGTGGTCGGTGAACGCAGGCTTCGCATCTTGCGCGATCTCGCGGCGCGGCCGGCCGGAGCCACGAGCGTCGAGGAAAGCTGCCGGGGAGCGTGCGAAGTGCTCGCGGAACACCCGTTCAGCATCCCTTTCGCAGCCATTTACCTGTTGCATCAGGAGTCGCGCAGCGCGCGCCGCGGGGCGCACACCCGCGGCCTGCCGGAGCACGTCCTGCCACTCACCCTCGACGAAGCAGACATCACCTGGCCGCTCGGTCGAGGCGCAGCTGCGTGAGAAGCGTCACAATCTCTCCTTGGCGGCATCGAGCTACGAGTCTCTGTACGTGATGGGCGATTTCTCGCGGCTGGTGCAGTGCGTCGGCAACATCCTCACGAACGCCGTTAAGTACACCGAGCCGGGCGGCCATATTTCGATCCGCACCGGCGCAGCCGGGGACAATGTCGTCATTGAAGTTTGCGATTCGGGAACGGGCATCTCGGCGAATCTGCTGCCGAGAGTCTTCGACCTCTTCGTGCAGAGCGAACGCACGCTGGACCGCTCCCAGGGCGGTCTGAGTGTGGGGCTTGCGATCGTCAAGCGCCTGGTGGAGATGCATCACGGCGAGGTTCACGCCGGCAGTGAGGGTCCGGGCCGAGGTTCGGCATTTGAGATCCGCTTGCCGCGCATAACGAGACCCATGCCCGCGGCGGCTGACGAGAAGCCATTCAAAGCTGAGCCCAGACGCATCCTGATCGTAGACGACAATGTGGATGCGGCGGACTCGCTCTCGATGCTGCTGGGACTTCAGGGGCACGAGACGCGAGTGGCCTACAGCGCGAACGAGGCGCTCGCCTGCGTCGAGGGTTTCGGGCCCGAGGTGGCTCTATTGGACATCGGCCTGCCCGGGATGGACGGCTATGAGCTCGCGAAGCGGCTACGCGCAACGCTGCCGCTGAACGGACTGCGGCTCATTGCGGTCACCGGATACGGCCAAATGGAAGTCCAGGAGCGGGCGCTGGCCGCCGGGTTCGACGCTCACCTGGTGAAGCCCGTCGATCTGTCGGCGCTCGAGCGGGCTCTTGCGGGAATCTCCCGGGAAAGCGGCGAGCGGGGGTAAACTCACCCACCCCTCGGTCTGATGGAGCCTCTATCCATGGCGCAAAACCTGACACTGCACGTGAACGGCCAGGATTGCAGAGTCTCGGCCGAGCCGGACAGCATGCTGCTTTATGCCCTGCGGGATGGTCTCGGACTGCGCGGCCCGAAGTTCGGATGCGGGCTGGCGCAGTGCGGCGCGTGCACGGTGGTACTGGGAGGCAGCGCCATCCGCTCCTGCGTCACGCCTGTCTCCGCCGTGGGCAGCACCCCCATCACGACCCTGGAGGGACTCGGCACCCTCGAGCGTCCGGGTCCCCTGCAGCAGGCATTCATCGACGAGCAGGCTGCGCAGTGCGGCTACTGCATCGGCGGCATGATCATGTCGGCTCACGCCCTGCTGGGCCGCAAGCCCGATCCCACACGGGATGAGATCAAGCAGGCGCTGAACGGCAACCTGTGCCGTTGCGGGACACACATGCGGATCGTGTGCGCAATCGAGCGCGCCGCAAAAGCAGGGAGCCACGCATGAGTACCCTCGACACTCGCCAAGGACCCGAGCTTACCCGGCGGGGCTTCCTCAAGACCTCCGGCGGGCTCGTGATCGCCTTCAGCCTGCCTGGACGCGCCAACGCCATGACCGCAGCGGCCGACGAGACGGGTCCGTTCGGGGTGCTTCCTGCGGGACGGCTATATGCGTGGCTCGCGGTACATCCCGACAATCGGGTGACGCTCTTCACCGGAAAGGTGGACACCGGCACCGGGACGCAGACCGCGTTCGCCCAGATCGCTGCCGAGGAGCTGGATTTTCAGGTGGAGCGCCTGGACGTGGTGATGGGTACGACCACGGAGACCGTGGATCAGGGACCGAGTTACGGCAGCCTCTCGATCCGTATGGCGGGACCGCAGATCCGCCAGGCTGCGGCCGCCGGCAGGGCGGTGCTGCTCGATCTGGCGGTCAAGCACTTCAAGGTTCCCGCCGACCGGCTGACAGCCCGCGAGGGCACCATCGAGGTCAGCGGCGTGGCGGGTCGGAGCATCACGTACGGTGAGCTCGTCGATGGCCGGCGCCTGAATTTCGAAATCGGTGCCAGCGGCGAGCAGTTCGATATGAAGGTCGCGCCGCGGGCACGCGCCAAGGACCCCCACGGTTACACGGTCGTGGGGCGCTCAGTCCCGCGCAAGGACATTCCCGCCAAAGTCACTGCCGCCTTCACGTACGTTCAGGATGTGCGCGTGCCCGGCATGTTGCACGGTCGCGTCGTGCGCCCGTATGGAGTCGGCGCGCGCTTGCGCGACGTGGACGAGTCCGGGTTGTCGAGCATTCCCGGCTTCGTACGCACGGTTCGTCGCGACGATTTCCTCGGGGTGGTAGCCACTACGGAATGGGCGGCGATCCAAGCGGCTGCGAAGCTCGGCTCGACGCTGCAACCTTCTGGACCTGACGCGGCGCAGGCCAAGTGGTCGGACTGGAAGGGCCTGCCCGAGATGGATCAGATCTGGGAGACGGTTCGACAGGCTTCAGGGCGTGACATAGTGGTTGCGAAACATGGCTCGGTCGATGCGGCGCTCGGCCGTGCGGCTCGAACGCTGAAGGCCACGTACCGGACTCCGTATCAAATGCACGGCTCCATCGGGCCCTCTTGCGCCGTGGCCGATGTCAAAGCCGATCGGGCCATTCTGTGGTCGGGCACGCAGATGCCACACGATACACGGCACGATATCGCGAAGGTGCTCGGCATGCCTCTCGAGCGGCTGCAGCTGCGCTGGGTTGAGGCATCGGGGGGTTACGGTCGCAACGGGCTCGATCACGTGGTTGCGGACGCTGCCATCATGTCTCAGATCGTCGGTCGGCCCGTCAGGGTGCAGTGGATGCGCTGGGACGAACATGGCTGGGAGCCGAAAGGTCCGCCGATCATTCAGGATCTCAGTGGCGGTCTCGACGCGCAAGGGCGCGTCGTCGCCTGGCGGCACCACGTCTGGGTTCCCACACTCGGCGATACGCATCTGATCGCCGCCGCGCTCATCGGCAATCCGGCGGTGTGCGGCGAGACCGGTCTCGGCGATCCGTCGATCACCTACGCGTACACCTTTCCAAACGCCGACGTGATGGGCCACTGCGAGGGACGGGTCGGAT
>JBOIAB010000102.1:0-7282 GCA_050738635.1 Steroidobacteraceae bacterium
ACGAGCGCGCGCTGCATGACGTTATCGAGCTCGCGCACGTTGCCGGGCCATGCATAGGTCAGCAGCCGCTGGGCGGCATCCGCATGCAGCGCGGGAATGCGTGCCCCCGGCCGCACGTGCCCGGCCAGCAGACGCATCGCCAGCGGCAGCACATCGTCGCGCCGCCGCCGCAGCGGCAGCGGTGCAAGCGGGAAGACGTTGAGGCGGTAGTACAGATCCTCGCGGAAGCGGCCGGCGGCCACCTCCTCGCGCAGGCGTCGGTTGGTGGTGGCGATGACGCGCACGTCCAGGCTGACGGCGCTGCGCGCCCCGAGCCGCTCGACCTCGCGCTCCTGCAACACGCGCAGCAGCTTCGCCTGCAGCGCCAGCGGAATCTCGGTGATCTCATCGAGCAGCAGCGTGCCGCCCTGCGCCTGCTCGAATTTGCCCGGATGCGCTGCGTGCGCGCCGGTGAAGCTGCCGCGCTCGGAGCCGAACAGCATCGCTTACAACATGTTCTCGGGAATGGCGGCGCAGTTGACCGCGACGAACGGCCGGCCGGCGCGGGGAGAGCGGCTGTGGATGTAGCGCGCCAGCACCTCCTTGCCGGTGCCGGACTCGCCGACCACGAGGACCGTGCAATCGCTCAGCGCGACGCGGCGCGCGAGATCGACCAGACGCCTCGAGGTCGGAGCGCACGCCACCGGGTCGGATTCGGCACGCCGCGCGCGGGACTCATCGCCGGCGGGTTGCGCCAGCGGTGTTTCTTCAGTCTCGGACATCCAACCTCCCACGTGCGGGCCTTCGTCGTGAGGGAGGGTGCAAAAGGCGTGCCGGGCGCAAACCGGCGGTAAAGCGTGAACACTGTCACGTTGGCGGCAGAAAACCGCCTCGCGGGCGTCAAACTTCCGTCGCCGCCTCGATGCCGAGCTTGCGCAGCTTCTCGACGAGAGTCGTGCGCCGCAGGTTGAGGAGACGCGCGGCGTGCGCGACGGTGCCGTTGGCGCGGTCGAGCGCCTGTTGGACCAGGGCGCGCTCGATCGCCAGCAGGTGGGCCCGCAGGTCGATGCCGGCCTCCGGCAGGCAAGTCAGCGCATCAGCCGCCGCGGCCGGTGGCGGCCCCGCCGGAACGGCGTCGAGCGCGCCGGTCTCCAACAGGTCGAGTGTTTCCTCTTCGTCGAGTACAACGTCGTCGTCGGCCCTGACGGACTGTTGCTCTTCCCACACCCAGCCCGCGGGCGGCCGGTACTTCGGCGGCAAGTCCTCGATCTGCACGATGCGACCGCCGGCGATGATCGACAGCCGCTCGATGAGATTGCCCAGCTCGCGTACGTTGCCGGTCCAGGGCGCGAGCGCCAGAGCGGCGAGGGTGCGGCGCGCCAGCTGCACTTTGCTGCGCCCGCCCGTTACGTTCTGCGCCACCAGCTCCTGCACGAGCAGCGGCAGGTCCTCGATGCGCTTGCGCAGCGGCGGCATGTCGATTGGAAATACGTTGAGCCGATGGAAGAGGTCTTCGCGGAAGGCTCCGCGCTCTATCGACTCTTCGAGGTTGCGATGCGTTGCCGCGATGATGCGGACGTTGCATCGGATCGGCGCGTGGTTGCCGACACGCTCGAATACACGTTCCTGCAGCACGCGCAGGAGCTTTACCTGCATCGAGGGACTCATGTCGCCGATCTCGTCGAGAAACAGCGTGCCGCCCTCGGCGATCTCGAAGCGCCCCTTGCGGGCGGCGATCGCGCCGGTGAACGATCCCTTCTCGTGGCCGAAGAGCTCGGACTCGAGGAGCTCCGATGGAATGGCGCCGCAGTTGACGGCGACGAACGGCCGGGTGCGCCGCGGGCTGAGCTCGTGAATGGCGCGCGCGGCGACTTCCTTGCCGGTACCGGATTCGCCCAGGATCAGCACCGTGGAATCGTGGCCCGCGACCTGACCGATGAGGGCGTTGGCCTCGTGAATCGCAGGCGAGGCGCCGGTCAGGAAGCGCGCGGTGGCGGCTGAGATCGCCGTTAAATTGGCTGGCGCGCTCTCGGCTGCCGGTGCGAGGCCCGAGATGATTTGCGCTACCGCCATTTAGACTCCCGCGTGGTCATTCATGCTCTTATCGCGCGGCGAATGGTGCGCACCGGCGGGCGTCCGGGCTGTGATGCGCTTCCGGTTGTTCACATCTGGGGACAGCTTCGCCCGAGCTCCGTGACTGCTGTCACAGGGCGGGGGGCGGCGGGCGCCGGCTATGAGCGGTGAGTGGCGGTTAGCGGTCGCTATTCGGGCGCGTGAGCCGGACGTTGGTGCGCGTCCCGGCGATCTGGCGGCGGTGGCGGCGAAACGCCATCTTTTCGATGAGGTCGGCAACGGCCTCGCCGAGGGGGATGAAACGTGCCTTGACGTTGCCGTCCGGTGTGACATTGGTCACCCGGCCGGGAAGGCGCAGCGGCTGCGCGAGGCAGTCGTGCAGATAGACTTCGAGGACGCCCTGGGCGCCTGCTTCCGGCAGAGGAGGCGTGCCGCGCCACACGGCGCCGAGCGCATTGAAGCGCACCGAGGCGAGCGCCGGGCGGGGCCGGTTGGCGGCAAGGATCTGGCCGACGAGGTCGAGAAGAAGATTCATCTTGCGTTCGAGGCGCAGGATGTCGGCGGCGTAGGGGTTGTTCTCGTCCGGTTTCTCCACCGGGCCGTGCTCTTCCATGGCGTCCCAGGCCTGCAGCACCTGCAGATTGCGCTCGGCGAGGCCGGCGGCGATATCCGGCTCGAGCGCGCCCGGGGAGACACGCCAGATCACCGGGAGCACGTCCTGGAAGGCGAGCTCCTCATACAGCACTACTGTGTCGGCGCCGTCGAACATGCCCGGGTTATCGGCTGCAAGGCCGTGCGCTTTAGGAGGCGGCCATTATGTCAAAAATCATCCCGCATTGCTAAGCGGCGTGATGTTGGTCTGGGTCTCGTCCAGGAAGAAGCGCCGCACCAACATGGCCTGCTGCAGCTTGCCCTTGCGGACATAGGCCTCGTAGAGGAGGTCCTTCATGACCTCGAGGGCGATCCCGGCCTCATAGCCGTCGAGGAGCGGGATATTGGGGCGTGGGTCCGCGGCGGTGCCGAAGAGCATGCTCTTCAGCTTGCCGAAGGTCTCGGTGGAGAGCGCCGCGAGGTCGCGCACTTCGTTGAGCTCGTCGAACAGGCGCAGCTTGCCCGCCTCGCCGAGGTCGGCGAACACGGCCTGCACGGTGCGGCGGCACATCGAGGCGAAGGCGTTGAAGGCGCCGCTCGAGAAGCACGTCAGCGCCTCCTTGAAGAGCAGCTCCACTTCCTCGGGGAGATAGGTGAAGGAGAATTTCTCGCGTGCGCGCTCCACCTCGCTGAACTGGGGCGCGAGCTCGATGCGGCTGGCGGCGTACATGCGCACCGCAAAGCGCAGGAAGATCGGGGAGTGGCAGGCGTCGCAGCGGTAGACGATGCCCACCTGAGAGGGGCGATAGCCCTGCAGCTCCTCGAAGCGAGGCACGGCGCTCACCGTAACGTGGGCGACAACCTGGCAATGCGGGCACGTCAGCACCAGGGTATTTTCCTGGCTGTTGATGAGACGGCTCGATGCGTCGATATGGATGGACATGGTGCGCGAACGACGGGCTTCCACGAGACTCGCGCGGCGAGCGCGGGTTCTCGGGCCTCTTCTTGTGCTCGCCCGGTGCGCCGATTGTAGCTCATCGGCGACAGCCGAATCCGCATTTCGCGAGGCGCGCCGCGTTATGTCGTATCAAACGGCGAACAGGTCTCTTATACCACCGGCGATCAGGACGGAAACGTCCATCAGCACGCGCGGCAGGGCGATGCCGCCGCGGGCGATGAGGTACTTGGGTTCCCAGTGCGGATCGAATTTGGCCTTGTAGCGCCGCAGCCCCTCGAAGTTGTAGAAGTGCTCGCCGTGGCGGAAGATGAAATTGCCGACTCGATGCCAGGCGGGCGCGAGCGGATGTCGGTCGAGACCCGAGAGCGGCGCCATGCCGAGATTGAGCCAGCGATAGCCCTGGTCGCGCCCCCACAGCATGAGCTCGACGAAGAGGAAATCCATCGTCCCCTGCGGCGCTACCGCGCCGAAGCGCATGAGATCGACTGCAAGCTCCGCGCGCGTGTCAGTGGTCCAGAGGTTGGCGAAGGCCGCCGGCTCGCCGCCGGCGCGCACCAGGGCGAGCGGGAATCTGCGCAGGTATTGCGGCGAGAAATAGCCCACTGAAAACCGCTTCTCGCCGGTCGCCTTGCTGGCGAGCCAGGCGTCGGAGATTCGTTGCAGATCGGCCATCAGCCCATCGCCGCTGCCCGCCGGGACGATCTCAAAAGTGAGCCCCTCCCGCTGCGCATGCCGATGCGAGTACCTGAGCCCGGCGCGTGCGGGTCCGTCGAGCGAGAAGTCCGTCAGCAGCACGCGCGCCTCCTCGCCGACCTTGAGCGGCGCGAGGCCGAGGTCCACATACTGCGAGAGCCGTTCGGCGCTCGTCTGATAGAAGACCGTCTGCCCGCCATGGCGGTCGGAAAGCTCGCGGAAGCGCCAGACCAGCTCTTCCACGCCGGCGCGCGAGCCGACCGGGTCGCCGAGCGCGACCCAACTGTGGCCGGCGACCTGAAACATGAGGAAGGCGTCCGCCGCGTCGTTGAAGAGCAGCCGCTTGTCGCCGGTCAACGCCGCGTTCGCCAGACAGTTGTCCTGGCGGTTGATGACGGCGCGTGCGCGCGTCAGGTCCTCGGTGCTCGCCGCGGCCGGCTCCGGGCGCGCCGGCCGCAGCAGATTCAACATGAGGTAGGCCGTCGCGAGCACGACGACCGCGAGGGAAGCGCGCAGCATTCGCGGCGCGTTGGCGTGCAGCGCGAATGTCCACCACAGCTCGTGCGAGTACGGTACGTCGCGGTAGACGAGAAAGCCGATCCAGATCGACAGGATGATGACCCCGGCGATGCTCGCGATCCACGCCGGGCTGAAGCGCTCATCGAGGATCGCCGTCGGTCGGTAGAACGCGCGCCGTCCCAGGGCCAATATCGCGAGCACCAGAGTGAGCACGATCGCTTCCTCGTAGCGCAGGCCCTTGAGGAGGGAAGCGATCACGCCGCAGACGAGCAGGGAGAAGGATATGGAATAAGCGGCCCTGACGCGCCGGAACAACGCGCGCGCCAGCACCACGAGCCCGAGCCCTATGACACTCGCGGCCAGATTGGAAACTTCCAGCACGGCCAGCGGGATGAAGCGATGCAGGAAGGCGAGCCGCGAGGTGAATCCCGGTGTCGCTCCCGACACGAGCAGCACCGTGCCGGCGAGGAAGGTAAGGCCGCCGGCGATCTGCGGCGCGACGGGCGCGACGTACATCGCGGCGCGCTCGCGCACGCGTGCGAGATGCGCGCGCGTGGCGCTCACTTCCTTGTAACCGAATAGAGCGGCGGCGAAGAGAAGCGGCACGAAGTAGTAGATCGCGCGATAGGCGAGCAGTGAGCCGAGCAGGGCCTCTGGGGGAATGCCGCGCAGGATGAGCAGCATCACCGTCTCGAAGACCCCGATGCCTCCCGGCACGTGGCTCACGACTCCGGCGATGATCGCGATGGCGTAGGCACCGCTGAAGGGGATGAAGCCGATGTGCGCACCGGCGGGCAGAAGCCACCAGAGCACCGAGCCCGCGACGCTCATATCGAGCACACCGAGCGCCACGTGCGGCAGCCCGATCGTCGGACCGGGTGCCCGCAGCGCCCAGCCGCGTATCTCGATGACGCCACGTGACAGCGCCGACCAGAATGCGTAGGCGGCCACCGCGCCGAGGAGCAGCGCGCCGACGAGGAAAGTCAGATCGTGCCCCAGGTGCAGGATGGCGGCGCTCTGCGCGGGCGACAGAAAAAGGGAGATACCTGCGAGGGTGGCCAGACCGATGCCGATTCCGAAGCTTACGAACGCGGCGATGGTTGCGACCTCGACCGCCGTGACGCCGGCGCTGGCATACAGACGGAAGCGGATCGCTCCGCCGGTGAACGCTGAGAAGCCGAGCGAATGGCCGAAGGCGCTGGCGATGAAGCAGGTGAAGAGAATCCGCCCGTACGGCAGGCGCTTGCGCAGGTAACGCAGCGCCAGCACGTCATAGCCGCTGATCACCGAATAGCTGGCGGCGGTGAGGCCGAGAGCCGCGAGCACGTGTCGGCGCGGTATCGACTGCAGGTGCGCGAAGACCCGGTCGAAGTGCAGGCGGCCCAGCTCGCCATGCAGGATGTAGGCGACCACGCCGAACACCACCAGCGCGGCGAGCGGGCCGAGCCACGGCATGAGGCGCCGGCCCCCGCCCTGGTGCTCCGCCGGCGCTGGCGAGTCTCTCACCGGGTGAGGGGCTTGTAACGGATGCGATGCGGTTGCGCGGCTTCCTCGCCCTTGCGGCGCTTGAAGTCCTCGACGTACTCCTGATAGTTGCCCTCGAACCAGACGACCTGCGAGTCGCCCTCGAAGGCGAGGATGTGGGTCGCGATGCGGTCGAGGAACCAGCGGTCGTGGGAGATCACGACGGCGCAGCCCGGGAAACCGAGCAGCGCCTCCTCGAGCGCGCGCAGCGTTTCGATGTCGAGGTCGTTGGTGGGCTCATCGAGCAACAGCACGTTGCCACCCGATTTTAACACCTTGGCGAGATGCAGGCGGTTGCGCTCACCGCCCGAGAGCTCGCCGATCGTCTGCTGTTGCTGCGAGCCCTTGAAGTTGAACCGCCCGACATAACTGCGCGATGGCGTCTCGTAGTTGCCGACTTTGAGGATGTCGAGGCCGCCGGAGATCTCCTGCCAGACCGTTTTCCTGTCATCGAGCGCGTGGCGCGACTGATCCACGTATGCCAGCTTCACGGTGGGGCCGGTGCGGATCTCGCCCGCGTCCGGCTGCTCACCGCCGGTCAACATGCGAAACAGGGTCGTCTTGCCGGCGCCGTTGGGCCCGATGATGCCGACGATGCCGCCGCGCGGCAGGCTGAACGACAGGTTGTCGATGAGAAGACGGTCGCCGTAGCCCTTGCGCAGCCCCTTGACCTCGATCACCAGCTCACCGAGGCGCTCCCCGGGAGGGATGTAGATCTCGTTGGTCTCGTTGCGCTCCTGGAACTCACGCGAGGCCAGCTCCTCGTAGCGCTGCAGGCGGGCTTTGCTCTTCGCCTGGCGGGCCTTCGGGTTCTGCCGCACCCATTCCAGTTCGTGCTCGAGCGCCTTGCGCAATGCCTCGCGCTCGCGCTCCTCGAGCTTCAGCCGCGCCTCCTTCTGCTCGAGCCACGAGGAGTAGTTACCATGCCAGGGGATGCCGTGACCG
>JBOIAB010000103.1:0-5081 GCA_050738635.1 Steroidobacteraceae bacterium
GCAAGATGACCGGCACGTGCAGGGCAAACACTGCGAGGGCAGGCGCGTTGCGGATCCGGTCAATCCGGCGGGTCGCCTGGAAGACTTCCGCAGCGCAGGTGTCCACCTGCGGCGCGCAGTAAAGGACGGCGCGGTCTTGCTCGGTCGGCTCATCGCTGGCACTTGGCAGATGATGGTCCCAGCGGGCCGCGGTAGGTCCGATGTGACGGAACAGATTCCAGTGCGAAGGATACGGGCCGGCGGAGAAGTAGATGCGCGCCAAGGGTGTGCCGGCGGGCAGCTCCAGGGTCTCGGCCGCAATCCGGCGTAGCGCCTCGACACCGGGCGGTTCCGGGAACTTGCTCACCGGCGTCAGGCGTGCGTGAGGTCTCGGGCGAGCCTCACCACGGGCTCGTTCGCCCGGCCCGAAAGCAGCCATTCGCGAGGGCTCAGCGGGGGCGCATCGCTGCCGGACTGGAGCTCGGGATCAGATAGCAGAAACCAATCGACTACATCCAACGGGAATAGATCGGACGGGAGCGCTTTCAGGACTTGGGCGAGACCCGGGATGACGAGACGGCGCTCGAACTGAAAACGCGGCAAGCGCCAGCTCCCCTCATATTCAAGGCCAAAGAGAGATCGCTCCCGCAGCCTCTGGCGCACTCGGCTCACGTCCACACGCAAGAGCTTGGCGGCCTCAGCCGCCGTCAGGCTTTCCTCGAGCAGCGCCATGTACTGCGCTTGGCTGCGTATGAGTGGATCGTTATCGGCGCCGACGACGACATCGTCCTTGAAGGCGCCGACGCCACGCAAGGCGTCAAGCTCGGTAGTCGAGAGCTCCGCGGCGTGATGGCGTCCGGAAGGCGGGGTCGTCGCGGTGGTCAGAGGGCGATTGCGCGCCAGCGCAGCCTTGGCCGCGGCGTACCACTTGGCCAGCGAACGCTTCTCCGCCGCGCTGCCGCCTGGCAGATAATCCAGGCTATTCGACGAGAGAGTCGCGGGATGCTCAGCCATAGGCTTCTCTCCATAGCTCAACGATAATTCCCGATAATATATTACCAGGAGAACGCGGGAGAAGCATCAACCTGTGCCCCAATAGGCAAAGCCCTGTGCCACGAATGTGTCCAACTCACATTGGGTGTGCCGTAATTGTGCCTTGATGGGCCTGGGAGCGGGGCTGGCAAGCGCTGCAAGTGGTTGATAAATAAGCCCCTAGAACCCTTAATCACAGCTTTGTAAACCGTTGGTCGGGGGTTCAAGTCCCTCAGCCGGCATAATTTATCAATAAATTCAATATGATAGACGCTCGCTCCAGGCGCGACTATCGGATATTCGTCCGACTGTGCCGTATTTGTGCCGGAGACCTTCGATGAGTAAGCGCGGTCCCCAGTCCGGGCTCCGAAGCGATCGACTTCGCAGTCCTTGGCGAGCGATGCGCGTAGTGCGACGGGAGCGCCGTGCTCAAGCCTCTCATCGAGAGCCACCGGATCGGTCGACGAAGCTCTGAGGCACAATATTTACTGAGCAGTAAATATATGGAAGTCAATTGACATTATGTGCAAATTCTGATATTTACTGAACAGTAAATTAGCGGAGACTCATGCTTACCGCTCAGAATGCCGAGCGCTCACTGGTCGACCACCTGCTGGAGACACTTCGCGCGCTTCCCGACGTCAACGCCGTCCAGGTAGTGCACGAAGCGTCAGCAGCCGAGCGTGCGTCGCATGCTCGGCTTGACGCCGTCATCGGCCTTCGTGTCGCCGGCAAGTCGCTGGAACTGATGATCGAGGCGAACAAGTCGCTTTACCCCCGCGATGCACGGAACGCCTTCTGGGTTTGGACAATGAAGAACGGTCTCGCGCATCCGGCGGAAGATGCTCTGGGCCCGGAACGAGTGCCCATGTTGATCGCGACGTCGATTTCTCCGGGCGCCAAGGAGTTTCTGCGGCACGAGGGAGTCGGTTACTTCGATAGCGGCGGGAGCCTGTTTGTCCCGGCGAAGGGTGCTTATCTCTACATCGACAAGCCGCCTCCCAAGGCTTTGGCGAAGGCCATTCGGAATCTGTACTCCGGCCGCCGGGCGCAGGTCCTGCATGCGTTGCTGAACCAACATGATGCCTGGGTCAGCGTCAAGGCGCTGGCTGAGCAGGCTCACGTTTCGCCGGCGACCGCTTCCCAGGTGCTCACCGAGCTCGAGCGCTTCGATTGGCTGGAAAGCGAAGGGCAGGGCCCTACCAAGAAGCGGCGCCTGTGCGAGCCGGCTGCGCTGCTCGATGCCTGGTCGCAGCAGGTCGCTACTGAGCGTCCACTGTCGCTGCGGCGCTTCTATGTGCCAGGCCTACGCGCTGAGGACTTAACCGACAAGCTTGCTCAGGCGCTCGAGGCTCGAGGCGTCGACTACGCAATCACTCACGAAGTTGCCGCCCAACGCTACGCACCATTCCTCTCGAGCGTATCCCAAGCCCGCTGCCGATTGGTCCCTGGACCCGCGGCCGACGCCGCGCTCGCCGATCTGAATGCGCGTCCCGTCGCCGAAGGCACCAACCTCTCCTTGATCGACGTCAAATCGTCCGACGAGCTGCTGTTCCGTCAGACGCTCGCCGGCGTCTGGCTGGCGAGCCCTATCCAGGTCTACCTCGACCTCCTCCGAGGCGAAGGCCGGGCGAAGGACCTGGCGGCCCACCTGCGCCGCGAGAGGATCGGGTTCTGATGGCCAAGCCGAGAACATTCGGGGGCTACACGGACGAGTACACGCTCGATTGCGAGCGAGTCCTGGTGACCTTGCTGCGCGGCCTGGGACCGTGGAAGGACTCCGTCTTCCTCGTCGGAGGGCTGACGCCGCGCTACCTCGTCCGGGCCCGGCCGCCTGACGTACCGCCTCACGCCGGCACCCAGGACGTCGATATCGTCATCGACCTGCAACTTCTGACAGACACCCAGGCGTATCACACCCTCGAGGAGAACCTGCACGCGCGTGGATTCGAGCGTGCCACCAACGAGAAAGGCCAAAAACTATCCTGGCGCTGGCAGACGCGCACCGAGCATGGCGCCTTGATGGTGCTTGAGCTCCTGGCCGATGCCCCGCAGATCGCCGGCGGCAAGGTTCAGCCCCTGCCCACCGAGGGCACGATCTCCGCCCTGAACATCCCGCACTCGTCGATCGTTTTCGATCTCTACCAGGTGACCGAGATCCGCGCCGAACCGCTCGGGGGCGGTGGCGTCGCGACGGAGCCCGTCAAGCACGCGGATCTCGTGAGCTTCACGTGCCTGAAGGCCTTGGCGTTCGATCAGCGATTCGAGCGCAAGGACGCCCACGATCTCATCTACTGCATCGAGCACGCGCCCGACGGCCTCGACAGTGCCGCGGCCGCATTTCGCGAGGCCGCGGCCGGAAAGCATGGCGAGGTGATTCATGAGTCACTGTCGATCCTACGACGCCGGTTCACCAGCGAGGGTGACGTCGAGGGGTATCGCAAGGACGGCCCCGTTGCCGTGGCGAATTTCGAAAGAGGGGAGGGCCCCGAGCCGGAGCTGCGCGAGGCCCGCGTACTGCGCCAGCGCGAGGTCAGTGATCTGGTGGAGCGTCTTCTGTCGCTGATCGGGTAGCGTGTCGAGCGGGTCCTTTCACTTGATCGGCGACCCGCAAGGGAAGCAGTCAGATCGGCGGCCCCCGGGGAGCCTCGTAGGTAAAGCCACGCTCGTCGTGCCTCCCCCTTTTGCCGCTCGAGCACCTCGAACGCCGCCGCGTTCAGCGGCACGGCGATGGCCTTGCGCGCCTTCGCCTGATCGGGATGGACCCACGCTACCTTGCGCGCGAGATCGACCTGCTCCCGGGTGAGCCCGGTTACGTTGGTGGCTCTGAGCCCCGTCGCAAGGGTGAAAGCCGCCATGTCCCTGAGATGCGGCGGCAACTCCTCGAGCAACTCCGCCGCTTGGTCGTGGGTCAGAAAGCGAACACGTCGCGTCGGCTCCTTCAAGAGCCGCACGGCGGGCGCACGATCCAACGCTCCCACTCGCGAGTGCACTTGCGCAGGATTGACCGAATGAGTGAGAGCGTGCGGCTTACCGTTGCGTTGCTGCATCAGTTCGTGAAACCGTACGTGAAGAGCAACAAGAACGATGCCACTGATGCGGAGGCCATCTGCGAAGCCGTTTCTCGTCCCAATAAGCGTTTCATCCATGCGAAGAATGTCGAGCAGCAGGCAGTGCTCATGATGCATCGGGTCCGCCAAGGCTTTGTTACCGCCCGGTTCGCCCTCTTCGCGCGCGCCAGCACCGTGGCGCCGATGGGACGGAGGGGCTCGAGTACCGGTTGCAGTGTTGGCAGAGACTCATTGGTCACCGCCGCACTGATCCCAAGGGATCGCCCAGCACCATCGTCGCTCTCGATGGCGGCGATTTGCGTTTCGACCGACGCGCTCACCCCGTGCGCGAGTTGCGCGCGAACCGCGACCAGTTGCGCCGTGCTTGGTTCCCCGGTTCCCAGAGGCGCACCGCTGAAAGCAGGCGGGTAGTGTGGCGTTGCCGGCAGGCTCAGCATTGTGGCTTGGCGCTTTTGACGGACATGATGTCGCGATAGACGCGACCCGGCTGTCGGTCGCCGCTCAACGCTGAGGGCAGTCGTGAACATGCTTGGCAGGTCAATCGCCGGTCTCTAGACTGGGCCTCAAGAGACCACCTCTTGAGGCCTCCCAGCTAGCTGCTATAACCGGGGATTTTCACATGAAACTTGACCGCGGTGAATTTCTAGGCGAAGCGCTTGGGTCCAAACAAATACCCGGGATACACATGCAGCTTAGTACCTGTGTCCATAAATAGAGTGACGTATAAGTCTGGCATTTGTTCTTCCCTGATGGCATCCTTGAGGTCCAAGGAGGGACAGATATGCCGAGAAGATGCCCTTATCATATCGAGCTGTCCGCTGCCGAGCGGGCGCGACTCGAAGCCACGGCGCGCAGATATACGTCACCGTATAGAGACGTCATTCGCGCCAAGATCGTGCTGTACGCGGCCGAGGGACTCGAGAACGACGAGATCGCCGCGCGCCTGGACACGCCACGGCAGATTGTCAGCAAGTGGCGCAAGCGCTTCTTCCGAGAACG
>JBOIAB010000104.1:0-8386 GCA_050738635.1 Steroidobacteraceae bacterium
ATCATGCGCACGCGCGCCATCAGCTCGCGCAGGCTGAAGGGCTTGACGACGTAGTCGTCGGCGCCCATCTCGAGACC
Source organism: Steroidobacteraceae bacterium (assembly GCA_050738635.1). GTDB lineage: Bacteria > Pseudomonadota > Gammaproteobacteria > Steroidobacterales > Steroidobacteraceae > 13-2-20CM-66-19. Next base: position 78 of record JBOIAB010000104.1, read on the forward strand.
GACCACGCGATCGATTTCTTCCTTGCGCGCCGTGAGGAAAACGACGGGCGCGCCGCTGAGTTCACGGATCCGCCGGAAGATATCGAAGCCGCTGCCGTCGGGAAGACCGACATCGAGCAGGATCAGCGCCGGTGCTTCCGCAGCGCCCGTTGCCGGCGCCAGCGCCTCGATGCACGCAGCACCGGTCGCGCAGATGCGGCAGCGGAATCCTTCCGCCTGCAGTGCAAAGCTCACCGCCTCCGCGATCGCGGGTTCGTCATCGACCATCAGGATCAGCGGGCTGGCGTGCACTCGCGGTCCATATTCTTATTCACATCGAAAAGTGTACACGTGATGCGAATGCGCGCTGTAACTTGACATCTCTCCCCACTCCAATCCTAATCTGGGGGGTGTTCTGCGCCAGCATATGGACCGGCTGGCGCCACGGTATCAACCAACAACTAAAACGAGGTTACCGGGATGCGTGGCACGATAATCATGTGGTCGGGTGACAAGGGCGTCATTGCCGCCGCCGACAAGCGTTACGATTTCAACATAAGCCAGTGGCAGGGTGCCGTGGCTCCGGCGGCCAACATGACCGTGGAGGTACAGGTCTCAGACACCGGCATGCTGACCAGCGCAATGCCCGTGTCCGAAGCGGACCTGGCAAAAGAGAAACTCAACCAGATGAGCGCGCAGGGCAGCAAGGTGGCGCAGGCCGTGCTCGGCGATGTCGGGCGCGACGTAGCGATAGCCTATGGAGTGTTCCTGATCGCGGCGCTGTTCATGAGCGTCGTCGGCGGCAACGGCATGGTCGGCTCGATCAGCATTACGCTGGCGGATCTGTTGAGCGGCAACATGGGTTTGAGCGGGCTGGTGGGTGCCGGCAGCGGCAAGGGCACGTTTCTTGTCCTGTTGGCGACCGCAACGATCGCCGTGCCACACTACTGGAAGCACAAGCTGGCACCGCTGGCATTGTGCGTGCCGCTGCTGTTCACGCTGTACGCGTTCTATCCGGTGTACCAGGCGTACTCACAGGCCCGTGCGCAGGCGGCGCAGGCCGGCGCCATGTTCGGCGAGACGTCCAGGAGCTTCGATTCGGGATTCAGTCTGGGGCTCGGCGCCTACGCCGTGCTGATCGCAGGCGCATACCTCGCGTTTCGCGGCATCAAACGTTATCTCGGCCGCCCGGCCGGCTGAGCGCGCACAAAGAAAAACCTCCGGCAGTTTCCCGCCGGAGGTCTTCTTAGGAATCGCAAAGCCGCGAGGCTTTACATGTCCATGCCACCCATGCCGCCCATGCCGCCACCCGGCATGCCGCCGCCGTGCGCATGTTCGTCTTCCTTCGGGGCCTCGGCGATCATCACCTCGGTCGTCAGCAGGAGTCCGGCCACTGAGGCCGCGTTCTGCAACGCCAGGCGCGTCACCTTGGTCGGATCGAGAATGCCCTCATCGAGCATGTCGCCGAAGGAGCCGGTCGCAGCGTTGTAGCCAAAGCTGCCCTTGCCCGCCTTCACCTGATTGAGGATCACGGCGGCGTCTTCACCGGCGTTCTCCACGATCTGGCGAAGCGGCTCTTCGATCGCGCGCTTGAGGATCGCGATACCAACCGTCTGGTCTTCGTTCGCACCCTCGAGCTTCTCGAGCACCTTCTGCACGCGGATCAGCGCAACGCCGCCGCCCGGCACCACGCCCTCTTCGACCGCAGCACGCGTCGCGTGCAGCGCGTCTTCGACGCGGGCCTTCTTTTCCTTCATCTCGACTTCGGTGGCCGCACCAACCTTGATCACGGCAACACCGCCGGAGAGCTTGGCAACGCGCTCCTGCAGTTTTTCCTTGTCGTAATCGCTGGTGGCTTCCTCGATCTGCTGGCGCACTGATTCAACGCGCGCCTTGATGTCGGAGGCCTTGCCGGCGCCGTCGATGAGCGTGCTGTTCTCTTTCTCAACCAGCACTTTCTTCGCTTCGCCGAGGTCATTCAGCGTCGCCTTCTCGAGCGACAGGCCGACTTCATCGGAAATCACCGTGCCACCGGTCAGCACCGCGATGTCTTGCAGCATCGCCTTGCGGCGATCGCCGAAGCCCGGCGCCTTGACAGAGGCGACCTTGAGGATGCCGCGGATGTTGTTGACCACCAGCGTGGCGAGCGCCTCGCCCTCGACGTCCTCGGCCACGACCAGCAGCGGCCGGCCGGACTTGGCGACGCCCTCGAGCAGCGGCAGCAGCTCGCGGATGTTGGAGATCTTCTTGTCGACCAGCAGGATCAGGGGCTTCTCAAGCTCCGCGGTCTGGCTCTGCTGATTGTTGATGAAGTATGGCGAGAGGTAGCCGCGGTCGAATTGCATGCCCTCGACCACTTCGAGCTCGTTGTCGAGGCCGGAGCCTTCCTCGACGGTGATCACGCCTTCGCGGCCGACCTTATCCATCGCGTCGGCGATCGTCTTGCCAATCGACTCGTCGCCGTTCGCTGAGATCGTACCGACCTGGGCGATCGACTTTGAGTCCTTGGAGGGCTTGGAGATCTTCTTCAGCTCCTCGACGGCGGTGATCACGCCCTTGTCGATGCCGCGCTTGATGTCCATCGGATTGCGGCCCGCGGAGACGGCCTTGAGGCCCTCGCGGATGATCGCCTGGGCAAGCACCGTCGCGGTCGTGGTGCCGTCACCGGCCTCATCGGAAGTGTGCGAGGCGACTTCCTTGACCATCTGTGCGCCCATGTTCTCGAACTTGTCCTTCAGCTCGATCTCCTTGGCGACGGAGACGCCGTCCTTGGTGACCGTGGGAGCGCCGAAGCTCTTCTCGAGCACGGCATTACGGCCCTTGGGGCCGAGAGTCGCCTTGACGGCGTTGGCGAGAATGTTCACGCCGCGGAACATCCGCTGGCGAGCATCGTCGCTAAATCTGACTTCTTTGGCAGCCATTTGTCTTGTCTCCGCTTACTTGCTCTCGAGCACGGCCATGACATCCTCTTCGCGCATCACGACCAGCTCCTCGCCGTCGACCTTGACTTCCGTGCCGCTGTACTTGCCGAAGAGGATCTTGTCGCCGACCTTGATGTCGAGCGGACGGACCTTGCCATCTTCCAGAATCTTGCCGTTACCGACCGCGACGATCTTTCCCCGGATCGGCTTCTCAGCCGCCGTGTCGGGAATGACGATACCGCCGGGGGAGGTACGCTCCTCCTCCAGACGCTTAACGATGACGCGATCATGAAGAGGACGAATCTTCATGGGGGACGCTCCTACGATGCTTGGTGATAAAAGTGGACGGGGGAGGTATTAGCACTCTCCTCCCGCGGCTGCTAATGATAGGCGGCAAGGGTCGGATTTCAAGCCCTGGCGGGGGGAGAATTTTTCGTGCGGCGTTCGTGCGGCGGATTATGATCGTTCGGGCCCACCCCACTCCCCCCCTGAAATGACAGCCGGCGGCGAACCGATCGAGCCCCTGGTGGTACTGACCACCTGCCCCGATGACGCGGCCGCCGCGAGGATCGCCCGCGAGCTGGTCGAATCGGGACTTGCGGCCTGCGTGACCCGGGTGGGGCCGGTACACTCGACTTATCGCTGGCGAGGAGCCATCCGGGATGAACCGGAAGCGCTGCTGCTGATCAAAACGGTCACTATCCGGTACCCGGAGCTCGAGATGCGGCTGAAATCCCTCCATCCCTATGAAGTGCCGGAGATCATCGCCCTGCCCGTGGCGGCCGGCTCCGCGGCCTACCTCGCCTGGCTGCAGGGGGCGGTAGGATGAGGCGCATCGGGCCGGCTCTGGCCGTACTGCTGCTGTGCTGCGCAGGTGGCGCCTGCGCCGCCACCGGCAGCCCGCAAAACCCGTCCGCGAGCAGCAACAACGGCTTGCTGGCGGCGCTCGCCAGCCAGCAGAAGTTCCTGCCGGTGGATCAGGTCTTTCACGTCAGCGCGTCCGCCGCCGCGCCGAATGCGATCCGGCTGGACTGGAGCATTCGCGACGGCTATTACCTTTATCGCAGCCGGCTGAAGATCGCCACGACCGACGGCGCCACGCTCGGGACGCTGCAGCTGCCGCAGGGTCAGATCAAGATGGACCCGTATTTCGGCCGCGAAGAAATCTACCGTACCCAGCTGATTGCGCTGCTGCCCGTCGGGCGCAGCTCGCCGGCTAGTCCCGGGGCTGTCTCGCTGCGGGTGACCTACCAGGGCTGCGCGGATGCCGGGCTCTGCTATCCGCCAACCACCAAAACTCTGGCAGTGAATCTGCCGGCGGCCGGCTCTGGAACACCCGGCGCCGGGAGCCTCGCCGGTGGCACTTCGAGCGCCGTTCAGCCGCCGCAGCAGGGATACGCGGACATCGCCCGCTCCGCAAACCTGCTGGACATGATTGCCTGGTTCTATGGCGCCGGGCTGCTCCTGGCCTTCACCGGCTGTGTTTACCCCACCATTCCCATCCTCTCCGGGATCATCGTCGGCCAGGGCGGCAAGGTGACCACGGGACGAGCCTTCACCCTCTCGCTCGCATACGTCCTCGGCATGGCTCTCACCTACACGATCGCCGGTACGGCCTTCGCGGCGCTGGGTGGACGGGCCCCTCAGGCCGCCTTCCAGCGTCCGTGGCTCGTCGCCTCCTTTGCTGCGCTCTTTGTCGCCATGGCGCTCTCAATGCTGGGTCTGTACACGGTGCAGATGCCGGCGGCACTGCAGACGCGCATCGCGAATCTCAGCAATCGGCAGACAGCCGGAACGCTCGGCGGCGTAGCGATGATGGGCGCACTCTCGGCGCTGCTCGTGACGACCTGCGTCGGTCCGGCGCTGGTGGCCGCCCTGGCTGTGATCAGCCAGACGGGCCAAATCGCCCGCGGTGCCGCCGCGCTCTTCGCGATGTGCATCGGGATGGGTACGCCGCTGCTGATCATCGGCACCTCGGCCGGCCGGTTGCTACCCAAGGCCGGCCCCTGGATGGAGACGATCAAGCGGTTCTTCGGCGCCGTGATGCTGGGCGTGGCCGTTTGGATGTTGGGTCGCGTGCTGCCGCCACGCTTGAGTCTGGCTCTGTGGGCCATACCCGTGGCTACGGCCGCGGCGGTGTTGTTCGTCGGCGCCCGGGGCGTACGGGCGCCGCGCTGGCCGCTGCGAGTCGGCGGCCTGGTAGCGGGGCTTTATGGACTCACGCTGGTGGCAGGAGCTGCGCTCGGTGGCACCAATCCCCTCGCCCCCATCCCGGCATGGGCTGGTACGCATCCCTCCCTGCCCTTCTATCCGATCCGCAGCATCGCGGACCTCGACCGTCAGGTGGCCCAGGCTTCGCAGCAGGGTCGGCCGGTGATGATCGATTTCTACGCGGACTGGTGCACCTCGTGTAAGGAAATGGAAGACACGACCTTCCTGGATCCCACGGTGCGCAAAGCCCTCTCCGGTATGGTGCTGCTGCGGGCGGACGTGACCAGCGACGACGACGCCGACCAGGCGCTTCTCAAGCGCTTCGGCATCTTCGGACCGCCGACGATCGCTTTCTTCGGCAGCGACGGCCACGAGCGACCCAGCTACCGTGTCGTTGGCTACATGAAGGGTGCTGAATTCGCAGCGGCCGTGCGTGCCGCCGTAGGTTCGCAGCCTGCCTCCTAACCGATGCGAGCTTTGCCGACTCGGGGACTTGCAGCAGCGGCGTTGATCGTTGCCGCCGGGCTTGCAGGCTTCCTTGCCCACGGACATCTGCCGGGGCCGAAGATGCCACTGGCCATGGCATCACCGCCGGCAGCCCACGCCACCGCCGAACCCGCTCATGTGGCGACGACTTCGCAGGCGATTCCGGACACCCTGCCCGACATTGCTTTCAGCGACCGTCGCGGCGCTACCCGCCATCTCTCGGACTGGAAGGGTCGCCCGCTGCTGGTGAATTTCTGGGCCACCTGGTGCGGCCCCTGTCAGGACGAGATACCCCTCCTCGAGCAGCTGAGCCGGCAGCGCGCCGCGCAGGGATTGCAGGTCATCGGGGTGGCGGTGGATTCCCGCGCCGCCGTGCTCGACTACGCGCGGCGGGCCGCCATCCAGTATCCTCTGCTGATTGGCGAGCAGCCCGGACTGAAGGCCGTGCGGGCCCTCGGCATGGACGAGGTTTTCCCATTCTCGGTCTTCGTCGATGCTCAGGGCCGGATCGTCACGCTCAAGGTCGGGGCGCTGCGGCGAGATCAGGCCACACTGATCCTCGATCGCCTCGGGGACCTCGACCAGGGTCGAATCGACCTCGACACCGCGCGCCGCGAGATCTCCGCTGGAATGGCCAAACTGGCCGTGGCCCGCAGCGAGAAGCCGAGCACCAGGTTCTGAGCGTCACGGCGCTCGTTTCCCGGCATTCGCCGCAAAAATCACCCATTTCCTTGGAATTAGGGTAAATTCCGGCGCGTCGCTTGATTCGAGCACGCGCCCTCCCGATGACCCGTCTGCTGCTGTTGAACGGTCCGAACCTCAATCTGCTGGGGACCCGGGAGCCCGGGGTCTACGGCGCGGAGTCGCTCGCGGCCATCGAGCGACGCGCGCTGCAGCTCGCCCGCGAGGAAGGCCGTGAGCTTCTCTGCTTCCAGAGCAACGGCGAGCACGAGCTCATCGACCGCATCCAGCGGACGGCTGCCGAGCAGATCGGAGTGCTGATCTTCAATCCCGGTGCCTTCACCCATACCAGCATCGCGCTGCGCGATGCGGTACTCGGTATGCGTTTGCCGATGATCGAGGTGCACCTCTCCAACCCGTCGGCGCGCGAGGAGTTCAGGCACAGATCCTATTTTTCCGACATCGCCATCGGCGTGATCTCGGGCTTCGGCGCGCTCGGCTACGAGTTCGCGGTGCGGGCGGCTTGCCGCCACCTCGCGGGCGGCGCGGCGCGGGCTCAGGCCGGCCAACCGGCCTCGTCCTGACACGCCGCGGCCCTTTTTCAACGACAGATCCAGGCCAACAACAGACCAGGGGGAGCATTCCCGGCATGGACATTCGAAAAATCAAGAAGCTGATCGAGCTGCTGGAGGAATCCGGCATCGCCGAGATCGAGATCAAGGAAGGCGAGGAAGCTGTGCGGATCAGCCGTATGCCCGCGGCCGGCGCCATGATGCAGCCGATGCCGCAGGCCTGGTTCGGGCCGCCCCCCGGGTGGGATGCAAGCCGCGGCGCCGCGCCGATGCCGCTTGCGGCGCCCGCAGAGGGATCCGGCCAGGGGGCTGGCGCCGGCGAGAGCGCCGCCAAGCCAAAGCCCAACGAGCACGTGATCACCGCGCCCATGGTGGGTACGTTCTATGCCAGCCCCTCGCCGGGCGCCAAACCCTTCGTCGAGATCGGCGATGAGGTGAAGGTCGGCCAGGTGCTCTGCATCATCGAGGCCATGAAGATGATGAATCAGATCGAAGCCGATCGCGCTGGCCGTGTCACCTCCATCATGGCGCGCAACGGCGACCCGGTCGAGTTCGGCCAACCCCTCTTCGTGGTCGAATAAGCGTTTCCACCATGCTCGAGAAGGTCGTCATCGCCAACCGCGGCGAGATTGCTCTGCGCATCCTGCGCGCCTGCCGCGAGCTCGGCATCAAGACGGTGGCCGTGCACTCCACCGCCGACTACAGCCTGAAGCACGTGCTGCTTTCGGACGAATCGGTTTGCATCGGGCCGCCGCCCTCAGCGGGCAGCTACCTGAACATGCCGGCGATCATCAGTGCTGCTGAAGTCACGGATTCCGTGGCTATCCATCCCGGCTACGGCTTCCTGTCGGAGAACGCGGATTTTGCCGAGCGGGTGGAGAACAGTGGCTTCGTCTTCGTGGGTCCACGGGCGGAGACCATCCGCATGATGGGCGACAAGGTCTCGGCGATCCGGGTGATGAAGAGCCACGGCGTACCGTGCGTTCCGGGCTCGGATGGGCCGTTGGGCGATGATCCGGAGGAAAATCTGCGCGTTGGCCGCGACATCGGCTATCCGGTGATCATCAAGGCCTCGGGCGGAGGCGGCGGCCGCGGAATGCGCGTGGTCCACAGTGAAGCGTCTCTGCTCAACTCCATCGGCATCACCCGGGCGGAGGCGCGAGCGGCCTTCGGCAACGACCAGGTGTACATGGAGAAGTTTTTGGAGCGGCCGCGGCACATCGAGTTCCAGGTGCTGGCGGACGACCACGGCAACGTCATTCATCTGGGTGAGCGCGATTGCTCCATGCAACGTCGTCACCAGAAGGTGTTGGAGGAAGCTCCCGCGCCGGGCATCACCGCGCGGCAGCGGCGAGTCATGGGCGAGCGCTGCGTGGAGGCCTGCCGCGCGGTGGGCTATCGCAATGCCGGCACGATGGAGTTTCTCTACCAGGATGGCGAGTTCTACTTCATCGAGATG
>JBOIAB010000105.1:0-39683 GCA_050738635.1 Steroidobacteraceae bacterium
GCCGAGCCCCTCGACGTTGACCAGCGTCTTCTGCAGCAGGATGAGTTGCGGTTGCAGCTCCACGTTGAAGCGGCGCGAGATCTCGAACAGCCGCACCAGGAGGGTGGCGAAGGAGATGTCCGCGAGCGGCCGGTCGAAAATCGGCTCGCAGACGGTGCGGACCGCCGACTCGATCTGGTCCACCCGCGTGCCCGCGGGCACCCAGCCGGACTCGACGTGCAGCTCCGCCACGCGGCGGTAATCGCGATCGAACACGGCGAGGAAGTTGGCGGCGAGATAGTGTTGATCGCGGGGGTCGAGCGTGCCGACGATGCCGAAGTCGACCGCCGCATAGCACGGCCGCGCCGGATTCTCGATCAACACGAAGATGTTACCAGGGTGCATGTCGGCGTGGAAGAAGTTGTGGCGGAACACCTGCGTGAAGAAGATACGCACGCCGTTTTCGGCCAGCAGCTTGATGTCGGTGCCGGCCGCGCGCAGGCGCTCCATGTCCGCGATCGGGATGCCATGGATGCGCTCCATCACCATGACATCCAGGCGGCAGTAGTCCCAGTAGACCTCCGGCACGTAGAGCAGATCCGAGCCGGCGAAGTTGCGCTTGAGCTGCGAGGCGTTGGCGGCCTCGCGCATGAGATCCAGCTCGTCGAGGACCGTTTTCTCGTACTCCGCCACGATCTCGCGCGGCCGCAGCCGCCGGCCCTGACGCCAGTAGTTCTGTGCGAGCTCCGCCAGCGCGTAGAGCACCTCGAGATCCCGCTCTATGGATTCCCGCATGTCCGGGCGCAGAACCTTGACCACGACCTCGCTGCCGTCCGGCAGCCGCGCGGCGTGCACTTGCGCAATCGAGGCCGCGGCGAGTGGCGTTTCCTCGAATTCCGCAAACGCTTCCGACACGGGCCGGCCGTAAGCGCTCTCGACGATGGCCCGCGCCGCGGCGCCCGGGAATGGCGGCACACGGTCCTGGAGCTTCGCGAGCTCGTCCGCGACGTCGGTCGGCAGAAGGTCGCGGCGCGTGGAGACCGCCTGGCCGAACTTCACGAAGATGGGCCCCAGCTCCTCGAGCGCGAGCCGCAGGCGCACGGCGGGCGGGGCGTTGCGGTTCGGATTGAGCCAGGTATCGGGTGACAGGTAGAAGAGGAACCGCAGCGGCGCGTAGAGGTGTGTCGCCCGCACGAAGTCGTGCAGCCCGTATTTCAACAGCACCCGCTGGATCTGCAGGAGCCGCGCGACGACGCGCAGCTTCACGGGCGCAACACCGAAGTCACTTGGCCGCGAGCCGCTGCGTCAGCAGCTCGAGACGCGCATCGAGGCGATCGACGTCCTCGCGCAGCGCATCCACGCCGCGCAGGAACTGCTCGCCTTCCGCGCGGGATACCAGGTCGGCACGCTCGTGGCTGAAGTACTCGCCGACGTCCTGCAGCAGTGTCGCCGCCGCGTCGCGGGTCCAACTCAACGCGCCGCGCGCCAATCTGCCGATGCGGTGCGCCGCCACATCGCCGACCAAGAGCGACAGCTCCTCCTCCGGATCGGGCCTGAGGAGCCGCGCCAGCTCGTGGAATTTCTGCGCCAGCTCCGCATCGCCGCGTACCTCGACCTCACCGCGCGAGAATGGCGCCGCGGCGGCGCTGCTGCCCAGCGCCAGCAGGCTCAGAGGACCGCCGACCACCTCCGCATCGGCCGGCAGGCTGGCGCGCGTGACGCGCAGCGAATTACCGGTGGACTCCACCAGCAACCGCGCCAGCGACGGCGCCTCGATCGCGATCCGGCGGCCGGTGAGCTCGGCGCAGAGCTGCTGTGCCCGCGGCGAGCGGGGGAGCCCGCGGTTGAGAACGTTCTCGAGCGTGGTGGTGAGCATGGGTCGGAGTCAGTACTTGTAGCCGCGATGCACGGCGACGATGCCACCCGAGAGGTTGTGATAGCGGCAGCCTTCGAGGCCCGCCGCCTGCATCATCTCGAGCAGCGCCTCCTGGCCCGGGTGCATACGGATGGATTCCGCCAGATAGCGGTAGCTCGCCTCGTCCCGGGCCACGATTCGTCCGAGAAGCGGCAGCACGCGGAACGAATACGCGTCGTAGAGCGGCCCGAGCCCCGGCGCCACCGGATGGGAGAATTCCAGCACCAAAACCTGACCGCCGGGCTTCAATACCCGCCGCATGGCGGCGAGCGCCGCCGGCTTGTCGGTGACATTGCGCAGGCCGAAACCGATGGTGATGCAGTCGAAGCTGTCGTCGGGAAAAGGCAGGCGTTCCGCGTTTGCCTGCACATACTGCAGGTTGCCGAGCACGCCGCGATCCGTGAGGCGGTCGCGCCCCTGGCGCAGCATGGCGGAGTTGATGTCGCTCAATATGACCAGGCCCCGGTCCCCTACCTGGCGGGCCAGACCCGCCGCAAGATCGCCGGTGCCCCCGGCCACATCGAGTGCCCGCTGGCCGGGCCGCAGCCCCGTCAGCGACAGGGTGAAGCGCTTCCAGAGCCGGTGCGCACCGCCCGACATCAGGTCGTTCATCAGGTCATAGTTGCCGGCGACGGAGTCGAACACGCCGCGCACCCGGCGCGCCTTTTCGCGCCAGGGCACACGCTCGTAGCCGAAGTCGGTGGATCGGGGGTCGCTCATCGGATCGCCGGGTCGCGGGGAGGGCGCATTGTATCGCCTTGCTTTTTGGACCACATGCTGCGCAGAATCCGGCCCCGGTAGGGGGGTCTTGAACGGAAAGGGCCGAGCGGTGTCAAAAACCGTTCGGCCTTTTTCATTTGGGGGACGGCCCTGGGGCGCTCAATTACTTGCTTTCGGACGGCGCATGGGCTGCCTTCCGTGCGAGATATTGGCCCCATTTCTCCTGCCGGTCGCGGCCCAGCTCATAAAGGTATTTCCAGGTGTAGAGGCCGGTATCGTGGCCGTCGTCGAAGACGAGCTTCACCGCGTACTGGCCGACCGGCTCGACCGCGCGGATCCCGACCGCTTCCTTGCCGAGCACCAGGGTCTCCTGGCCGGGTCCGTGGCCCTTGACCTCGGCCGACGGCGAGTAGACCCGCAGGTACTCGAACGGCAGCTCGTAGCGGCTGCCATCCTCGAACGTGACCTGCAGCAGGCGGGCGGCGCGGCGTACCTTGATCTCGAGGGGCTGGGGATCCGCGGTGGCCATGCAAGGGAGTATAGGCGCTAGGTGCGAGGGTCTCGCTTGCACTATTATGGACATTCCTGCTCCAGCAGCGGTACATCGTGGAAGCTACAGATACCTCCCACCCCGACTACTTTCACCGTGTGGTCGATTGCCAATGGGCCTGTCCGGCCCATACGGATGTCCCCGAGTACATCCGGCTCATCGCCCAAGGGCGCTTCACCGAAGCGTACCTCGTCAACCGGCACTCCAATGTCTTTCCGGGCATCCTCGGACGGGTCTGTGACCGCCCCTGCGAGCCCGCCTGCCGCCGCGGCCGCGTAGAGGCCAAGCCGGTCGCGATCTGCCGGCTGAAGCGCGTGGCCGCCGACAATCGCGACGACATCACCGGCAAGCTGCCGCCCATCCCGAGGATCAAGAACGGCAAGCGCATCGCCTGTATCGGTGCCGGCTGCGCTTCGCTCACGGTCGCCAACGACCTGATGCCGCTCGGCTACGAGGTGACGATCTTCGAGCAGTACGGCGAGCCCGGCGGCCTGATGCGCACCAACATCCCCTCCTTCCGGCTACCGCATTCGGTGCTGGAGGAGGAGATCCGGATGATTGTCGACATGGGCGTCGACCTGAAGCTCGGGCATTCCATCGCCAGCATGAAGAACCTGCTCGCCACCGGCGGCTTCGATGCGGTGTTCGTCGGCTCGGGGGCGCCTAAAGGCAAGAACCTCGATATCCCCGGCCGCGCCGCGGCGGAAGCCAACATACACATCGGCATCGCCTGGCTGGAGTCGGTGGCCTTCGGCCACATCGAGCGGATCGGCGAGCGTGTACTCATCATCGGCGTCGGCAACACGGCGATGGACTGCTGCCGCACGAGTCTGCGGATCGGCGCCAAGCAGGTGAAGGTGATGGCGCGCAAGCCGCGCGGCTTCTTCAAGGCATCCGAATGGGAGTTGGAGGATGCCGAGGAAGAAAGCGTCGAGATCGTGGTCAACCGCTCGCCGAAGGCCTTCGTCATGGAAGCGGGCCGCCTGGTCGGCATGACCTTCGATTGCATGGAATACGAGCTCGACGCGCGTGGGCGCATCACCGCCGAGCGGCTGACCGGTGAGGAATTCATCCCGGCGGACGATGTCATTCTCGCGATCGGGCAGGAGAACGCCTTCCCCTGGATCGAAGCGGACCTCGGCATCGAGTTCGACAAGTGGCACGTGCCCAAGGTGGACGCGGTCACCTTCCAGTCGAGCCGGCCCGGCGTCTTCTTCGGCGGCGATGCGGCGTTCGGCCCGAAGAACATCATCTGGGCCGTGGAGCACGGCCATCAGGCCGCCATCTCCATTCACAGGCATTGTCAGGGCGAGCTCATCAGCGAGCGCCTGCCGCCGGGCGTCAATCTTCAGAGCCGCAAGATGGGCATGCACGAATGGTCGTATTCCAACGACTACGCGCCGGTCGAGCGGCGCCTGATGCCGCACGTCTCCCTCAAGGAGCGCTTCAAGAAGCTCAACATCGAGGTCGAGCTCGGCTTCACCGCGGAGCAGGCCGCAGAGGAAGTGCAGCGCTGCCTCAATTGCGACGTGCAGACCGTTTTCTTCGCCAAGCTCTGCATCGAATGCGATGCCTGCCTCGACATCTGTCCGGTCGACTGCCTCACCATCACGGCCAACGGCCCCGAGCAGGAGCTGCGCGGCCGCCTGAAGGTCCCGGCGCGCAACCTGACGCAGCCGCTCTATGTGTCGGCAGCCCTGCCGCAGACGGCGCGCGTGATGGTCAAGGACGAGGACCTCTGCGTGCACTGCGGCCTGTGCGCCGAGCGCTGTCCGACGGCCGCCTGGGACATGCAGAAATCCCTGGTTCATTGGCCGCAGGCCGAGGACGAGGCTGCAGCTGCGGAAGCGCGCAAGCCCAAGATCGCCTGAAACGAGTGTCAGAGCGCAGTCCGGACGCCATACAGTGACTACCAACCGAACCAACGATTTCACGATCAAGATCGCCACGGTGAACGGTACCGGCTCGGCGAGTGCCAACACGCTGCTGATGAAGTCCATCTTCCGCAGCGGCATTCCCGTGATGGGCAAGAATTACTTCCCATCCAACATCCAGGGCCGGCCCACCTGGTACGAGATTCGGGTCTCGCGCGCCGGGCACCTGGCGCGCTCCGGCGCCGTCGACCTCATGGTCGCGATGAACGCCGAGACCTATTCGCGCGACGTGAAGGAAGTCGCCCCCGGCGGCTATCTCGTGTACGACTCCACCTGGCCCCGGCCGGCACTCCTCTGGCGCGCCGACATTACGGTGCTCGGCGCGCCGCTCGCCAAGATGTGCAACGAGACCTTCAGCGGGGTGCGCACCCGCATCCTGATGAAGAACATCTGCTATGCGGGCGTTCTGGCGGCGCTGCTGGATCTCGACCTGGAGCGCATCCGCGAGCTGCTGGCGGAGACCTACGCCAAGAAGCCACAACTCGTCGACAGCAACATGAAGGCGATCGCGCTCGGCTACGACCATGCGCGGCAGAATTTTCCGTGTCCGCTGCCGCTCAAGGTCGAGAAGATGGACCGTACTGCCGGGCACATCATGATCGACGGCAACACCGCTGCGGCCCTCGGCTGCGTCTTTGCGGGTGCGACCGTCGCGGCCTGGTACCCGATCACCCCCTCGACTTCGCTCATGGATGCCTTCAAGAGCTTCTGCGATCGCAGCCGCGTCGACTCGCAGACGGGCGCCAAGCGCTTCGCCTTCATCCAGGCGGAAGACGAGCTGTCCGCCATCGGCATGGTGATCGGCGCGTCCTGGAACGGCTGCCGCTCATTCACCGCGACCTCCGGACCCGGCATCTCCCTGATGAACGAGTTTCTCGGGCTGGCTTATTACGCGGAAGTGCCGGCAGTCATATTCGATATTCAACGCGTTGGCCCCTCGACCGGCATGCCGACTCGCACCCAGCAATGCGATCTTCTGGCCTGTGCCTACGCCTCGCATGGCGATACGCGTCACATCTGTCTCTATCCGGCCAATCCCGAGGAGTGCTTCTACATGGCCGCCCAGGCCTTCGACCTGGCGGAGCGGCTGCAGACACCGGTGATGGTGCTGTCGGATCTCGATATCGGCATGAACGACTGGATGTGCCCCGACCTGAAGTGGGACGACAGCTACCGTCCCGATCGCGGCAAAGTGCTGGACAAGGCGCAGATCGAGAAGCTGGAGAAGTTCCACCGCTTCATCGACAAGGACGGCGATGGCATCCCCTACCGGACGCTCCCGGGCGTCCATCCCAAGGGCGCCTATTTTGCGCGCGGCTCGGGGCACTCGCAGTACGGCGCCTACACCGAGGATTCGACCGAATATCAGCTCGTGCTCGATCGGCTGGTCAAGAAGTGGAACACGGCGAAGCGGCTGGTGCCGCGCGCCATCATCGACGCGACCGCCGGCGGCGACATCGGAATCGTCTCGCTCGGCAGCTGCGACAGCGCGATTCACGAGGCGCTCGCGCTCCTCAAGCAGCGCGGTGTCGCCGTGAACTACATGCGCGTGCGCTCTTTCCCCTTCAGTGAGGACGTGGAGCGATTTCTCGCCGCGCATCGGCTGCTCTTCATCGTCGAGCAGAACCGCGATTCGCAGCTGCGCTCGCTGCTCACGCTGGAGACCGCGGTGGAGAAATCCAAGCTGCGGTCGCTGCTGCATTACAGCGGGCTGCCGATCTCCTCGAGCTTCATCGTCGACGGAGTGCTCGCCGAAGTCCTTCCCAAGCCGCAGCAGAAAGATGCTGCGAGCGCCTGACAGAGAGCCGCCGGTCACGCCATGACGTTCATCGCCAAACCCAAGGTCGTCCATCCTTCCCTGCCGCGCAACGCTCTCGGGCTGATCCGCCGCGATTACGAGGGAGCGCTGTCGACGCTGTGCGCCGGCTGCGGACACGACTCCATCACCGCTGCCATCGTGGAAGCCTGCTGGCATCAGTCGCTCGAGCCGCAGAACGTGGTGAAGCTCTCCGGCATCGGCTGCTCTTCGAAGACCACGGCCTACTTCGTCAGCGGCGGCCACGGATTCAACTCCGTGCACGGCCGCATGCCTTCCATCGCGACCGGAGCCAACGCCGCCAACCGACAGCTGACCTACATCGGCGTTTCGGGCGATGGCGACACGCTGTCGATCGGCCTCGGCCAGTTCTGCCATGCGATCCGGCGCAACCTCGACATGCTGTACATCATCGAGAACAACGGCGTGTACGGGCTCACCAAGGGACAGTTCTCCGCCTCGGCGGACATCGGCACGAAAGCGAAGAAGGGCGAGACCAACTTCCAGCCGCCGATCGATCCGGTGTTACTCGCGATGACGCTGGGGGCAGCGTTCGTGGCGCGCAGCTTCTCCGGCGACAAGCAGCAGCTGCTACCGCTCATCGAAGCCGGCCTCAGGCACCGCGGCTTCGCCCTGATCGATGTCCTCTCGCCCTGTGTCACCTTCAACGATCACGAGGGCTCGACCAAGAGCTATGCCTACACCCGCGAGCACTACGAGCCCGCCGTGCAGGCCGACTTCGTGCCGCCGCAGCGGGAAATCACCGCCGAGTATGCGGCCGGCGAGGCGCTGGCGGTTACCATGCACGACGGCAGCCGCATCATGTTACGCAAGCTCGACGAGGGCTATGACCCGACCGACAGAGGGTCGGCGCAGGCCAGGGTGCAGGAGCGGCTCAAATCAGGGGAATACCTGACCGGGCTGCTGTACGTTGACGCCGATGGCGGCACGGAGGGTGGCCGGCGCGAGTTCCACCAGGTCAACGGCACGCCCGCGGAGCCGCTGAACAGCCTGCCGTACGAGCTGCTGTCGCCCGGCTCCAAAGGCATGGCGAAGATCCTCGGCCGTTACCGTTAAGCGGCTGCCGGGCCTGCTGAAAAGGCCGGAATACACCGGTTTTGCTTGAATCCCGCCTACATGATGGAGTATCGTGCGCCCCCGGTCCGTGACCTTTCCCTTTCCTGCTGAGAAAAGCCGAAGTCCCGGCCAGATCGTATCTGTTTCTTGGAGTTTGATTGCATGACGAAGATCTACGTCGGAAACCTTCCGTTTTCGGCCACTGAGAGTGAGGTCCGTGAACTGTTTGCGCAGCACGGCACCGTCGAGTCCGTTAGCCTCATCACCGACCGGGACACCGGCCGGCCGCGCGGCTTCGGATTCGTGGAGATGTCGCGCGCCGACGCTTCCCGAGCCATTCAGAACCTGAACGGCAAGGACCTCGGCGGACGTCCCCTACGGGTGAACGAGGCGCAGGAGCGTACAGGCGGCGGCGGCGGACGGGGCGGCGGCGCTCCGAAGCGCTGGTAAGCAGCCGATGATCCAGGCCGGCCCCCGAGGGCCGGCCTTTTTTATTGGGCGCAAATCGCTCCCGGCGATTTGCGCAGCCCACCATTCAGCTTTGATCGCCCCGCGACACAGGGAGCGGCCCTGGCCGCTATTTCACTTGCTTTCGCACGGCCGCTACGTAGACTGCGCGCCGGCGAGCCAACAGGCTTAACCACACGAGGCACTACATGGGCAAGGGTGACCAACGGTCCCGGCGCGGCAAGATCTACCGGGGCTCTTTCGGCAAGTCACGCGCCAAGGATCCGGCCAAGAAGAGAAAGCGCGCCACGGCCAAGAAGTAGGCCGCGCTCGCCGGGGTCTCCCTCCTCGGGCTTCGAGCGGAACGCGGCTTGCGACGCCGCGCCTCCGTCTGGCGAGTCCTTTCAGAGGTGACCCTATGAATCGAAGCCTGTTGTTGCTGTGCGCTGCCGCGCTCGCGCTGTCCGTGGGCGCATGCTCGCATCAGCAATCCGATAATCCGGGAGGATCGGCGAACTCTCCGCCGAGCGATACGACGACGAGTCCGAGCACCCCCCCGCCGGCCAGCTCACCGAGCTCGCAGCCTGGAGGCGCGCCGGAGCAGAATCCGCCGCCGCCGCCGAGCACCAACCCCAACCCGAACGAGCCGCCTCCGGCCAACGGCACCACGCCTCCGCCGGCGAGTCCGCCGTCACAGTGATGGTCTAGAATTGCTGCCCGGCGCTCGGACGAGGACCGGGCGCCCACCAGCATCGGCAGGAAAGACGAACGACAGCATGACTTCCGACTCCCCCCTCGGCTATGCCCGTTGGCGGCCGCACCCCTGGCACGGGCTCGATCCCGGCCCCGAGTGTCCGCGCGTGGTCAACGCCTTCATCGAGATCACGCCCTTCGACCTCATGAAGTATGAAGTGGACAAGGCCACGGGTTATCTGCGCGTCGATCGCCCGCAGCGCACTTCGTCGCATCCGCCGTCGCTCTACGGCTTCGTGCCGCAGACCTATTGTGGCGAGCGGGTGCGGCGTCTCGCGCGCGATTGCGATCGCGGTGACGGCGACCCGCTCGACATCTGTGTCATCAGCGAGCGGCCGATCACCCACTCGGAAATCCTGTTGCGCGCGCGGGTCCTCGGCGGCTTGAAGATCATCGACCGGGGTGAGGCCGACGACAAGATCGTCGCCGTGTTGGATGGCGATTACATCTGGGGCGGCGCTGAGGACCTTAGCGAAGTGCCGGCCGCGCTGCTCGAGCGGCAGGAGCATTATATCTCCACTTACAAGCTGGTGCCGGGCGAGCCCGCCAAGATCGTGGTCGTCGGCCGATACGGCTACGAGGATGCCGCCCGGGTGATCACCGCCGCGATCGCGGACTACCGGGAGATGATCGACCGGATGGCCGAAGAGAAGCACGCCTCCGGGCAGCCGTTGATCCCGGGCGCGGCCGAAGCATGAAGCGCACGGGCGAGTACCCTCCGATAGCGGATTACGCGCTCATAGGCGATTGTCATTCGGCGGCGCTCGTCTCCCGCCAGGGCTCGATCGACTGGTGCTGCCTGCCGCGGTTCGATTCCGACAGCTGCTTCGGGCGGCTGCTCGACTGGCATAACGGCGGCTATTTCCAGATCTGCCCGACGGGGCGCTTCAGCTCGCGCCGCGAGTACCTCGAGCGCAGCCTGGTGTTGGTCACGACTTTCCGCTCGGCAAGCGGCGAGGCGCGGCTCATCGACTTCTTCGCGATGCGCAGCGGCGGCCGGCAACGACCGCGCCGCGAGATCGTGCGCATCATCGAGGGAGTCAGCGGCACGATGCGGTTGCGTGTCAGGTTCGTGCCACGACTCGACTTCGGCGAGGTCAAGCCCTGGGTGCGTGCGAGCCACGGCGGCGCCCATGTGGCTGTCGGCAGCAATGCGGGCCTTGCGATCTTCGGCGATGCACCGCTGCACCTCGGCGGCGATCACGACCTCGAGGCGGTGCTCGAGGTGCATGCGAAGTCGCGCCATCACATCGGGGTGCAATTCCTGCCGCCGGAGGAATCCGAGCTGCGGATTGGCGGCGAAAAGGAAGTCGTGCAGCTCGAGGAGCATTACGACGAGACGCTGCGCTGGTGGCGGGCATGGTCCGCGAAGATCAGATGTCAGGATGGACACGTGCCGCTGGGCAAGGCCAGTGGCACGGCCATTGCCCGCTCGGCCCTGGTGCTGAAGGCCCTCTGCTATGCCCCGACCGGCGCCATCATCGCGGCGCCCACCACCTCGTTGCCGGAGGAGAGCGGCGGCGAGCGCAATTGGGATTACCGCTTTTGCTGGCTGCGCGACTCGATCTTCACTGTGCACGCCCTGGGCAACCTCGGGCTGCAGGCCGAGGCGGCTGGAATGCGGCGCTTCATCCAGCGAACCGCCTCGGGCAATGCCAGCGAGCTGCAGGTGCTTTACGCCGTCGACGGCAAGCGCCGCTTGCCGGAGATCGATCTGCCGAACCTCGACGGCTGGCGCGGCTCGCGTCCGGTGCGCATCGGCAACGGCGCGGCGGAGCAGTTCCAGGCGGACATGTATGGCCTGGTGATGGAGCTGTCGTGGCGCTGGAGCGAGCGCGGCGAGCGGCCGGATGACAACTACTGGAGCTTTCTCACCGCGATCGTGGAGGTGGCGATCGCCCGCCGCCATCTGCCGGATCGCGGCCTGTGGGAAGTCCGCTCGCGGCCGATGCACTTCGTTCACTCGAAGGTCATGTGTTGGGCGGCGGTCGACGGTGGAATTGCCCTCGCGGAGAAGTACGAGTTGCCGGCACCGCTCAACCGCTGGCGCCAGGAGCTCGTCGGCATGCGCAGGGATATCGAGAAGCGCGGCTACGATCGCAAGCGGGGTGTCTTCGTACGCAGCTACGGCAGCACGGATCTGGATGCCGCGTTGCTGCTGTTGCCCGCGGTCGATTTCGTGGCCTGGGACGATGAGCGCATGCTGCGCACGACCGAGGCTATCCGCAAGCATCTGTCGCGCTCTGGCCTGGTGCAGCGCTACCGGGCGAAGGACGGTCTGCGGGGCAAGGAAGGCGTGTTCCTCGCCTGCACGTTCTGGCTGGCCGAATGTCTGGCGCATCAGCGCCGCCATAAAGAGGCGCGGCAGGCTTTCGATCGGGCGTGCCGCTGCGCCAACGATCTCGGCCTTTTCGCCGAGGAGTTCGAGCCGCGGCGCGGCGAGATGTTGGGTAATTTTCCCCAGGGATTGACCCATCTGTCGCACGTCTCGGCCGCGTTGGCGCTCGAGGAGCTGGAGAAGAAGCCGAGACCGCGCTCCGGTTAGACGGCGCGGCACGCCGGTTGCGCGACCGACGGTATGCTCAACATTCCGGCCTGGCTCGGCGGCTGCGCGCGGGAAATCTGGGAGTTGGTGAAGGATGCGGCCAACGGGTGGAGCGACCACCGCGCGTCCCGCATCGGCGCGGCGCTCGCCTTCTACACCGTGTTCTCACTCGGGCCCATTCTGCTGCTTGCGGTCGTGGTGGCCGGGTTTTTCTTCGGCGAGAGCGCCGCGAGAGGCGAAATCCATCAGCAGATCAGCAATCTGATCGGGGCGCAGGCAGCGGCCGAGGTGCAGACAGTGCTGGCGCGGGCGCATCGGCCGGAGGCGGGCGTCCTGGCGACCGTGATCAGTGTCGTGACACTGCTGTTCAGTGCCGATACGGCCCTCGTCGAGCTGAAATCCGGCCTGGACGAGATCTGGAGCGTGCCGGCCGAGCCGCGACGCTGGTACTGGGACTACCTGCGCAGCCGGCTGCTGTCGATCGCGCTGATCCTGGCGCTCGGCTTCCTGCTGCTTGCATCTTTGCTCTTCAGCGCGGCGCTCGGCGCGCTCGAAGCGCTGTCGCGCGGAATCTTCATCGTCGGTGTCGTCTTGCGCTCGACCAATTCCCTGATCTCCTTCGGCTTGGCCGTGCTGCTCTTCGCGACCGTCTTCAAAGTGCTGCCGAGTGTCAGGCTTGCCTGGGGGGATGTTGCCGTGGGGGCGCTGATCACGGCGGTGCTGTTCGCCGTGGGCAAATATGCAATAGGGCTCTACCTGGGCAGCAGCACCGTTGCGTCGACCTACGGCGCGGCGGGCTCGGTGATCGTGGTGCTCCTCTGGGTGTATTACTCCGCGCAGGTATTCCTGCTCGGCGCGGAGCTCACGCGCGGATACGCCTGCCGCTTCGGCTCGCGGCGCGGTATGGGCGGGCCCATGTGCTCCCATTGAGGAGCGGTGCCCGATAATGTTGCCTCGATCTCACAGGCTCTTTGCGGTGCCGAACTTCTTCATCAGCCGGTAGGTGAACTCGACGCTGGCGTAGAAATCGCCGATCTCCTTGCGCTCATCCCGGCCGTGCATGCGGATGTCGTTGAGATCGTTCCAGCCGCCGCCGACGCCATAAGAGGGAATGCCACCCGCGCGCGTGAAGATGCTGTCGCTGGCGCCGGCCGCCATTTGCGGCAGTACCGGTACGCCTGGCCACATGGAATGGACGACGTCGGTGATGGTGGCCATCACCTTCGGATCGGGTACGGTCTCCGGCGCGGGCTGCACCGGATGGAGGAGACTGATCTCAATCCCCGGATCTGTCGCCACCTGCTGCAAGGTCGCGAGCGTTTGCGCCTCGGTCTCGCCGGGGAAAACCCGGCATTGAACGGTCGCGTCGGCGCCGGAAGGCAGTGCGTTCTCCTGCACGCCGCCCTGCAGCATGGTGGCGACACAAGTCGTATGGAGGATGGCGTTGATCGCGACGTCGCTCGCGGCCACGCGCCGGGCCACGGCCGCGTCCAGCGGCTGCTGCGACAGCGCCATGAAGTCCGCTTCTTTCCGGCCGCGGAACGTGTGCGCCGTCATCGCGAAGTAGGCGCGCGTGGTGGCGTTCGTCTTGTATGGAAACTGGTAGCGGGCGAGCCTCATCAGGCCGCTCGCGAGCTCGTAAATGGCGTTGTCCGGGCGCGGCTCCGAGGAATGGCCGCCTTTGTTCGCAGTCTGCCACTCGAAGGTCATGTAGGTTTTCTGCACGGTCTCGACACTGAAATCGCGTCGCTTGCCGTTCACGATCTCGCCCGAGCCACCGTCCGGATTCATCACCCAGCCGGCATCCACCAGATTGCGGTCGTGCTTCACGAGCCACGCCGGTCCGTCCTGCTCGAGCCCCACTTCCTCATCCGCGGTGAATGCCACGATGATGTCGCGGTCAGGGACGAAACCTTCCTTCTTCAGCCGGATGAGCGATACCGCCGCCGCGGCGTCTTCGTCCTTCATGTCGGATGTGCCGCGGCCGTAAAAGAAACCGTCCTTCTCGGTGAGCTTGAACGGGGGCACGGACCAGTCCTGGCGCCGCGCATCGACCACGTCCATGTGGCAGATCCACATTACGGGCTTGCCCGCGCCCTTGCCCTCGAGGCGCACCACCAGATTCACCTGGTTGGGCCACGGTCCTTCCGGCACCAGGTGCATTTCCCGGTCGCTGAAGCCGGCCGCCTTGAAGCGCTCGTAGAGCGCCTCCGCCACGCCTTTGGTGCCGACGTCGTGCACGGAGCGGATCGCCACGAGCTGCGCGAGGATATCGCGCGCGAGCCGCTGATTGTCCTGCGGCGGCACGGGTCCGGGGGCCGGCCAGCCCGGGGCGGCGGTGGCCATCCCGGAGAGAAAGAGCGCGCCCGCGAGGGCGGCAAGCTTCATGGACAATTGAATTGGCGCGCCCGACTGGATTGCTCGGCCCATCCCGGGCCTCGGCCCTTTGGGCCCGGCGCTGTGCGCCGTCCAAAATTGCTCCCGGCGATTTTGTCGAACCAGCGATTTTGCTGCCCGGACGAACACGAATTGAATTGGCGCGCCCGACTGGATTCGAACCAGCGACCTGCAGCTTCGGAGGCTGCCACTCTATCCAACTGAGCTACGGGCGCACCGCCCCGATGGGGACCGGGAATGATACGCGGCCGCGGGGCTCGGCGCCATTTACGAAGGCGGGAGCCAAACAGCTATACTGCGCGCTTCATATTCGCGAGTCGTGTGCGAGGCGTCGGTGAGCAAGCAGGACACCCATTTCATCAACATGTTCAGCCTGGTGATTGGCGTGCTGGTCGCCTTCGCCATCGTGCTCTTTGTCGCGGCGCGCCACATCGGTGACGCCACGCAGGGCAAGGAGACGATGAACGGCCCGGACTATTACAAGAGCGTCGCCGCCCGCATCGCGCCCGTCGAGCAGGAAGCGATAGCCGGGCAGGACAACGCCGCCCTCGCGATCAAGGCTCCGGAGGGCGCCACGGCGCAGGCCGGCGGTGGCTCCTCGGGCCTGGCGATGCCGACCAGCGGCAAGGATCTCTTCGACCAGACCTGCAGCGCCTGCCACGGGGCCGGTATCGCCGGCGCGCCGAAGGCGGGTGACAAGGCGGCCTGGGCGTCGCACATCGCCAAGGGCCTGCCCACGCTCTACGACCACGCGCTGCACGGGTTCACGGGGACCACGGGCACCATGCCCGCCAAAGGCGGCCGTACCGACGTACCGGATGCCATGGTTGAGCAAGCCGTGAACTACATGGTCTCGCTCGTCAGCCCCTCGATGGTCAGCGGCAAGAAGAAATAGCCACCCGCCGAACCTCCTAGCGGTAGGGAGCAGCCTGCTCCCGATCCAGGCATCGCAACATCACCGCTTCGCTGACGTGAGTGTCAGCTATGGTGTCGCGGCCGTCGAGATCCGCGATCGTGCGGGCCAGCTTGAGGATGCGCTGGCGCGTGCGGCCGGAGAAGCGCAGATGCCTCATCGTACGATCTAGCAGCGCACGGGCAGCCGGCTGCATGATGCAACAGCGCTCGATCTGCGCATCTCGCAGCCGTGCGTTGCAGCGACCTTGGCGCGCCAGCTGCAAGGTTCTGGCGGTGGCAACCCGGGCAGCGGCCGCGGCACTCGATTCCCCTCTGCGGAGACGATCGTCGAAATCGACGACCTCGACGCGCGGGACCTGCACGTGCATGTCGAGACGGTCCAACAGGGGGCCTGAGATGCGGGCGCGGTACCGTTGGGTTTGAGCCGACGTGCAGTGGCAGCTTCCCGCGGGATCGCCCAAATGACCACACGGGCAAGGATTCATCGCTGCTATCAGTTGGAATTCAGCCGGATAGTCCGCGTGCGCCGCGGCGCGGGAGACTCTCACGACGCCCGCTTCCAGCGGCTCGCGCAGTGCCTCCAGCACCTGCCGGTCGAACTCCGGCAGCTCGTCGAGAAACAGGACGCCATGGTGGGCGAGGCTGATCTCTCCGGGTCGCGCGCGCGAGCCGCCGCCGACCAGAGAGACCGCTGAGGCCGTGTGATGCGGCGAGCGGAACGGGCGCCGTCCGAAACCGCTCATGTTGAAACCGGTGGCGCTCACTGAGGCAATCGCGGCGCAATCCAGCGCCTCGCTCCCCGCAAGCGGCGGCAGGAGGCCCGGCAGGCGTTGTGCCAACATGCTCTTGCCGCATCCCGGCGGACCGATCATCAGGAGACTGTGGGATCCTGCGGCGGCGATGAGCAATGCCCGTTTGGCCTGGAATTGCCCCCTGACATCATCGAGGTCGGGCACGGCAGCCGTGCGCGGCTCTTGCGATCCGGTGTACGGCATCGGCGTGTGCAAGCGCAGTGGCTCTTCGCCGGTCAGGTGACGACAGACCTCCGTCAGATGTGACGCCGCCCGCACGGGGGTCGTGGCCGCGATCAGCGCCTCATCCGCATTCGCTGCGGGAACGATCAGCTGGTGTCCGTCCCGGCTGGCATGTGCCGCCGCGAGCAGGATGCCGCGCACCGCTTTGATCTCGCCTCCGAGTCCCAGCTCGCCATAGAGCTCACAGCGCGACAGCTCGTGGAGAGATGTGTGCCGAAGTTGCCCGGAGGCGAGCAGAATGCCGAGCGCGATGGGCAGCTCGAAGCGGCCGCCCGCTTTCGGGATCTCCGCGGGGGCAAGGTTGACGACGATGCGGCCGGCGGGATATTCGAAGCCACTGCAGAGGAGCGCCGCCTGTACACGATCGCGGCTCTCGCGCACCACGGTGGCCGGGAGGCCCACCAGGTGGAAGGCCGGCAGCCCGCTGGTGACGGTGACTTCGACGTGCACCAGCGGCGCCTCGAGGCCCACCTGCGCCCGACAGGACAGCGTGGCAACAACCGGCAGTGTCATGCTCGTCCTTGAGGCGATCCGCTACGGATCAGTTGCCGGCGGCCGTGGGCGCCGACGCGCCCTCCAGCGCCTGCAGCCGCGCTTCGAGCTCCGCCAGTCGCGCGCGCGTGCGCTCGAGCACGCGGGTCTGAGTGTCGAATTCGTCCCGGGTGACCAGGTCCAGCTTGCCCAGGCTGGAGCGCAGCACGGCGCGGAAGTTGGTTTCGAGATCCTTCTGCATGGTGCGCAGCGCCGGCGGCACGCTGTCGAGCAGCCGGCGGGCGATCTCATCGATCCGGAAGCTGTCCATCATCTCACCTCCAAGCATGATGCCCCTCGATGGGGCGCGGACTGCGGCAGACAGCACCAAAAGAGTGCGCATGAGGGCCTGCCAGCGCGCAAGCCCCGGATCTTACAGACAAATCGCGATGGCATGGATTCTGCACCCCCGACTGCCCGCTGCATCAGCTTACGCGCGCGAAGGCCGGTCGGGCAGCCGCCATTCATGGCCCGATCGTCGCGAAATGCGCCCAAAGACACGAGAACCGTCCGGGAGACCACATGCGCACCGCTTCGATCCTCTGCAAAGTGATCCGCCGAAACACGGGCATCGCGGCCCTCGCGATACTCGCCTCGACGCTGGCACCAACACTGGCGTGGGCGGCCGACGCGGCGCCGGCCACACCCGACAAGGGCGACATGGCCTGGATGCTGACCTCCACCGCGCTGGTGCTGCTGATGTCGGTGCCGGCGTTGGGGCTCTTCTACGGCGGCCTCGTGCGCACCAAGAACATGCTCTCGGTGCTGATGCAGGTGTTCGTCGGCTTCTCGCTGATCACCGTCCTGTGGTGCATCTACGGCTACTCGCTCGCGTTCACCGCCGGCAACGAGTTCATCGGCGGCCTGAGCCGGTTGTTTCTCGCAGGCACCTTCAACCCGACGACCGGCGCCTTCTCGACCATCGGCACCTTCGACAAGGGCGTGGTGCTGAACGAGCTGGTGTACGTCGGCTTCCAGGCCACCTTCGCGGCCATCACCTGCTGCCTGATTCTCGGCTCGCTGGTCGAGCGGGTGAAGTTCTCCGGCATCCTGTTGTTCCTGGCGTTCTGGTTCACCTTCTGTTACTGCCCCGTGGCGCACATGGTGTGGTACGTGCCGGGCCTAGACGTCAATCCGGCCGATCACCCGGTGGGCGGCCTGTTGGCGAACTGGGGCGCGCTCGACTTCGCCGGCGGCACCGTGGTGCACATCAATTCCGGGGTCGCGGGCCTGGTGGGCGCCGTGATCCTCGGCAAGCGCATCGGCCTCGGCAAGGAGCCGATGCCGCCGCACAGCCTGACCATGACCATGATCGGCGCCTCGCTGCTGTGGTTCGGATGGTTCGGGTTCAACGCCGGCTCTGCCCTCGAGGCCAATGGCTCGGCGGCGCTGGCCTTCATGAACACCTATCTCGCGACCGCCCTGGCGGTGCTCACCTGGATGGGCACGGAGTGGATCGTGAAGGGCAAGCCCTCGATGCTGGGCGCGGCCTCGGGCGCGGTGGCCGGGCTCGTGGCGATCACGCCGGCGGCGGGCAATGTGGGTATTCCGGGTGCCTTCGTCATCGGCTTCGCCGTCGGCCCGCTCTGCTTCTGGGGCGTCACCGGCCTCAAGAAGATGATCCGCACCGACGATGCGCTGGACGTTTTCGGCGTGCATGCGCTGGGCGGCGTCTTCGGCGCCCTCACCACGGGCATCTTCAATGCCCCGGCCCTTGGCGGCCCAGGCGGCAGCGCTTATCCCGGGATTTGGGCTCAGTTCCTCATCCAGGCCAAGGCGGTGAGTCTGGTGATCGTATGGACGGCCGTGGTGGCCATCATTGGCTTTCACCTGGTGAAGTGGACCATCGGGCTGCGTGTGGGGGAGGACGACGAGCGCGAGGGCCTGGACATCACCGTCCATGGCGAGCGCGCCTACGACATGTGAATGTCCCGACGCGCACTTATGGGACGGCTTACGAGCATATGCTGCCTCTTGTGTGACCGAGTTCAAAGGACGGGCGCCGCCCGAGGGAGGAGAATGGTGGTGCTCCCGGGAGTAAGGTCATGCCACGATCCACCGTCAGCCTGCTGGCCATCTCTATAGCCGTCCTTCTGGGGGCGGCCGGCGCCGCGCGCGCCGACGTCGTCTATGAATGGACCGATGCGCATGGCCAGGTGCACTACACCGACCAATGGGTACCGGGTGCCAAGGTCGTCAAGACCAGCGACGCGAACAAGGCGGTGGTGGACTCGAACGCCGCTCAGACCGCGCAGAACCAGGGTAACGCGGCCGCTTCGCAGATCAAGCAGCAGCAGGAGACCCAGGCCGAACAGCAGGACGAGGCCAAGGTCCGCGCCGCTCGCTGCACGGTGGAGAAGCAGCAATACCAGACCCTGCTCCAGTCGCGCCGCATCTACACGACCGACAAGAGCGGCCAGCGCACCTACCTGTCCGATGCGGACGCCGATGCCGCCCGCCTCAAGGCCCGCCAGGCCATGGATGCCGATTGCGGGACCGGCGGCTAGCCGCACAGCCCCATCTGTTCCTGATCCGCTTGATCTGTATCTGATCCGTTCCGAAACGGGCGGTCGCGCACTATAGTGGCGCCCTGCGGCCCTGCCGGCCGCGCGTAGAAACGGAGCGATCCGCATGCGTGTCGGATTTGTCGGACTGGGCGCAATGGGCAATTTCATGGCCCGCAATCTCCATCGTGCCGGTCTGCTCACGGCCGTGTGGAACCGCACCGCGGAAAAAGCGCGCTTGCTGGCTGCGGAGCTAGGTGTCGCCGCACCCGGGACGCTGGCAGAGATGGCGGCCGCCGTCGATGCAGTCGTGGTGTGCGTTTCGGCGGATGACGATGTCCTGAGTGTGGTGCGCGCTCTCGCTCCGGGATTGGCTGCGGGAAGCCTGGTGATCGACTGCTCGACGGTGGCGGCCGATACGGCGCGCAAGGCCGCCGAGCAGCTCAACAAGCAGGGCGTGGAGTTCCTCGACTGTCCGGTGAGCGGCGGGGTGGAAGGGGCGCGCGAGGCGACGCTCGCGATCATGGCCGGCGGCACCAATGAGGCTTTCGAGCGTGCCCGGCCGGTGCTGGCCGCCATGGGCCGCACGATCGCGCATTTCGGTCCCACCGGCAGCGGCCAGGCGGCGAAGGCGACCAACCAGATCATGTGCGCCGGCATCATCGAGACCGTCTCCGAGGCGATGGCATTCGCGCGCGCCCAAGGGCTGCCGCTCGACAAGCTGATCGAGACCCTCGGCAAAGGCGCGGGCTCCAGCTGGTACTTCGTGCATCGCGCACCCAACATGGCCCGCGGCAGCTATCCGGCGGGCTTTCGCGTCCGCCTGCACGCGAAGGACCTGACAATCTGCCGTGACATGGCGGCGCGCTTCGGTGTTGCGCTGCCGGTAGTCGAGCGGATGCTCAGCGAGTATGCCGAGCTGATCGCGCGCGGTTACGGTGACGAGGATATCTCGGCGGCGTTTCGCCTCAAGGCGGAGCTCTTCGAGCCCTCACGAGGACGCGCTCCATCCGCCTGACGCCAAGCACGACACTGCGGCAGGCGCTGCGCGGCAGCGCGGAGCCCTTCTACCTTCCCGACTTCTGCGCTTCGCGCGCGGCGCTGGCGATCGTGCTGATCGTCGAGCTGACCGCCGTGGTGCTGGCATTGGCGCGCCAAGGCGTGACTCAAGGCGGCGCGCTCGATTTCTGGGGCGATCTTGCGCTGACCTCGCTGTTCCTGCTGTGGCTGGGCTTGATTTGTGCGGCGCTGCTCTGTTGGATGCGCGGCCGGCTCGAGCGGCTGACTGTCGCCCGCGGCTCGGCGACGGTACTGGCGCTTCTCATGGCCGCCATCGCCGCGATCTCCGCCGTCGCCTGCCTGATCGGACACAGCCAGCTCGCCCGCAATGTCGGCGCCGACGCGTTGTTTCCCGCCGCGGCGTGGCCATTCGTGCTGCGCAACCTGGCGATCGGCTTCGTCATCATCGCGGTGGCGCTGCGGTACTTTTACGTGTCCCACCAGTGGCGGCGTAACATCGAGATGCGCGCCGCGGCGCGGGTGCACGCGCTGCAGGCACGCATCCGCCCGCATTTCCTCTTCAACAGCATGAACACCATCGCCTCGCTCACACGCTCCGATCCGGTGCTGGCCGAGCAGGCGGTGCAGGACCTGGCCGATCTCTTCCGGGCCTCGCTGAGCGACCAGCGCCAGACCATCACGCTGGAGGAAGAGCTCGAGGTCGCGCGGACCTATCAGCGGATCGAAGCGCTGCGCCTCGGTCCGCGGCTGCAGGTGAGCTGGGATGTCGACCGCCTTCCTACCGATGCGCGTGTCCCGGGCTTGCTGCTGCAGCCGTTGATCGAGAATGCGATCTATCACGGCATCGAGCCGCGCCCGGAGGGCGGTACGGTGAGCGTCGTCGGCGAGGTGGCGGGCGAGCTCATCACCATCGTCGTGCGCAATCCCGTCGCGGAGCACGGCAGCGGGCGAGAAGGCAATCGGGTGGCTCTCGCCAACATCCGCGAGCGGTTGGCGCTGCTTTACGGCGACAATGCCCTGGTCAAGTCGGGTCGCTTCGACAACGAGTACATCGTGACGCTGCGCTTTCCCCACGTGAGTGCGCGCGAGCAGGCGGCGAGCTGATGCTCAAGGTACTGATCGTGGACGACGAGCCGCCCGCGCGCGATCGCCTGCGGAGCCTGCTCGCCGAGATCGGCGAGACCGAGATCGTCGGTGAGGCGGGCAGCGGCACCGAGGCGCTGCGCCAGGCTGGCATGCTTGCGCCCGACGTGGTGCTGCTCGATGTCCGCATGCCCGGGATGGACGGCATCGAAGCCGCCAGGCACCTGAGCACCCTGGAGGAGCCGCCGGCGGTGATCTTCACCACCGCATTCGATCAGTATGCCGTCAACGCCTTCGAGACGCGGGCGGTCGGCTATCTGCTCAAGCCCATCCGCAAGGAGAAGCTGGCCGCGGCGCTCGTCCAGGCGGGCCGGCTGACACGGCCGCAGCTGCAGCGCCTCGCGGCCGCCGCGCGCGCGGAACGCCGTACGCACATCGCTGCGCGTCATCGCGAAGGTCTGCGCCTGATCCCGATCGAGGAGGTGCAGTATTTCCTCGCCGAGCAGAAATACACCACTGTGCGCCACCTGCGGGGCGAGGACCTGATCGAGGATTCGCTGCGCACGCTCGAGGAGGAGCTCGCTCCCGACTTCGTGCGCATCCACCGCAACGCGTTGGTTGCCGTGCGCCATCTCGATGGCATCGAGCGCCATGCCGACGGCCAGTACTTCGTGCGGCTGCGCGGCTCCGAGGCGCCGCTGGCGGTCAGCCGGCGCATGGCCGGGGAGCTGCGCGAGCGGTTTCGATTATGAGTTATGCTCTGCTCTCGTGATGCGGATCGAGTTCACCAAGATGCACGGAGTCGGTAACGACTTCGTCGTGTTCGACGCCCCGGGCGCTGCGCCTCTCGAGGGCGCGCTCATCCGCCGCCTGGCGGACCGCCATACCGGCATCGGCTTCGATCAGGCGCTGGTGCTGGAAGCGCCGCGGCGGGCGGACACCGCAGTGTTCTACCGCATCTTCAACGCGGACGGGGTGGAGGTGGAGCAGTGCGGCAACGGTGCCCGGTGCATCGCGGCACTGCTCGGCGCGCGTGGGCTCGGGTGCTCCGGCGCCGTCGCGATGGATAGTCCCGCGGGCCTGATTCAGGCGCGACTGCTCGCGGGCGGCCTGGTCGCGGTCGACATGGGGCCCGTGCGCTTCGAGCCGCGCTCCCTGCCTTTCGATGCTCAGACGGAGGCGCAGCGCTATGCGCTCGAGGTGCCTGGCGGCAGCGTCGATATCGGCGCCGTGTCCATCGGTAACCCGCATGCCGTCCTTAAGGTGGAGTCGGTCGAGAGCGCCCCGGTGGCGCGGCTCGGGCCGGCGATCGAGAGCCACCCACGCTTCCCCAAGCGTGTAAACGCGGGCTTCATGCAGA
The DNA here is from genome assembly GCA_050738635.1 of Steroidobacteraceae bacterium. Lineage (GTDB taxonomy): Bacteria > Pseudomonadota > Gammaproteobacteria > Steroidobacterales > Steroidobacteraceae > 13-2-20CM-66-19. The sequence goes on from JBOIAB010000105.1 coordinate 22,581, forward strand.
TCCTCGATCGTGCCCATATTCGCCTGCGCGTGTACGAGCGCGGTGCCGGCGAGACGCTGGCCTGCGGCACGGGCGCCTGCGCCGCCGTCGTGGTCGGCCGGCTCTGGGGCGAGCTCGACCGGGAGGTTCACGTCAGCGTGCGCGGCGGCGAGTTGCGAGTAAACTGGAATGGTCCGGGAGAGAACGTCTGGCTGACGGGGCCCACGGAGGTAGCGTTCGTGGGCCACGTAGAGGTTTGAAGAGATGACTACAAGAGAAGCTCGAGGGTTGGCCACCAAGGAGAACGAGGAAGACGCGATCGCAGCGTACCTGCAGCACAATCCCGACTTCTTCGAGCGGCATCAGGCGCTGTTGCTGCGGCTGCGCGTGCCGCACGCGCGCGGCGGCTCGACGATCTCGCTGGTGGAGCGGCAGATCGAGGTGCTGCGCGAGAAGCATGCCGCGCTCGAGGGCAAGCTCGCGGAGCTGGTGAGTGTCGCGCGCGCCAACGATGCGATCGCCGACAAGCTGCATCGCTTCACCCGCAAGCTGCTGCGCGCCGGCTCGCGCGCCGAAGCCGTCGCCTTCATCGAGGCCAGTCTGCGGGAGGACTTCGATGCCTTCCATGGCGGCGTGCTGGTGTTGATCGGCGACTACCCCGACCTTGCGCCGCAGCGCTTCGTGCGCACGATCCCGCCCGACGATGCCGGGCTGAAGCCCTTCGAAACACTATTTACCAGCGGCAAGCCGCGCTGCGGCCAGGTGCGCGACACGCAGCGCGAGTTTCTCTTCGGCCAGGACGCCAACGACATCGGCTCGGTGGCGTTGGTGCCCCTGGGCGAGAAGAGCGCCCCGTTGGGTGTGCTCGCCCTCGGCAGCACCGACCGCGACCGCTTCCATCCCGGCATGAGCACCGAGTTCCTGGCGCGCATGGCTGATCTGATCACCGACTCGCTGGGCGCCAGCCGGGGCGGGTAACGCCGGACCTCATGACTCCGGCCGCCATCGCATGGATAGAGCGTTTCCGCGGCTATCTCGCTACGGAGAGACGCTGCTCGCCGCACACGCTGGCCGCCTACACACGCGACCTCCAGTCGCTGGTGACTTACTGCGAGCGCAGCGGACTGGAAACCTGGACGGCCGTCGATAGCGGTCATCTGCGTTCCTTCGCGGCGCGCTTGCATGCCGGCGGCCTCGGGCCGCGCAGCATCCAACGGCGACTCTGCGCGGTGCGCAGCTTCTACGAGTTCCTGCAGCGTGAGGCGCACGCGCTGCGCCGGTCTGTTGCCGGCAGCGAGCAGGCCGACGTCGCGCGGATTCGCAGCAATCCGGGCCAGGATGTGCGGGCACCGAAAGCGGCGCGGCGCCTGCCGCAGACGTTGGATGCCGACCAGATGGCGCGCCTGCTCGAGATCCCGGCCGGCGAGCCCTGCGCCATCCGTGACCGCGCCATCATGGAGCTGCTCTATTCCTCGGGTCTGCGGCTGGCGGAGATCGTCGGGCTCGACCTCGGGTCCGTGGACCTGCGCGACCGCACGGTCCACGTGCTCGGCAAGGGCAGTAAGGCGCGCATCGTGCCGGTTGGGCGCGTGGCGCTACGGACGCTCGAGCAGTGGCTCGGCGAGCGCGCGGGCCTGGCGCGACCCGATGAGCAGGCACTCTTCGTCGGCCGCTCAGGGAGGCGCCTCGGCCGGCGCGCAGTCGAGCTGCGGGTCGCGTACTGGGCGCGCCGCCAGGGCCTTTCCGCCCACGTCTATCCGCATCTCTTCCGGCATTCTTTCGCCTCGCATCTGCTCGAGTCCGGCGCCGAGCTGCGCGGTGTGCAGGAGCTGCTCGGTCACGCCGACATCGCCACGACCCAGATCTACACCCACCTTGACTTCCAGCACCTCGCCCGCATCTACGACGCCACGCACCCCCGGGCGCGGCGGGCCAAGACGCCCGCGAAATAGCATTGACGGAGAGGATGGATGACCGATTCGCAGCGATTCGACCCGCATGGCACGACCATCCTCGGCGTGCGGCGCAACGGCGCCGTGGCGCTGGCCGGCGACGGCCAGGTGACGCTCGGCAACACGGTCATGAAAGGCAACGCGCGCAAGGTGCGCAAGCTCTACAACGACAAAGTGATTGCGGGTTTCGCCGGCGGCACGGCTGACGCCTTCACGCTGTTCGAGCGCTTCGAGGGCAAGCTGGAGAAATACGGCAATCTGACGCGCGCTGCCATCGAGCTCGCCAAGGACTGGCGCTCGGACCGCTACCTGCGGCGCCTGGAGGCGCTGCTGCTGGTCGGCGATCCGGGCAAGCTGCTGGTGATCTCCGGCAACGGTGATGTCATCGAGCCGGACATCGATGCGGTCGCGATCGGCTCCGGCGGACAGTTCGCGCTCGCCGCCGCGCGGGCGATGCTCGAGACGACCCAGCTCGATGCCCGCAGCATCGCGGAGCGCTCGCTCAACATCGCCGCCGACATCTGCATCTACACCAACCGGAATCTCACCATCGAGGAGCTCGGTTCCTAACATCATGTCATCACTGACACCCCGCGAGATCGTCCAGGAGCTCGACAAGCACATCATCGGCCAGGATGCCGCCAAGCGCGCCGTGGCGATCGCGCTGCGCAACCGCTGGCGCCGCATGCAGGTGGGCGAGCCGCTGCGCCAGGAGATCACGCCGAAGAACATCCTGATGATCGGGCCCACCGGCGTCGGCAAGACGGAGATCGCGCGCCGGCTGGCGCGGCTGGCCAACGCCCCGTTCGTCAAGGTCGAGGCCACGAAGTTCACCGAGGTCGGTTATGTCGGCCGCGACGTCGAGTCCATCGTCAAGGAGCTGGCGGACGTCGCGGTGAAGATGACCCGCGAGCAGGAGATGCAGAAGGTGCGCGAGCGCGCCGCCGAGGCCGCTGAGGAGCGTGTGCTCGATGTCCTGCTGCCGAAGCCGCGCATGATGGGGTTCTCCACCGACGAGCCGGCCCAGCCGCGCGATGCGGAGACGCGTGAAAAATTCCGCCGCATGCTGCGCGCCGGCGAGCTCGACGACCGCGAGGTCGAGATCGAGGTGCGCGCGATGCCGATGGGCGTCGAGATCATGGCGCCGCCGGGCATGGAGGAGATGCAGCAGCAACTGCAGTCCATGTTCCAGAACCTCGGTGGCAATCGCACCAAGAGCCGTAAGGTGAGGGTGCGCGAGGCGCAGAAGCTGCTCGTCGAGGAGGAGGCCGGAAAGCTCATCAACGAGGAGGAGCTCAAGGTCAAAGCCCTCGCCAACGCGGAGCAGAACGGCATCGTCTTCATCGACGAGATCGACAAGGTGACGCGCCGTCAGGAGACGATGGGCGCGGATGTGTCACGCGAGGGCGTGCAGCGCGACCTGCTGCCGCTGGTCGAGGGCTCCACCGTGGCCACGAAGTACGGCCAGATCAAGACCGATCACGTGCTCTTCATCGCTTCCGGCGCCTTCAGCCTGTCGAAGCCCTCCGACCTCATTCCGGAGCTGCAGGGGCGGCTGCCGATCCGCGTCGAGCTCGATTCGCTGAACGTCGGTGACTTCGTCAGGATTCTGACGGAGCCCGATGCTTCGCTCACCAGTCAGTACCAGGCACTGATGGGAACCGAGGGCGTGACGGTGGATTTCTCGCAGGACGGTGTGCGGCGCATTGCGGAGATCGCCTTCCAGGTGAACGAGCGCACGGAGAACATCGGTGCCCGACGCCTGCACACGGTGATGGAGCGGTTGCTGGAGTCGGTGTCCTACGACGCTTCGGAGCATGGCGGCATGCAGGTGACGATCGACGCGAAGTACGTCGATGAGCACCTCGGCAACCTCGCCAAGGACGAGGACCTCAGCCGCTATATCCTCTGACCGGTAGCTTGGCTGGGACGGCAGTCAAACACCGCAGGGCGCGGAGCCTCCCACGGCTGTTGTCGGAATCGGTGCCTCGGCCGGGGGTATCGAAGCCTTCACGGCGTTGCTCAAGCCAACACACACCAGCGATCGAGGTCCAACGGGACGCCGATCGCGTCCTGCTCACGCGTTGCTGGCGGAGAAAGCCTGAGGCTGGTGCCACTGGCGGCGTCGCCGTTACCCGGCCCCTTGCTTGTGATCGTGCTCCCAGGCCGCGAGGAAGTTGATCAGTGAGATCAGTTTGGTCGGATCGTCGTCGCCGCTGGCCTTGCCGACGTCGGTGCTGAACTGACCATCCACTGCGATGAAAGGCACGCCCTGCACCTGATAGTTGCTGGTGACCGCGTCCGCCTGCTGCAGCTGCGTGGTGACGTAGAAGGAGTTGTAGGCCTTCGCGAAGGCGTCCGCAGCGATGCCGTTCTGGGTGGCCCAGGCCTGCTGCTGTCGGAAGGTGTCTTCCTCGCTGTTGGAGACGAGCACCGACTCAGTGCCGGTCTGCTCCTCCGTGTTATGAATGTAGGTGAACACTTTCTCCACCAGGGCGTCACCGCCCAACGACTCCAGCGTATAGAAGAGCCGCGCATGCGCGCGATGCATCGGGCCCCACATCACCGGCACGCGCACGAATTCGACGTACGCGGGCTTGGTCTTCAGCCATTGGCGGATGTAGGACTCCAGCGCGTAGCAGTGCGGGCAGCCGAGCCAGAACACCTCCAGCACTTCGACCTTGCCGGGCGCGACGGTGCTCGGCTGCGCGGGTGAGATCACATCGTAGTTGACCCCCGCCTTCCACTGGCTGCTCGTGGGAAGTCCGGCGCTCTGCGGCACGGCGGCGAGATGCTCCAGCGAGGTGCTGTCGGCGTCGGCCGCTTGTGCGCTGCTCACCGGACCGGCAGACGCGGCAGCGCCCTGAGCCGGGGGTGCCGTCGCCTGGCCGGCCTGCGTGGCGGTCTGCGCAGCCTTTTGCGGCGCCTGATGATGGCGCGAGCAGGCCGTGAGGGTGAGCAGGGTCGCGAGGGACAGCGTGAGACTGGCGAGCGATAGCTTGCGGATCATCGTTGGCCCTGGCTTCAGCGCAAGCCCTGCACGTAGGAGGCGACGTCGCGAATCTCCTCCGCTGTCAGGTTCTTGGCGATGTCGAACATAATGACGCTGTTGGGGCTGGCGGTCGTGGCATTCGACCCGCTGTAACGTGTGCCGTTGGCGTAGCTCTGCAGCTGCGACACCACATAGACCGACTGCTGCGCCTCGAGTGCCGGATAGCCGGCCGCGGGATTGCCGCGCCCGAGGGGACCGTGGCAGGCGGCGCATGCCGGGACGCCGTGCCCCTCATCCCCATGCAGGTACAGCGCCTGGCCCGCCTTCCAGTAGGAGGGGTCGGCCTCGAGACCCGCCGGGGTCTGCGCGGCGAAGAACACGGCGAGATTGTCGATGTCCTGATCGCTGAGGCCCGCGGCCATGGGCTGCATCACGGGGTTCTTGCGGATGCCATCCTTGAAGAGGTGCAGCTGCTCCGCGATATAGACGGCATTCTGGCCGGCGAGGCGCGGCCACACCGGGTTCTGGCTGTTGCCATTGGGACCGTGGCAGGAGAAGCAGACCGCCGCCTTGGTGGTGCCGGCCTGCACGGAACCGTCCGCATACGGATCGGGAGTGACAGGCGGCGTCGCGGCCAGCGCGACGACCATTGCGCTGCCACAGACGACGGACAACAGTAGGGTGGAGGCCGTTGCCAGCTTTGCTCTTTTCGCCATCGTTTAGCTCTTTCCCCGAGTTTCGCAGAGATGCGAAAGCGCCGAATTGTACACTACGGGCGTGGCCGCATTTCCGAACGCAAGATTTCTCATCAGCGCCGCCGCCGCCGAGCAGTTTCCCGCCGATCGGGGCACGGAGGCCGCCTTCGCCGGGCGCTCGAATGCCGGCAAATCGAGCGCCATCAACGCGATTCTCGGCCGCCAGGGGCTGGCCCGCACCAGCAAGACGCCGGGGCGCACCCGCCTCATCAACTTCTTCGAGCTGGGGCCGCAGCAGCGGATCGTGGACCTGCCGGGATACGGTTACGCGAGCGGGCCGGAGAGCGAGCGCCGCACGTGGCCACGCCTCATCGAGGCGCTGCGTGCGCGCGAGGCGCTGAAGGGTCTGTTCGTGATCGTCGATGCGCGCCGTGGCATTGCCGAGGGCGATGCGGCGCTGCTCGCGTGGGCTATGCCGCGGCAACGCGTGCACGTGCTGTTATCGAAAGCGGACAAGTTGAGCCGCAGCGAAGCCCGGCAGGCATTGACCGCGGCCACGAAGACGCTCGCCGGGCGCGCCACGGTGCAGCTCTTTTCCGCCCACGCGGGAACGGGGCTGGAGGAGGCCCAGGGGGTGCTGCGGGCCTGGCTGGAAGGCAAAGAAAAAACCCCGATGACCTCTGATGAGGTCACCGGGGCAGACTAACCCGGCACAGGTCTCATGTGAACCGGGTTGACCCGCTCAGGGAGGGAAGCGGGGAGTGCCGAAGCACTCGACAAATTAGACGAGGCAGGGGGGGTGAAGTTCCGCCGCTTACAAAGGAAAATACCCTTTCCGTTCAAGGTCCTGGCTCATAGGAAATTGAACGCCGCGTCGAGGCTCACCACCCGGGCGCCATCGCTGGTTGTCATGTTCAGGCGCTCGTACTCGAGGCGCACCATGAAATTGCCGAAATGGTCCTGGGCGCCGAGTCCCCAGGCGAGCTTGGTGCCACTGTCGGAGAACTGGAAGAGCGAGGGGTTCGCCGAGCTGCCGTTCAGTTGCCAGCGGTCGAGCCCCAGCTTGGCGTAGAAGTCCAGGATGGGCAGCGGCAGATAGCCCACGGCATAGGCCGCGAACGCACGCGCATCGGCGTCAGCGCGGCCGAAGTAGAGGTTGCGCGACTCGCTGCCCAGGCGGTAGTAGTCCACCTCGGCGCCGAGGAGAGTGAAGCGCACGCCCGCCAGCGCCTTGACCGACGTCTTGTCGATGTTGAAGCCCGTTCCGTAGACGTTGTTCACGTTCGCGCTCATGACGCCGGCGCCGGCATATACGTTGACGGGGGCCAGATCATCGGCATGAGCGGCGGCGGCCGCGAACATTAGAACGGGAAGCAGCGGGAGCTTACGCATGTGGTCTCCGGAGGGTTTCCGAGCCCGGGGTGGGGCGGGCCAAATCAAGACTTGCCGGCTAGCTGGAAGTTCACCTAGGGCGTTTGCAGCGCGTGCAGCCGCCATAGGTGAATCGCGAAGGTCGAGCCGTAACCTTCGCCCTCGCTGCTGGCTTCGACGCTGCCAGCGTGCATTTCGACCAGGCGCTTGACCAGAGCCTGGCCGTGGCATCCATGACCCTGCCGCAATAGGCGTGGAGATCGCCGGCGTCGATCACGGCCGTGCTCATCACACTGAGCGCCGCCGCCGCATCCGGGCCGCCGCTTATCTCTGCCTGCGCCATTGGCGAGAAAATATCAGCTCGCGTCCGGCTGTGCACCCGGTGCCGCGCGCGCGAATTCGGGCAGCGCCTCGAGGTGGGCGCAGATCGCGCGCAACGTGGGAAAGGGCTCGACGTCGCACTTGAAGCGGCGGGCGTTGAACATCTGCGGCACGATGCAGACGTCCGCCAGCGTCACCTGGGTGCCGAACATGTGCCGGCCGTCGCCGCTGGCGCGCTTCGCCTCTTCCTCGAGGCCGCGGAAGCCCTCGGCGATCCAGTGCCGGTACCACGTGTCCACCACCGCCTGCTCCTGACCGAGCGGCGAGCGCAGGTAATTCAACACCCGCAGGTTGTTGAGCGGGTGCATGTCGCAGGCCACGTTGAGCGCCAGCGAGCGTACCCGCGCACGATCCAGAGGCGAGCGTGGCAGCAGCGCCGGCTGCGGGTGCGTCTCCTCCAGGTACTCGATCGCGGCGAGCGACTGCCCGATGACGACGCCGCCGTCTTCGAGCGCCGGGATGAGACCCTGCGGATTCAGGGCCAGGTAATCCGGCTGGCGGTGCGCCCCCGGCCGAAGGTCGACCGCCACGGCCTCATAGTCGATTCCCTTGAGATTGAGGGCGATGCGCACGCGATAAGCCGCGCTGCTGCGGAAATAGGTGTAGAGCTTCATGGCCACTGAGAGCCTGTCCCACTTGTATTTGCCGAGACTATTGCACGACACAGAACTGATGTCCGACAAACGCGCCGGAGCGCGTTTTGAACGACCGAAGGTCGGCCCGAAGGGTGCCGGCCAGGGATGGATCGGCATAAAAACGGCCGCAGGCCGGTTTTTCCAGTCGACTAGAATAGGCGCGATGAGCATCTGGCGCACCGAAGTCACCCCCGAACTGCTCGAGCGTCTGTCGCGCGGCACGTTCGCCGAGCGGATCGGCATCCGCATCTCCGAGATCGGCCCGGATTATCTGCGCGCGACCATGCCCGTCACGCCCGAAGTGCATCAGCCGTATGGTGTTCTGCACGGCGGTGTCTCGGTTGCCCTGGCCGAGACGGTGGGCAGCGTCGCCGCCAATCTGTGCATCGACCGGGAGCGACTGGAGTGCTTCGGCCAGGAGATCAATGCCAACCACCTGCGCTCGATAGCGTCCGGCCTCATCACCGCCACGGCGCGTCCCTATCACATCGGCAGCCGCAGCCACGTATGGGGTATCGAGATCCGCGACGAGCGCGGCAGGCTGGTCTGCGTCTCGCGCCTGACGATGGCGGTCGTGCAGCGCCGGGAGTCGGCGGGATGAGCGCGCCGGCAGCCCGAATTTGGATCGCCTGCATCGGGGCTCTGCTCATGTGTGGCGGCTGCGGCTTCAAGGGGCCGCTTTACCTTCCGGAGCGCAACGCTACCGTGATCACGCACCCGGCGCCGGGTCAAACCCAGACGCCCGCCGCGAAGAGCAAGAGCAAGAACAAGACGTCACAACCGCCGCAGCCACCGCCGAGTTTGCCGCCCCCATCGTCTCCCTGATGGACGTCGACGATGCAGCGAGCCGAATCCTGCGCGAGGTTTTCGGCTATCCGCAATTCCGTGGCGAGCAGCGGGAGATCATCGCGCAGCTGATTGGCGGCGCCGATGCGCTGGTCCTGATGCCCACCGGCGGCGGCAAGTCGCTCTGCTATCAGATTCCGGCGCTGGCCCGGTCCGGCATGGGCGTGGTCGTCTCGCCGCTCATCGCGCTGATGCAGGACCAGGTGGCGGCGCTGCGTGAGGCAGGCGTGCGCGCGGCAGCCCTCAACTCCGCCATGAGCTGGCCGGAGGTGGTCGCCACCGAACGGCAGGCCCGCGCCGGCGAGCTCGATCTGCTCTATGTGGCGCCCGAGCGCCTGCTCACCGAGCGCTGCCTGTCCTTTCTCGACCAGTGCCCGCTGTCGCTCATCGCCATCGACGAGGCGCATTGCGTCTCGCAGTGGGGACACGACTTCCGGCCGGAGTATCTGCAGCTCGCGGTGCTGGCGGAGCGCTATCCCGGGGTGCCGCGCATTGCGCTCACGGCGACCGCGGACACCGCCACGCGCCGCGAGATGATCCAGCGGCTGCGGCTGCATGAGCCGCGGGTGTTCATCGCCAGCTTCGATCGCCCCAACATCCGTTACCGCATCGGCGAGAAGGACAATCCACGCCGGCAGCTGCTGCGGTTCATCCGCGACGAGCACGCGGGCGAGGCAGGCATCGTCTATTGCCTGGCGCGCTCCTCGGTGGAGGAGGCCGCGGACTTTCTGGTCCGCCAGGGTGTCGACGCGCTGCCCTACCACGCCGGCCTCGATAGTGGCACGCGGGAGGATAACCAGCGCCGCTTCATTCGCGACGATGGCATCGTGATGGTCGCGACCATCGCCTTCGGCATGGGCATCGACAAGCCCGACGTGCGCTTCGTTGCGCACCTGGATCTGCCGAAGAGCATCGAGGGCTACTACCAGGAAACGGGCCGTGCCGGCCGCGATGGCCTTCCGGCCGATGCCTGGATGGTTTACGGACTGCAGGACGTCGTGCAGCAGCGGCGGATGATCGATCAGTCGGAGGCGAGCGCGGAATACAAGCGCGTCGCCACCGCGAAGCTGGACGCGCTCCTCGGCCTGTGCGAGACCACCCACTGCCGGCGAGTGCGCCTGCTCGACTACTTCGGTGAAGCCGCAACGCCCTGCGGCAACTGCGACAACTGTCTGGAGAAGCCCGAGGAGTGGGACGGCACAGTCGCCGCGCAGAAGCTGCTCTCCTGCATCGCGCGCTGCGAGTCGGCCACCGGGTTCAGCTTCGGCGCCCAGCACATCATCGACATCCTGCGCGGCAACCGCACCGCGAAAGTCGAGCAATTCGGCCACGAGCGCTTGAGCACCTTCGGCATCGGCGCGGACATCGAAGTGGCGCAGTGGCGCTCCGTGCTGCGCCAGCTCGTGATGCTGCGTCTGGTGCAGGTGGATACTGATCGCTACAGTGTGCTGCGCCTGACGGCCGCCTGCCGCGAGGTGCTGCGTGGTGAGCGCACGATAAGATTGCGCCGGACGATCGATCGCGGCGCAGTGCGACAGGGCAGTCGCGGCCCGATCGATCGCACGCGGGTGTCCGCCGCCCAGGCGGCGCGCGCGCTGTCAGAAGGTTCCGCAACCTCCGCCGACGACAACACTCACCTCGCTCTATTCCAGGCTCTGCGCACCTGGCGTCTGCAGGTCGCGCGCGAGCATGGCGTACCCGCCTACACGGTGTTCCACGACTCCACATTGGAGGAAATCGCACGGCGGCGTCCGGGCTCGACTGAGGAGCTGCGTGAGGTGGGCGGAGTGGGCGCGGTCAAGCTGGAGCGTTATGGCGCAGCCGTGTTGGACGTCGTCCAGACCGCGCAACCCGGCGTTGCGTAGCCAGGCGTTAGGCCCGCAGCAACCCCGTCAGCGGCCGGGCCTGGAGACGATGAAGTCCGACGGCGTCTTGAACTTCGCCGCCGGGTGCTCCCAGGCCTCCGGCGAGGCGATCAGCGCCCGGTAGACGGTCGGCAGATCGCCGCCGCTCGCCGCAAATGCCGCGGCCATCCGCTCCACCGCCGGCGCGGGCGGCTCATCGGCGATGAAGTGCCGCGCCAGCTTGGTGGCGATGAAGCGCGCCGTGGCGGGACGGCTCGCGAGGCCGTGCAGTACGGCCACACCCTGATCGTAGCCGCTGTCGGGGTAGCGCCTGCCCAGCACGACCTTCGCTCCCGGCTCGTGCATCGCGGCGCGGAAGAGAAACGTGCCCGGCTGCGCTCCGGTTCGCCACCCATCCGGTCCCGCGATCGACCAACCTGTGAGCACCTCGGAGAAAACAGTGACATCGGTCTGCGTATAGCCGCCTTCCACGCCGACCGTATGCAGCTCCATCGTCTCCCGCGCGAGGTTCTCGTTGATTCCGCTCTTGCGATCGGGGTTGCGGCGCGCGATGTTGCGCGCCGCGCGCGAGTCCGGCCCCATCGACAGCTGGTTGTCGAGATAGAGCAGCATCGCCGGATGCCGCTCCGTCGCGAGCAGCATGTCATTGAAGTTGCCGAGAACGTAAGGGCGGATCGCTTCCCGCTCGTAGCTGCCCGCGAGCGCGGCCAGCACGCTCTTGTCGGCGGAGACGGCGAAGTGGTTGGCCCAGAACTGCGTCAGGCGCTCGACGAACGGGCTGTCGACACCGACTCACGAAAGCGCGCGCTCGCTTCGGCGACATAGATCGGACGGACGAGCTGACCGAGCTTCTTGAATGCGCCGCTTGCGGGCGCGGAGGTTGCGGCGGCGCGGATGGCGCGGCGCAGATCGTAGACCTGCGTCAGGATGCTCGCGGAGCCCTGCAGTCCGTCGCCGGCGATCGCCGGCGCCGGTCCGTCGAGCTGGGCGCGCAACCAATCGGCCCCGAGCCGCCGATGGCCTTAAGCTCGCCCGGCCGGGCGCCGAGCCCGAACCGATTGGCCGCGATAGCCGAGGTCAGCCCTTTGTCCATGAGCCTCATAGCGCATGGGGTCGACCGCCGGTTGACCGCGGGCCCGTCCGATATACTGGCCTTATGTCAATCCTCGATTCCCCCGATCTCGTCCTCGTCGACGCGTCCTCCTATCTCTATCGCGCCTTTCATGCGCTGCCCGGCCTCAGCAACTCGCGCGGCGAGCCCACGGGGGCGGTGCTCGGCGTGCTGAACATGCTCGCCAAATTCTTCAAGGAATGCCGCGCGAAGCGCATCGGCCTGGTGTTCGATGCCCCCGGCAGGACTTTTCGCGACGATCTCTTCGCCGAGTACAAGGCGCATCGCACGCCGATGTCGAACGACCTGCGCTCGCAGGTCGAGCCGTTGCTCGCGATCCTGCGTGCCCAGGGACTACCGCTGCTTCGCGTCGAGGGCGTGGAAGCCGACGATGTCATCGGGACGCTCGCCTGCCGCGCCGCGAGCGCCGGCCAGAGCGTGCTCATCTCGACCGGCGACAAGGACATGGCGCAGCTCGTCAACGGCTCGATCACCCTCGTCAATACGATGAGCAACACCGTGCTCGATCGGGCCGGGGTCAAGGCGAAGTTCGATGTCTTCCCGGAGCAGATCATCGCCTATCTCGCGCTGGTGGGGGACAGCTCGGACAACATTCCCGGCATCGAGAAGGTCGGCCCGAAAACCGCCGCCAAGCTCCTCAATCAGTACGGCACGCTCGACAAGCTCATCGCGCAGGTCGCGGAGGTCAGCGGCAAGGTGGGCGAGAATCTGCGTGCCGGGCTGGAGACGCTCGAGCTGTCACGCAAGCTCGCAACCATTCAGAGCAGCCTCGAGCTGCCCGTGACGCCGGAGGAGCTGGTGCCGTCGGCGCCGGATACCGCGCGCCTGCGCGAGCTGTATACGAGATATGAGTTTCGCGCCCTGCTGCGCCAGTTGGACGGCGGATCCGGCGACGGACCGGCAGCCGAATCAACGGCCAGCCGCGCGCCGGCCAAAGCGGCCGCCGCATCGGCGCAAACCGCCGGTACCGCGGCCGCCGCTCTCGGCGTACCGCCCGGAGAGGTGATCTCCGAGGCGCGGGAGGTCGTCAGAAACTATGAGACTCTGACTCGCTGGGAGGACCTCGAGCGTTGGCTGGCGAAGCTGCGTGCCGCGGAGCTCATCGTCATCGACGCCGAGACGACGAGCCTCGAGTACATGCACGCGGAGATCGTCGGGCTCTCCTTCTGCATCGAGCCTGGCACCGCGGCCTATCTGCCAATGAGTCACGACTACGCGGGCGCGCCGCCGCAGCTCGACCGCACACGGGCGCTGGCGGCGCTGAAGGCGATCCTGGAGGATCCGGAGAAGCCGAAGCTCGGTCACCACATCAAGTACGACGCCCACGTGCTGCAGAATCACGGTATCCGACTGGCCGGCATGCGCTATGACACCATGCTCGAGTCCTACGTCTGGAATAGCGTTGGCACGCGGCACGACATGGACTCCGCCGCGCTCTGTTATCTCGGGCGCCGCACCATCACCTACGAGGACGTAACCGGCAAAGGCGCCAAGCAGATCGGCTTCAGCCAGGTGCCGGTGGAGCGCGCTGCGGAGTATGCCGCCGAAGATGCTGACGTGACCCTGTGCCTGCATCGGGCGCTCTGGCCGAAGATCGCGAGCATTCCGGCGCTCGAGCGGCTGTACGAGGAGATCGAGCAGCCGCTGGTGCCGGTGCTCGAGCGCATGGAGCGCCAGGGTGTGCTGGTCGATCGCGAGCTGCTGCGGGCGCAGAGCTCGAAGTTCGCCACGCAGCTGCAGGACCTGCTGCAACAGGCACGGCGCGAGGCCGGATTCGACATCAACGTCGATTCGCCGAAGCAGCTGCAGCAGGTGCTGTTCGAGAAGCTCGGGCTGCCCGTTTTGCGCAAGACCCCGACGGGCCAGCCGTCCACGGCCGAGGACGTGTTGGAAGAGCTCGCCGATTCCTACCCGCTGCCGCGGATCGTGCTCGACTATCGCGCGCTCGCCAAGCTCAAATCGACTTACACCGACAAGCTGCCGGAGCAGATCAACCCGCGCACGGGCCGTATCCATACTTCTTATAACCAGGCGGTGGCTCAGACCGGCAGACTCTCGTCCGTCGAGCCCAACCTGCAGAACATTCCCATCCGCCGTCCCGAGGGGCGGCGCATCCGGCAGGCGTTCATCGCTCCAGCCGGACACGTCCTGCTGGCGGCCGACTACTCGCAGATCGAGCTGCGCATCATGGCGCACCTCTCGGGCGATGAAGGCCTGCTGGCCGCTTTCGCCGAGGATCGTGACGTCCACCAGGCCACCGCGGCGGAGGTCTTCGGAATTGCGCTCGCGCAGGTGAGCGCCGACCAGCGGCGGGCGGCGAAAACCATCAACTTCGGCCTCATCTACGGCATGTCGCCCTTCGGACTGGCGCGCCAGCTCGGCATTGAGCGCAGCGCGGCCAATAGCTACGTCGAGCGCTACTTCCAACGCTACCCAGGCGTGCGGCGCTTCATGGATGACACTCGCAAGCAGGCACGCGAGAGCGGCTTCGTGGAGACGGTTTATGGTCGCCGGCTGTACCTGCCCGATATCCGTTCCGGCAGCGCCGCGACGCGGCAGTATGCGGAGCGCGCCGCCATCAATGCGCCCATGCAAGGCACGGCCGCCGACATCATCAAGCGCGCCATGATCGCGGTGGATTCATGGTGCAGTCGCGAGGACGCACCGGCACGGCTCATCATGCAGGTACATGACGAGTTGGTGCTCGAGGTGCGCAGCGATGCCGTCGAGCGGGTGAGCGAGGCCGTCAGGGAGAGAATGACCGGTGCCGCGGAGCTGCGCGTGCCTCTGCGAGTCGATGTCGGCACCGGCGCCAACTGGGACGAGGCGCACTGACAGCCAGCGCGCCTCGCGGCAGGACTCAGGGCGTGACTATCCCCGTCCGGGGCCTCTTGCGAACGCCTATCGGCAACAGCATGGGCACCCGGGCGCGATAGGCTCCGTACTGCTCGCCATGGGCACGCATCAGGTCGCGCTCCTCGAGCGCGATGCCCACCAGGATGTAACCCGTGGTCGCGAGGGCGAAGATGCAGTGGCCGAGCGACATGCGCGGCGTGGCCCAGAAGGCGATTACGAAGCCGAGCATGATCGGATGGCGCACCAGCTTGTAGAGCGCGCGCTGGGTGAATCGCGGCGGCGAGTAGTCGCGCCCGCGCAGGCGTAGGTAGACCTGGCGCAGGCCGAAGAGATCAAAGTGGTTGATCATGAAGGTGGCGAGCAACAGGATCAGCCAGCCGGCCCAGAAGACCGCTGTCAGCAGGCGGGCGCTCGCGGGCGATGCGGACAGGTCCCAGATCGTGGCCGGAATAGGCCGCCACTGCCAGCAGATGAGCGCGAGCAGCAGGCTCGATATGAGGACGTAGGTGCTGCGCTCGATGGAGCGGGGTACGAGGCGTGTCCACACCGCTTTGAATCCCGGCCGGGCCATGACGCTGTGCTGCACGGCGAAGGCGCCGAGGAGCAGCAGATCGATGATGAGGGCCGCGGTAAATGGTGCGCTCACGCCCGAGTCAATGGTCCGCGGCACGATGAAATCGCCCACGAATGCGATTGCATAGAGAAACGAGCACAGGAAGACGACATAGCAGACGACGCCGTATACGGCCGCGATGAGACCCATGGTGATGCACCTCTCTGAAGCGGTCAGCCCGCAGAACCTGGTGCTCACAACTCTCGGCGCACCACGCCCGCAAGGTCCTGCCTGGGCGTCTGCCATCCCTGTCCGATCGTCCGGAAGGGACTGGCCGCCGCGCCGCAATCCGCGCAGAATGGGGGCTCCGGCCCTCCGTTCCGGGAATGCATCCATGGCAGCAGAGCGCATTGCAACGGCACTCGCCCGGGTCGAGGCGGCCCTGCGCGAGCATCCCGCCTTTGGCCTGCATGACGAGAGCCCCGCGGTGACGCGCTGGCAGGGCGGCACGAAGTTCATCACCAGCCGGCCCGGTGTGGCCCTGGAGCTGGTGACCGATATGCCGCAGCAGATGGGCGGCGAGGGCGAAAGCGTCACCCCCGGTTGGCCGCTGCGGGCAGGACTCGCGGCCTGTGTGGGGACCTGCATCGTGCTCAACGCCGTCCTGCAGGGAATCGAGCTCGAATCACTCGAGGTCGCCGTCGGCGCCCGATCCGATCTGCGGGGCCTCTTCGGCATGACCGACGAGCAGGGCAAGGAAGTCTCAGCCGGTCCCCTCGCAGTGCGGTTGGAGGTGAAGATCGCGGCCGCGGGCGTCTCCCACGAGCGCTTGCGGACCCTGGTCGAGCAGGCGAATCACTGCTCACCGTCCTCGAGCGCGCTGCGGCAGGCCGTGCCGCTCGACCTGCGCATCGAGTTTGGCGACTGACCCGACAGTAAAACCGCTCTTGGACGCCTTGTCAGAAACGCTGCGTGTCGTGCAGTTGAGCGGCGCGATCTTCATCAACGCTCGCTTTTCAGCTCCCTGGTGCTACCAGTCGCCACGCGCGGACTTCGCTGCCCCGTTGCTCGAGCCTGGTGCCGAGCGGGTGGTGATATTCCATCTGATCACCGAGGGCGAGTGTCATGTCGAGCTGGCGGACGAGCCGCCTGTGCGCCTGAGCGCCGGCGACGCAGTCGTCTTTCCCCAGGGGCATGCCCATCGCATGTCCTCGCAGCCCGGACTGCCCGCGGCGAAGGGTGCACGGCTGGACCGGGTACTGGCGCGCCGCCCGCGGCATCTGACCTATGGCGGCGGTGGTCCGATCACCCGCCTGATCTGCGGCTATCTCGCCTGCGATGCCCGGCTCGCCCGCATGCTGCTCGCGGGGCTGCCGTCGTTGGTGAGAGTGAATGTCAGGGGATCGAGCGCCGGCAACTGGCTGGAAGCTTCGGTCCGCTACGCTCTGTCCGAGGCGCGCTCGCCGCGCGCGGGCGGCGCGGGCGTGCTGGCGAAGCTCGCCGAAGTGCTCTTCATCGAAGTACTGCGGCTCTACATGGCAGAGCAGGGCACTGGCCGCACCGGGTGGCTCGCGGGCGTTCGCGATCCGGTTGTCGGCTCCGCTCTGCAAGCGCTGCACAAGCGTCCCGAGCATCCGTGGACGCTCGAAGAGCTCGCGCACAGCGCAGGCACGTCGCGCTCGGTGCTCGCCGAGCGCTTCCAGTACCTGGTCGGCAGCTCCCCGATCCAATACCTGACCCAATGGCGCATGGTGCTGGCTTCCAATCTGCTGGCACACAGCAGCGCACCCATGGCGCGCATCGCCGAGGCCGTGGGTTATCAGACCGACACCGCCTTCAGCCGCGC
>JBOIAB010000106.1:0-5534 GCA_050738635.1 Steroidobacteraceae bacterium
AGGAGCAGCGCCATGATGCCGGTGCCGAAGGCGACGATCTGCACGATGCTGTCGGCTCTGCGCCGGCTGAGGCTGGCGACGCCGTAGCGCCATGCGATCCCGGCGCCGGCCCGCAGCCGGCCCGCCGCCATCACGAGCAGCGCACCGGTCACGACCAGAAGCGCGATGAAAGCGGCGAGTCCCACGGTGAAACCGAGGAAGAGCTTCCAGTCGAGCACCACCCAATAGATGAGCAGCGCGACCACCGCCACTGCCGGCCCGAAGGCCAACAGCACCAGCGGCCGTGGCGGCCCGATATCGCGGCGCAGCACGCGGATCGCCGGCACGCGGGAGAGCTGCAGCAGCGGCGGCAGCGCAAAGCCCGTCAGCAGCGCCACCGCCGTCAGCAGGCCCATCCCCACGGGCGCCAGGCTTGCCGGCGGCAGCGTCCTGCTGGCGAGCACGCCGCGCAGCGCGTAGACGAGCCATGCTTGCGTTGCGTACCCGATCGCGGACCCGATCACAGCCGCGAGCAGCGCTACCGCGAGCAGCTGAAGCGCCGTCAGGCCGACCGTGAACCCCCTCGTTGCCCCCATCTTGAGCAGCGCCACGGAATCCAGGTGCCGCGTGACATAACGCCGTGCCGACATTCCCACGGCGGTCGCGCAGAGAAGCACGGCGACGAGACTCGCGAGGCTGAGAAACCTTCCGGCGCGATCGACCGCGCTCTTGATCTGTGGACTGGCGCTGGAGATGTCGCGCAGGCGTTCCCCACGACGCTTGTGCGTCTCGAGCCAATGCCTGAAGGTCGCGACGCGCTTGGGCGCGCCGGCAAAGAGGGCCGCGTAGGTCACCCGGCTACCCGGCTGGATGAGCTGCGTGCGAGCGAGGTCCGCGGCATTCATGAGGAGATTCGGGACGAGGCCGGTGAACGTACCGCCCTCGTCGGGTCGGGAGATCAGCACCCGTCCGACGCGGAGCTCGAGAGCGCCGACGCTCAACCGGGAGCCGACACGGCCGCCCAGCGCCGCCAGCAGCCTCGAGTCCGGCCATACCTCTCCCGGCGGGGGAGTCCCCGCGGCCGGCCCACCCTTCGCGAAGGGCTGATCCGCCACCGTCACCTTGCCCCGCAGCGGGTAGCCGGCTGTCACGGCATCGATGTCCGCGAGCTGACTCTGGTCGCCCTCGAACACCACGCTGAGGAGGCTCGTGGCGCGCGCGGTCAGTAGCCCCGCTCGATTCGCCGCCGCGATATCGGCATCCTCGATGGGCTGCGGCGACTCCAGGCGGATGTCGGCGGCCAGCACCTGGCTCGCCTGCATCGCCACCGCGGCGCTGATCCGGCTCACCAGGAAACCGACGCCCGTGAGCGCCGCCACGGCGACGGTGAGCGCGAGCACCAGCACGCCGAGCTCTCCCGAGCGCCACTCGCGCGACAGCATGCGCATCGAAAGCAGGGCGGCGCGCATGCGGGTTATCTCAGACCGCCGGCGTCCATGTGCACGATCCGCTCGCAGCGACCAGCGAGATCGCGGTCGTGCGTCACCAGCACCAGGGTAGTGCGCGACTGCGCATTCATCTCGAAGAGCAATTGCCCGATTCTGGCGCCCGTGGCCGCATCGAGGTTGCCCGTCGGCTCGTCCGCGAAGAGCACCGCGGGCTGCGTGACGAACGCCCTGGCGAGGGCGACGCGCTGCTGCTCGCCACCCGAGAGCTGGCGCGGGTAGTGGCGCGCACGCTCTTTGAGCCCCACCTGACGCAGTGTCTCGAGCGCCGCCTGGCGCGCACCATCATGTCCCGCGAGCTCCAGGGGCAGCATCACGTTCTCCAGCGCGGTCAGCGATGGAATGAGGTGGAACGACTGGAACACGAAGCCGACCCGCTGCGCCCGCACCAGCGCCCGCCCGTCCTCGTCTAGCACGGTGAGATCGCGGCCTTCCAGGAGCACCCGACCCGCGCTCGGCAGGTCGAGGCCGGCGAGCAGCGCGAGCAGGGTGGATTTGCCCGCGCCGGAAGGCCCCACGACCGCGACCGACTCACCGGATGCGATGTCGAGCGAGACGTCGTGCACAATAGTCAACAGGCCTTCGGGACTTTGGACCTGCTTCGTGAGGTGCTCGGCCTTGAGAACGCTGCTGCGGACCGCCGGCGCCTGGGCGCTAGGCATCGGATTGATGTTCATCGCGCTCCAAAACGCGGTGGCTTCCGACCATACCATTCTCGTGTTCGGCGACAGCTTGAGCGCCGCCCACGGCTTGAGGCCGGAGCAGGGTTGGGTGGCGCTGCTCATCGCGCGCCTGAGAGCCCAAGGGTACGAGTACCAGGTGATCAACGCCAGTGTGAGCGGCGAGACCACCACGGGCGGCTCCGCCCGCCTGCCGCGGGAGCTGCGCCTCACCCAGCCCGGCATCGTCATCCTGGAGCTGGGTGCCAACGACGCCCTGCAGGGCCTGCCCCTGGACCTCGCCCGGCAGCGCCTGGCCGGGATGATCGGGCTGGCCGAAGCCGCGCGGGCGCGCGTCCTGCTGGTCGGCCTGCTCATTCCGCCGAACTATGGGCCGCGATACACGAAGGAATTCGCCGGCATGTATCCCGTGCTCGCGCGGCAATTGCACACCGCCCTGGTACCCTTCCTTTTGAAGGGGGTGGCGCTCGATGCACACCTGATGCAGGCGGACGGCCTGCACCCGAATGCGCGCGGGGAGCCGCTGGTGCTGGATACCTTGTGGCCGTATCTGAAGCCAATGTTGAAAAAGAGCC
This sequence comes from Steroidobacteraceae bacterium, assembly GCA_050738635.1. Classification (GTDB taxonomy): domain Bacteria; phylum Pseudomonadota; class Gammaproteobacteria; order Steroidobacterales; family Steroidobacteraceae; genus 13-2-20CM-66-19. The sequence goes on from JBOIAB010000106.1 coordinate 2,740, forward strand.
ACTGAAAGAGCCATGGGGGAGCGCCGATGAACCGATTCTGGCTGAAGTCCTATCCGCCCGGCGTGCCGGCGGACATCGACCCCGCCCGGCTGACCTCCCTCGTAGAGCTGCTGCGCCAGGCCTGTGCCACCTACCGTGCCCGGACGGCTTACGAGCAAATGGGTCGACGCATCACGTTCGCGCAGCTCGATGAGCAGACACGGAGCTTCGCCGCCTGGCTGCAGGCCGCGGGGATGGTGAAGGGCGACCGGATGGCCATCATGCTGCCCAACACGCTGCAATATCCCATCGCGCTCTTTGGGGCGCTGCGGGCCGGCCTCATCGTCGTCAACACCAATCCGCTCTACACCGCTCGCGAGCTGCAGCACCAGCTAGAGGACTCCGGCGCGGCGGCCATCGTCGTGCTGGAGAACTTCGCCCACGTGGTCCAGGAAGTCGCCCCTCACACACGCCTGAAGAAGGTGCTGGTGACCGCCGCCGGGGACCTCCTCGGCTTTCCGAAGGGATTGATCGTCAACTACGTCGTGCGCCATCGCCGCAAGCAAGTGCCCAGATGGAGCATTCCCGGGGCTCTGGACTTTCGCGAGGCCGTACGCGCCGGCCGGCAGCTACCGCTCAATCCGGTCGAGGTCGGGTCCGAGGACATCGCCTTTCTGCAGTACACCGGCGGCACCACCGGCGTGGCGAAGGGCGCCATGCTGACGCACGGCAACGTCAGCTGGAACCTGCTGCAGGCTGAAGCATGGCTCGCCGGCCGCTTCTCCCGCGAGCCCGGCGTACTGATAACGGCGATTCCCCTGTACCACGTGTTCGCGCTCACCGCCAACTGCCTCCTCTTCGCGCACCTCGGCTGGAAGAACGTGCTCATCATCAACGCACGCGATTTTCCCTCGTTGGTAAAGGAGATGAGGAAGCAGCCGTTCGCCTTCTTCACCGGCGTCAACACATTGTTCAACGCATTGCTCCATACGCCGGGGTTCGACTCCATCGATTTCAGTCATCTGCAGGTCACGCTGGGCGGAGGCATGGCCGTGCAGGAATCGGTGGCAAAGCGTTGGAAGGAAGTCACAGGCAACGTCCTCACCCAGGCCTGGGGCCTCACCGAAACCTCGCCCGCGGCAACCATCAATCCCACGGGAGAGGAATTCAACGGCTCCATCGGCCTGCCCATCCCCTCCACCGAGATCGACGTCAGGGACGATGAAGGCCAGGAGCTCCCCCTCGGCCAAACCGGCGAGATCTGCGTCCGCGGCCCGCAAGTGATGCGCGGATACTGGAATCGCCCCGAGGAAACGTCCAAAGTCATGCTCCCGGGCGGCTGGCTGCGCACCGGCGACGTCGGCTACATGGACGAGCGCGGCTACGTCTTCCTGCAGGACCGCAAGAAAGACCTGATCCTGGTCTCAGGCTTCAACGTCTATCCCAACGAAGTCGAAGCGGTCGCCGCCACCCACCCCGGCATCCTCGAATGCGCCGCCGTCGCCGAGGCTAACGAGCACTCCGGCGAAGTGGTCGCCCTCTACGTCGTCCGCAAGGATCCGAACGTCACCGAGCAAGACATCATCGAGCACTGCCGCAAGTCCCTTGCGGGGTACAAGGTGCCGAAGCGCGTCTACTTCCGCAAGGAGCTGCCGAAGAGCAATGTGGGGAAGATATTGAGGAAGGAGTTAAGGAAAACGCCTTCAAGCAGTTGAGCGCTTTAAGCTTGCAGAACGACGTGACCGGGGCTTTGACTGGGCAATGTAGGCGTGAACTCGCACGCCTGCACGCACATTCCTTTGACCAGTAGCAACTGACACTCGCGCGCGCCTTACTTCGAGCCAATCATTTATGGTTCGCAGAAAGATCGCGCCCTGGAAGCGAGAAAACTGCTGAAATGATTGTATGCACTCGACAGGAAGGTCGGGTACTTCAGCGAAGCGCTCAAGCAGCGGTGGCACGTTCGGCGCGCCTCGAAGATTACCTTCGACAGTTTCGAGGAGCGATAATAGACAGTTGGCAACGTACTGTAAGACGGTTGGCCCGTGCGTCGAGACCAGTGCAGTATCGCTAATGGGACGATAGCGATTGCCGGAGCATCGCGTAATTAGCTGCAACGATTGGAGGCGGTGCGCCAACTCTGTCGCATCGAATTGCGGTCCCTCTGTCCTAATCAACGCTTCCACGCTCGGCGCTCGGCCAAATAGAGGGACGGCCCTGGGTCTACCCCGTGAAGTTAGGTATCGCCGATGGCGATGCCAAGCGTCGAGTACGAGGCTGAAGGTCGCAAGTTCTCCGCAACTCGGCTCCCCGAGCGCTTGGGCCCTCGCAATCGCCGATCTGAACGCGCGGTCTATCAAGGCGGAGATCGCAGGTTGAGGTACCCCGCACTGGATGAGCAATCCGAAGACTCCTGCAAGTACACGTTCGAACTCACGGCGTGTTTGCCTCGGCGAGTTTGCAATCATTTGAGTCCCTGTACTTCTGTTCTTACAATGCTGGCGTGGGCCCTGTGCTTGATGGGCTCGTTTCCAGGAGGATCATCGCTTCGAGCCCCCATCGATCATGGAATTCGCATTCCCCGTTTGTCCGAGCAAAACAGTTATTGTTAATGTGTGTCTGGAGGAGTGGTTTCGAACCGGTATTGTGACTTGGCGCTCAAGAGACTCGCTCAAGCCATATAGAAGCGATTGAATGCTCGAGGAGCAGCGCTCCCTGATCAGAGCAAGTTCGGCTGTACTCGGCGCGTGCAGCTTTAGACGGTACAGAAGTGAGTCTATGGCGTTTGCGGGCTCGCGAGATGCGATTCGTAGACC
>JBOIAB010000107.1:0-5561 GCA_050738635.1 Steroidobacteraceae bacterium
CACCGCTGGGCCACGGACCCCACCGGCCCTTTCTATCTGCTGCTGCCGGTCGACGCCGCGTCGGTGTTCGAGCAGAACGTCGCCGACCTCACGCCTGATGAGCGCATGGGCATAGAGCACTACGAGGTGCTCCGGCACGACACCGTGTTCTCGATCGCGCGCCATTTCAAGACGACCGCGGAGATCCTCCGCAAGCTCAACACGCTTCCCTCGGGACGCCTCTCCGTGGGCATGGAGCTCGAGGTGCCGGCTACCGTTTACGTGCTGCCGGAAAACGTCAAACTGGCCGCCGAACGCGTCGATGGCCGCACACGCTGGACTCGTCATTTCCGCTTCCAGGTGGTGCGTCGGGGTGACTCGCTTTGGGCGATTGCCCGGCGAAACCGCATGAACGTCCACACGCTCGCACGGCTGAATGGCCTGTCGCCCGGGCAGACGCTGCACCCCGGACAGCGGCTGCGGCTCGTTTCGAGGGCGCCCGCCGCGACGGAATACCGGCATCGCCGCCGTCATTCGCACTACTACACGACCTCCTACCGGGTAGATGGCGGTGCTCGCCGCGTGGTCTATACCGTCCGCTCCGGCGATACGCTGTGGCGGATCGCCCGGCTTTTCCAGGTGCGGGTCGCGCAGATTCTGGCCTGGAATGCCATGGGCTCGCATAGCCACATTCTGGCGGGCCAGAAGCTCACCATTCGGGTGGCATCGGGTAGCTGAAGTCACGGTAAACTGCCGCCAGGGTCACTATCGGCAGGTTCCGGCATGGGATTTCTCTCCGGCAAGCGCGCATTCATCGTCGGGGTCGCGACCGACCGTTCGATCGCCTGGGGCATCGCGCAGGCGATGCATCGCGAAGGGGCCGAGCTCGCCTTCTCCTACGTCAACGAGAAAATGAAGGAACGGGTCGAGCCGCTGGCTCAGTCACTCGGCTCCCGGCTCACGATGCCCCTCGATGTGACGGACGACGGCCAGCTGGACAGCGCCTTCGAACTGCTGCAGCGTGAGTGGGGCAGCCTCGATATCGTCGTCCACGCCGTGGCCTATGCGCCGCGCGAAGCCCTCGCGGGCGGCTTCGTGGAGAGCACCAGCCGCGACGCCTTCCGGGTCGCGCACGACGTCTCCAGCTACAGCTTCACCGCCCTGGCCCGCCGCGCGGCACCGTTGATGGCGGGTCGGTCGGGCGCGCTGGTCACGCTCTCTTACCTCGGCGCCGTCCGCTCGATCCCGAGTTACAACGTCATGGGGCTCGCCAAGGCGAGTCTCGAGGCCAACGTGCGCTTTCTCGCCCTGGACCTGGGTCCGCGGGGAGTGCGGGTCAACGGCATCTCCGCCGGTCCCATCAAGACACTCGCCGCGGCCGGCATCACCGGCTTTCGCAAGATGCTGAACCGGGTCGCGGAGGTCGCTCCGCTCAGACGCAACGTCACCCAGGAGGATGTCGGCAACGCCGCCGCGTTCCTCTGCTCCGACCTCGCCGCCGGCATCACCGGCGAGATCCTCTATGTCGACGGCGGATTCAACACCGTCGGGATGAGCTTTCCGCAAGAAGCGGAAGGCTGAGCTCCCTACTGGAAGGCGTCGGGGTTCTTGCGGACCTTGGCCGTCGCGCGCATCTCCGCCAGGTAGCCCGTCGCCACATCATTGCCATTGCGCTCGAGCTGCTCCTGCTCCAGGTACTGCTCGAGAAACTTGTTGGCTTGCGGGTTGCTGCGAATCTGCGTGACGGCGATCAGCGCGGCGCCGCCATTTTGCACCGGCACGGCCTCGTACACCGGGCCATGCACGGGTTTGGCCGAGTCGAACGCCGCCGTCAGGATCTGCGCCGAGATCGACGGATCGCCGCGGCCGACGAACTTCGGCGGGTCGGCGGTGGCGTTGAGGCCCTTGGCGACCTGGTCGAAGGAAGTGCCTGACATCAGCTGCGTGCGCGCCGCCTTCGCGGCAGCGAGCGCGGCATCCGCCTGACGCTGCTTCTGCAGGGCCGCAACGATGCTATCGCGGACTTCCGCGAGCGGCTTGGCGTGCGATGCGTGCCGGGCGGTCACCTCGAAGATCACCATCTTGTCGTTGTCGAGGATCACCGGACCACCGAGCGTCTGGTCCGCGATGGCGTTGCCGCCGAAGACCTGGCCCTGCAGCCCCTTCGCCGGGCCGAGCGGCGGGCCGCCGGCGTCGCGCAGGAACTGCGGCACCTCGCCGATCGTGAGGTTGAATTGTTTCGCGACGCTCGCCAGGGTAGCGCCCGGGTTCTGCAGACTGTCCTGCAGCTGATCCTCGATGTCGCCGAAGCGGTTGGTCGCCTCGCTCTTCTGCAGCTCCGTCTGCAGCTGCGGGCGCGCCTCCGCCAGTGTCTTGATCCTGCCGGGCTCGATGCCATCGAGACGGATGATGTGATAGCCGTATTGGGTCTTCACCGGACCGACGATGTCACCCACTGCTTTGATGCCAAAGACCGCATCGGTGAACGCCGGCGCGGGGCCGCCGGTGCGATCCATCGCACCGAGACTGCCACCGTTCGGGGCGGAGCCCGGGTCCTGCGAGTACTTCTTCGCCAGCGCGGCGAAATTCTGTCCCGACTTCGCCAGGGCGAGGACCTTGTTCGCCTGCTGCAGCGCCGCGGCCGGATCCTTGCCGATGGTGATGAGAATGTGGCTGGCGTCGCGCTGCTCCGGCACGACGAAACGGCTCTTTTCCTTGTCGTAAGCCTTCTGCACGTCCGCGTCGGAGACCGTCTCGGTGCTCGCGACCTGCTGCAGAGTCAGCTGGGCATAGTGCAGGTCCGCCGATTCCGGCACCACGAAAGCGGCCCGATGGGCCTTGTAGTACGCCTCGATGGCCGCCGGGTCGACCGGCGCATCGCTCTTGTAGCGGTCGGCGGGCAGAACGACGTACTGGACCTCGCGCTCCTCGTTGAGCAGCGCCTGCGAGCGGGCAACCTCGCTCGGCGTCACGAAATCCGAGGTGACGATGCCGTTGAGGAGCTGCATGCGCCGTAGATCGCTGCGCTTCTGCTCATAGTATTGGTCTTCCGTGAGGTGATTCTCCTGCAGGATTTCCCGCGCGATCTCGGGAGAGTACTGCCCGCCGACCTGAAAGGCGGCCTCACTGGCAACTGCCGCGACGAGCTCGGGCTGGCTCACGCGGTAGCCGAGCTTCTGGGTACGCTCGGATATCAGAGTGTCGCGGATCAGGCTCTCGAGGACCTGGTCCTGCACGGCCTTCTGCACCGCGGGCGGGACATTGCCGCCGAACTGCTGCTGCAACTGAGCCTGCTGGCGCAGCCACACACTATGCGCATCGTCCAGCGAGATCGTCTGGCCGTTGGCCTCGGCCGCGTAGCTCGAGGTACTGAAATTGAGATTGACGATGCCGTAGGCGCCCCAGGCGGCAAAAACGAGCGCGAGCGCACCCAGGATGCTGTACCACAGCCATTTGTGCGTATCGATGGTATCGGTGATTTTCTGCAGCATGTTCGAGTCGGAAAGCCCCCACGGCGAATCGCGAAGAATAGCAAATCCCCGCCACGGACTGCGGGCCTGGGCAGGACTGAAGCGCGGGCAAGGAATGGCGGGCGGACGGGAGCCGAAGCGCCCTGCTAAGCCAGTGAAAATGAACGATAGTCGGCCTAACGGACTTCCTATCTACCCCCAGCCATACCCCCATCACACGGGGGCTGGGCGGTACGGCTGGTCGGCGAGGATCGTACCAAGTCCAGGGCGTCAAACGCCATACGGTCGCGCGGCGGGGACAGGAAGGGGGGCGGTCACCCGTCCCTCGCCCCGGGCGCAGGGTCGAACCGGAAAGCCCACTCGTTTTCGGGCACTGCCTCTGCAGCCCTTCGGCGCGCTCCCAATCCCCGCCATGAACGGATCGAGGGGGGATTTTTCTACCTCACGCGGCACCAGGAGCATACCCCCACCGGGACACACACCATGGTGGGAATAACCGGCTAGCAGCCTGTCGGACTTAACGATGGCGGATAGGCGATAATCACGGCGGGCCTCCTCGGTATCAGAACAGGGTGAGCATGAGCAACTTCCGCCCGATCAACCGCACCGATTTTCTGTTGCCCCCGTCGGTGGACGAGTGGCTGCCGCAGCGGCACCTGGCGCGCTTTGTAGTGGAGGTAGTCGAGGGGCTGGACCTTGCGGAGCTGGAGAAGTCCTACCGCGGCTCGGGCTCGGCCTCGTACCACCCGGCGATGCTGCTGGGATTGCTGGTCTACGGGTATGCGACGCGGGTGTTCTCCAGCCGGGCGCTGGAGCGAGCGACGTACGACTCGGTGGCCTTTCGCTTCATCGCCGGGAACGAACACCCCGATCACGACACGATTGCGCATTTCCGCAAGCGCTTCATTGAGCACATCGAGCCGCTGTTTCTCGAGGTGCTGAAGGTGGCCCGCACGATGGGGATGCTGAAGATGGGCACCGTGGCCTTGGACGGCACGAAGGTGCACGCGAACGCATCCCGCCACAGCGCGCTGTCCTACGGACATGCGAACAAGCTGGAGAAGCGGCTGAAGCAAGAAGTGCAGCAGTTGATGCGGCTCGCCGAGCGAGCCGATGCGGCCGACATCCCCGACGGGATGTCGATCCCGGAGGAGCTCGAGCGGCGCGAGGCGCGCCTGGCGGCGATCGCCGAGGCGAAAGCGAAGATCAAAGAGCGCGTGGCCGAGCGGCAGCAGGCCGAGTATCAGGAGAAGCTCACCGCGCGCCAGGAGAAAGAACGGCGCACGGGCAAGAAGCCTGGCGGCCGGCCACCTGAGCCCCCGAGCGGTGGCGTGGATGCGAAGGAGCAGATCAACCTCACGGACGAGGAGTCGCGCATCATGCCGGTGGCCGGCGGGGGCTTCGATCAGTGCTACAACGCCCAGGCGGTGGTGGCCGCGGGGAGCATGTTGGTGGTAGCCCCTGAGGTCACGCAGGCCGCCAACGACAAGGAGCAGCTCGCCCCGATGATCGAGAAGCTCAAGGCGCTGCCGAAAGTGTTGGGGCGCACTCGGCGTATCCTCGCCGACAGCGGCTACGCGAGCGAGAAGAACGTCGAGGGGTGTGCGGCGGCGGGCATCGAGCCGCTGATCGCGCTCAAGCGCCAACGCCATCATCAGACTTGGCGACAACGCTTTGCGGCAGCGCCCCAGCCGCCATCGGACTCGGCCACGGCGATGGAGAAGATGAGGTACCGGCTGAAGACCCCGGCCGGCCGCAAGCTCTACGCCCTGCGCAAGCAGACGCCGGAGCCCGTCTTCGGGATCATCAAATCGGTGATGGGATTTCGACAGTTCAGGTTGCGAGGACTCGCAAACGCTCGAGGCGAGTGGAGCCTGGTGACGATGAGCTGGAATCTCAAGCGGATGTTCGCACTGCAGCCCGGGTGAAGGGGCTGAGCGGCATCGATTTTCTCGAACTTGTACACCAACCAGCATGAAACCGTCCAACCCGAACCCGACTTTCCCGTTCACCACGATTTCCAGTCCGACAGGCTGCTGATATGTAACGACCTGTCAAGTAGTGACGTGTTTGATGATTTCATCTCCGCTTCTCGATTAAGCACCACTGAAC
>JBOIAB010000108.1:0-2119 GCA_050738635.1 Steroidobacteraceae bacterium
CCTCGTGGTGACGTATCATCCCGCCTACCTCCTGCGCAATCCCGCCGACAAGCGCAAGGCGTGGGAGGACCTGAAGTTCGCGCGCAGCGTGTTCCGGCAACTGACCACAGAGTCCAATGGCCATCGCTCCTGAGCTGCTCGATGTCACCCCGGAGATCGGCATCCGTCCGATGACCGAGGCTGACGTTGCCACGGTCTTTGCGGTCGAGCGCGCTTCATACCAATTCCCATGGAGCGAGGGCATCTTCCGCGACTGCCTGCGCGTCGGATATGTATGCCGGGTGCTCGCGCTAAGAAGTCAGGTCATCGGATACGGCGTCATGAGCGTCGGCGCCGGCGAGGCGCACATCCTGAATCTTTGCATCGCGGAAACGCATCGCTGCCGCGGGCTGGGCGGGCGCATGCTGGCTTATCTTCTCGAACGCGGCGCGACCGCCGGCATGAGCGAGGCGTTTCTCGAGGTGCGGCCGTCCAACACGGCGGCAATCCGTCTCTATCTGGCCATCGGATTCGAGCAGGTGGGTATGCGCCGCGGCTACTACCAGGCGGTGGGCGGCAGGGAAGATGCCGCCGTGCTCAGACTCACCCTGCGCGGACGCCGCGCCCACCGTAACACGCTCTAGACGGTTTGATTCATGACCGAGCTCACTGCCGAGATCCTTCGGCGGCGGACGTTTGCGATCATCTCGCATCCCGACGCCGGCAAGACAACGCTGACCGAGAAGCTGCTGCTCTTCGGCGGTGCCATCCAGATGGCGGGCACCGTCAAAGGGCGCAAGGCGGCCCGCCACGCCACGTCCGACTGGATGCGCCTCGAGCAGCAGCGCGGGATCTCGGTGACATCGTCGGTAATGCAGTTCCCGTACCGGGATTGCGTCGTGAACCTGCTGGATACGCCGGGTCACGAGGACTTCTCGGAGGACACTTACCGGACGCTGACCGCCGTCGACTCGGCTCTGATGGTCATCGACTGCGCCAAGGGCGTCGAGGAGCGCACCATCAAGCTGATGGAGGTGTGCCGCCTGCGTGCCACCCCCATCATGACTTTCATCAACAAGCTCGACCGTGAAGGGCGGCCGCCGATCGAATTGCTCGACGAGATCGAGAAGGTGTTGGGCATCGCGACGGCGCCGGTCACCTGGCCCATCGGGATGGGCAGGGAGCTGCGCGGCATCTATCACCTGCCGGAGGACCGCATCTACGTGTATGTGGCGGGCGAGCGGGGCCGGGTCGGTGAGAATCAGGTCATCCAGGGCCTGCGCAGCGCTGCGGCGCACGAGCTCCTGGGGGACCGGATGGACGCGGTCGCCGAGGAGATCGAGCTCGTCAGGGGTGCGACCGCGGTGTTCGATCCGGACGCCTACCTCGCCGGCCGGCAGACGCCGGTGTTCTTCGGCTCGGCGATCAGCAACTTCGGCGTCGAGGAGTTACTTGCGACCTTCACGGCGCACGCGCCAGGCCCCCGGGCTCGCGAGACCCTGGAGAGACAGGTGGAGCCGCTCGAGGAGGCGCTGTCGGGGTTCGTGTTCAAGATCCAGGCCAACATGGATCCGGGGCATCGCGATCGCATCGCGTTCCTGCGCCTGTGCTCGGGCAGGTACACGCGCGGCATGCGGCTCTTTCACTCGCGGCTCGGCAAGGAGGTGCGGGTGGCGGATGCGCTCACGTTCATGGCGGCGGAGCGGGAACATGCGGAGGAGGCCTTCGCCGGGGACATCATCGGACTGCACAATCACGGCACGATCAACATCGGGGATACGTTCACCGAGGGGGAGAAGCTGGCGTTCACCGGCGTTCCCAACTTCGCACCGGAGATCTTCCGGCGGGCGGTGCTGAAGGATCCGTTGAAGATGAAGGCGCTGCAGAAGGGGCTGTCGCAGCTTTGCGAGGAAGGAGCCACGCAGCTCTTCAAGCCGGTGCGCAACAATGAGCTCATCCTGGGAGCGGTGGGGCAGCTGCAGTTCGAGGTCGTCGCCTTCAGGCTGCAGGATGAGTATGGCGTGCAGTGTGTGTTCGAGCCCGTGAACGTGCATACGGCGCGCTGGATCGGCGCGGTGGACGAGAAGAAGCTGGAGGAGTTCCGGGTGCGCGCGCATGACAACCTGGCGGTGGATCATGC
>JBOIAB010000109.1:0-15311 GCA_050738635.1 Steroidobacteraceae bacterium
GGGATCGAAGAAGGGCGGCTGCAGGATCCCGGCGGGGAAGTTGATATTGTTCATGGGCGGGCTGTAGTAGGCATTCACCTCTTGCGGTGTCATGTGCCACTCCTCGAGGTCGACGGGCCTGCCGATCTTGTTCAACTCCCGCCGCTGCTCGAACTCGTTGGCGCGCATCACGTTGAGCACGTAGGGTCCGCGGTCGATGCGCAGCATCGAGTAGTCGCGCCACCTGTCGGGGTAACCGATGCGCTCGCCCATGAGGTCGAGCTTGGCGATCGCCGCCTGTCGGGTCGCGGGAGTCATCCATTGCAGCGTCGCCAGATCGCTCTTGAGCGCCGCGCGCACGCTGTGCAGGATCTCGAGCACCTGCGCCTTGGAGGAAGGCGGGAACTCCTTCTCCACGTAGAGCTTGCCGACCGCGAAGCCGAGCGCATCGTCCTCGGCGCTCACCACCCGCTGCCAACGGGGCAACAGCTTCAGTGCCCCGGTGAGCGCCGATTGCATCCTGAAGTCCTCGGCGACGAAGGGCTGCGAGAGGTAGGGCGCAAAGGCATCGATCAGCCGCCAGCGCAGGTAAACCTGCCACTGCTCGAGCGGCAAGCTGCGCAGGTCCTTGCCGAGCGCGCCGAAGAATCGCGGCATGGCGAGGTTGATGCTGCTGATCCGCGGATAGCCGATCTGGCGGAAGTAATCGCCCCAGGAGAAGTTCGGCGTGCTCCGGTCGAGCTCCGTCAGATTCATGACGTGATAGATCGCGTGCGGATTGCGCTCCTCGATCCGTGACATCGATGCCTTCGCGAGCCCGGTCTCGATCGCCATGACGGTTTTGGCCTCGGCCGCCGCCCGGTCCCTGCCGTCACCGAGCAGCTCGAAAGAGCGCGCCACGTGCGCCACATAGGCGGCGCGGATCTGGGTGAACTTCGGATCCTGCTTCAAATAATAGTCGCGGTCCGGCAGGCCGAGCCCGCCCTGGGCGGCGATGCCGATCACCTTGCTGGAGTCCTTGAAATCCTGCATCTGCCCGATGCCGAACATGACATCGACGCCGAGCATCTGCAGGTGCGCCACCTCCTGCTGCAGGTCCTTGAGATTTCTGATGCTGGCGATGCCGTCGAATTCGGGGGAGAGCGGGCTCACGCCGACGCGATCGATGAGCTTCTCGTCCATGCCGCTCGCGTAGAAGTCACCCACCTTTTGCGTGGTGCTGCCGGGCGCCGCATGTTCCTTGGCGGCATTCTGGATCAGCTGACGGATGACCGTCTCGTTGTGGATCTGGAGGATGTTGAAGGTGCCCCAGGCGGGGTAGGCCGCGGGAATCGGATGTCTCTTCTGCCAGCCGCCGTTGGCGAACTGGTAGAAGTTCTGCGCCGGGCTCACCTGGGTGTCGAGCCAGTTGCTGTGCAGCGCATCGCCACCCGCTGTCGCGCCGGCGCCGAACGCCGTCCCTGACAGGCCGAGAAACATCCCGAGAACCGCCGAGTGGAGTCGCATAAAGCTCCTTAGTTGATGCCCTTTGCCGGCTGCGCTGGCGATGCTAGCACAAGGTCAGGGCCCGAGCAGGCGGGAGGCGCGTGTCAGGGCAGCCCGAAGGCCGGTGGAGGAGATGGTCGCGTCGCCGACCAGGCGCTCGGCGAGCACCGCGGCCGGTTGCGGCGGGCAGCAGTAGTAGCCCTGCCATTGATCGCAGCCGAGCGTGCGGATCCGCTCGAGCTGTTCCGCGGTCTCCACGCCCTCGGCGACGACCTGCAGGCCGACGCTGTGAGCGAGTGAGACGATGGCGCGGACGATCGACTCGTCCGTCACGCTCGTGGGCAGATCCCTGATGAAGCTGCGATCGATCTTCAGCTTGTCGATCGGCAGCCGCCGCAGGTAGGAGAGACTCGAGTAGCCGGTGCCGAAATCGTCGATGGCGATGCTGATGCCCATGGAGCGCAGCAGCTTCAGGGCCGACGCCGACTTGTCCGGATCGATCATCAGCGCGCTCTCGGTCAGCTCGATCTCGAGGCTGCGCGGATCGAGGCCCGCGGCGTTCACCGCCGAGACGATCGTCTCCAGGGCATCCGGGCCGCGAAACTGCAGCATCGACAGGTTGACCGCCACCTTGAAGTTGACGCCGGATTCCGCGAGCCAGGCGCGCGCCTGAGTGCAGGCCTCCTGCAGCACCCAGGCATCGAGCGGCACGATGAGCCCGGTCTGCTCCGCGAGCGGGATGAAGGAGCTCGGCGCGATGAGTCCCTTCTGCGGGTGGCGCCAGCGCAGCAGGGCCTCGACCGAGAGGATCCTGCCGGTCTGGGTCGAAATCTGCGGTTGGTAATGGACCTCGAACTCGCCCGCCGCGAGCGCCCGCCGCAGATCATTCTCGAGCGCCAGGCGCTCCTGCATGGAATCCGACATGCTCGGGTCGAAGAAGAGCACCCGGCCGCCGCCATGGCGCTTGGAGCTGACGAGCGCCGCCTCCGCGTGCGCCAGCAGATCGTCGCCGCGGCGCGCATCGTCAGGGTAGACGCTCACCCCGATGCTGGCGCGCACCCGGATTTCCTCACCATGGATGAGGAAGGGCTGCTCGAGCACCGCCAGCATCGCGCTCGTGATGGCATGCGCCTCCATGCGCGCCGTCGTGCTGTCGATGAGGAGCCCGAAGGAATCACCGCCGACACGGGCGAGCGTGTGCGGCAGGGGCACCGCCGCCTCGAGACGATGCGCGATCTCGACCAGCACGCCATCGCCGACGCCATGGCCGAGTGAGTGATTGATGGAGCTGAAGCGATCGAGATCGATCGCGGCGACGGCGATCGTGCGCCCCGGCTGGTGCCGGTCGCTGAGTGATTTGGCGAGCCGCTCCTTGAGGAGATTGCGGTTCGGCAGGCCGGTGAGCGGATCGTGCGTGGCGATGTGGTGGAGGCGGGCGTGGGCTTCCGCCACGTCGTGGCGGCTGCGGTCCGCATGCTCCGCGAGCTTGTGTTGGAACGCCGCGGTCAGCTCCCTGACGATGAGAGCGGCGGCTGCGAGTGCGGCAATCGCAACAGCGAGCAGGCGCGTGCCGAGAAGTGTCTGCGAGCAACAGCGGGCGCTCGAGAATCGCAGCTCGTCCGGCACGCCGGCACCGACGCCGAGGATACCGATCGCCAGCATGATGGCCAGCACTACGAGCACACCACGTGACATCCGCCGGCGGACCCGCCCGCCGAAAGCGAGCCAGAGACCCGCCGCGAAAGTCGCAGCGGCGAAGAGCAGCCAGGCCCCCGCCCACACATGAGCCGCGCCCCACTGCAACGAGTCACCACTGGCATGCCGGGTGAGCCATTGAGTCTCGGCGATGGCCGCCGCGAAGCTGAAAGCGCTGCCGGCGCCCGCGGGAAGGTCAGGCTCGCGGACGGCGACGAAGACGAGCACGCAGAGTTGGCCGCCGCAGGCGAGGGCGAGCGGCATCAGCCAGCCCGCGAGTCCGGGCTGTGGCCAGCTGAGCGGGTAGAGCGCCAGCGACTCGAGCGCACAGGCCGACCAGAGCCCGAGCCCGAGCGCCAGCGTGTTGCCGGCCAACATCCGCGCCGAGCAGCGCGGGCGCGCGTTCGAGACCCAGATGACGGCCGACAGGGTGCCATGACAGGTGAGCACCATGATACCGGTGGCAAGGGCGGCAATGAGCAGATCGACCGGATGTGTCACGAGAAAAGGTGACTCGCGTCGGATGGCAGACGGGAGCGGCACCATACGCAGGTAGGGCGCGAGCGGAAATTGCGGTTTTCCGGTATCGGCCGGGGGGAGAGTCTGTATGCCCCTCAGGGCTCGATGATGCGGTTGCGGATGGCGTAGCGGACTAGCTCGGCGAGCGAGCCGAAACCGCCTTTGCGCATTATGTTGCTGCGATGCGTCTCCGCGGTCTTCACCGTGATCCCGAGGGCGAGCGCGACTTCCTTATTACTCTTGCCTTCGGCGAGCAGTTGCACGATCTCGCGCTCGCGCACCGACAGCGCCGCGGTGCTCGGCTCCTCGGCGGAGCCCGGATTGCGTAGATAACCGTCGAGCACCATCCGGCCGATCTTGGGCGTGAAGAATGAGCCGTCCTCGAGCAGCGTCTCGAGCGCCGCCATCAGAATGCGGCCGGCGTCCGATTTGAGGACATAACCCCGCGCGCCGGCCGCGAGCACCTCCCGCACGAGCTGCTCCGACTCGTGCACGGTCAGGATCACGATGCGCGCCTCCGGCCAGGAGGCGAGGATCCGGGTGGCGGCGGCCAGCCCGTTGAGCTCGGGCATGGTCAGATCTAGCACAATGAGGTCGGGCCTGAGGTCCAAGGCAAGCGTCACCGCATCGCGTCCGTTCGTGGCCTCGGCGACCACCTCCCAGTCGGGACGTTGTGCAATCTGCGCGGCAATGCCGCGCCTCACGACCTCGTGGTCGTCCGCAATCAAAATCCGTGTCTGGGTCACGAGGCCACTCTCTTTACGATCTCTTGCTCGAGGTTGGGTCGACCCGACAGCGCTATGCAGGCGCGCACCAGAGTCCCGCCCGCGGTCGATTCGACATCGAAACTGCCACCGAGCTGGTGGATGCGCTCGCGCATCCCTGCGACACCGACACCGGCAAACCGGCCAGAGGACTCGGGGTCGCTCGCCGACGCCGCGGGCATGCCACGGCCCGCATCCTCGATTTCGAGCACCAGGCTCCCCGGCTCCGCCCGCAGCCGGATGGCGACCCAAGGGCTCGAGGAGTGGCGCTGCACGTTGGTCAGCGCCTCCTGCGCGACGCGGAAGAGGGCCAGCTCCTCCGCGGGCGTGACCCCGGACAACTGCTCGGGCAGCTGCAGCCTGACTTCCAGGCCGCTGCGCGCCCGCAGGCCATCGGCCAGCCAACGCAAGGCGCTCGACAACCCGAGCTCATCGAGGAGCGGCGGATGCAGCAGGTAGGAGGCGGTACGAATTTCGGCGGAGCACTGCCGCGCGAGGCGCACGCAATGCTCGAGCTGGGCGCGGCCTTCGGGGGAAATTTTCGCCATCTCGCGCCCGAGTTGCGCCAGTTCGATCTCGAGCGCCGCCAGTGACTGGCCGGTGGAGTCGTGCAGGTCGCGGCCGATGCGCCGCCGCTCCTCGTCCTGCAGGTTCAGGAGCTCCGCGGTGACCCGCCGCAATTCCTCCTCGGCGGACTTGCGCGCGGTGACATCGTGCACGAGGGCGAGCGCGAGGGTCGTGCCGTCGGTACTCAGGCTCGAGAGATCGACCTCCGCCGGAAAGCTCTTGCCGGTATCTGCGCGCTTGTGCGTCCACTCGAACGTGCTGCCGCCGTCACGTGCCGCCGTCAGGATACGCTCGCGCGCCAGCTTTTCCGAGGCACGGCCGTCCGGCTGCATCTCGGGCGAGAGATCCCAGGGCGTGAGCCCGATGGCCGCGCGCTCGCTCTGCAGTCCAAACATCACGGCGGCGGTGCGATTGGCGTCGACGAACTTGTCGCCTTCGAGCAGGAAAACGGCAAACCGAGCACTGTCGACCAGGGTGTTGAAGTCACGCTCGCGAGTGCGCAGCGCCCGCATGTAGTGGGTGAGGAAGGCGGTAAGGATGAGGACCAGCGCGCTGACGGCGGCGGTGGCGGTGATCATCTGCCGGCGGCGGGTCCGCCAACCCGCCAGCACCTCGTCGCGGTACTGGCCGGCCACCACCTGGATGGGATAGCCGCGTAACGGATAGTAGGCGCAGAGGACGGTTCTGCCGCTGAAAGGGTCCTCGCCTTCGAGGATTCCGCCGTGGCGGCGGCCAACTATGGCGCGGCGGAAGAGGTCCGCCTGGGCGACATTGCGGCCGGTGCGCCGATCGCCGACACTCGCCAGGATGGTGCCATCGAGTCCCACCAGCCCCTGGAGACTCACGACATCGCCGAACCGCTGCTTCAGTTGCTCGAGGCCGGTGAAGCTGAGCAACGCGCCCACCCAGCCGCTTACGCCAGGACCGGTCTGCTCCGGCCGGGCGATCGGCACCACCCAGTGGTTGGGATCCTGCGGATCGTGCATCGGCGCGCCGACCCAGACGTCATCGGCGCCTTCCAGTCCCGCCAGATACGGGGGAAGACGCGCACCTTCGAACACGTGACTGCGGCCGGCGAGCACGTAGTGCCCGCTCTCCACCAGGAAGAGGGAGCGCACGTAAGTGCCGCCCGTCAGGTGACGCTGTAGCGCCAGGCCAACCCCGCGCCCGGAGAGGTGGGCGTATCCGCCGGCGGCACGGATCTCACTTGCTGCCGCGCGCGCGGCCCCCATGCCGCCATCGAGCATCGCCTGGGTGGCGCTGGTCAGGGCGGCCGTGACGCCACGCAGTCTGTCGCCCTCATCCTGCATCACCTGCAGATAATCGGAGTGGATTCTGAGGACCGCGAACCCGCAGCCGGCGGCGACCGCCACGGCGGCGTAAGCGAGCAGGGCCCAGCTGAGGGCCGGGGGCACACCAAACGGGGCAAACGGACCGCGTGCCTCCGCCCGAGGCTGGGATCGGAAGGATCGCCGCAGGAGCATGACAGCGCCCCTCCCCGACGGGCGTCGAGGTTCTGGCCCGACGCCTTATTGTGCGCCAACTTTCCGCGCCGCTCCAGCACGCCGCGGAGGGGGGCAAAGTGCCTCGGGAGTCACGTTCCCGGGCGGGGAAGTGCTACCGCGCGCACAATTCGAGCGGCTGCCGATGGCGGCCGCCGCGGCCCCTCTGGGACACTGCGCCGGTTCGCTCCTGGCGCGGCATTCGGGGTGAGGTATGACCGCCTTCATGATCTTCCTGTTGCTCGTAGTCCTCCTGCTCGGCTACATGATCTCGATCTACAATGGCCTCGTACGCACGCGCAATGAGGTCAAGCTGGCCTGGTCCAACATCGACGTGCTGCTCGTGCAGCGCCACGATGAGCTGCCCAAGCTGGTCGATGTCTGCAAGCGCTACATGCAGCACGAACGCGAGACACTGGAGCGCGTCACCCAGGCCAGGTCGCAGGTCAATGCGGCCCGCCAGTCCGGCGATGTCGGCTCGGTCAGTGCCGCGGAGGGTATGCTGCGCAGCGGTCTCGCCAATCTCTACGCCGTGGCCGAGCGTTATCCCGAGCTCAAGGCCGACACGCTGTTCCGCAATCTCGCGGCGCGCATCAGCGCCCTCGAGACCGCGATCGCCGACCGGCGCGAGATCTACAACGATGCGGCGAACACGCAGAACGTGCGCATCGAGACCTTCCCCGACACGATCGTCGCGGGCATGTTCAATTTCTCGTCCGTACGGCTGCTCAAGTTCGACGCGGCCCAGACCGCCGACGTCGATGTAGGGCTGGCATTCAGCAAGTGACTGCGCCGCAGGGCATCCCGCCGAGTGTTTTTTTCCTGGTGCTCGCCGTTCTGCTGGCGGCCGGCACGGTCTACGCCGTCTACCGTGTTTTCGTCAGCCTGCGCCGCGATCGCTTCGCGGCGGATACGCCCGTGGCGCAAATCCGCTCGGCCGCGCAGGGCTACGTGCACATCGAAGGCACGGCGGGACCGCCACCCGAGGGTCCGATCAGCGCTCCCTTAAGCGGCCAACCGTGCGTCTGGTGGGACTACAAGATCGAGTACCACACACCGGTCGGCAACAACCGCAGGGATTGGCGGGTCATCGATCGCGCCACCAGCGTGGCTCCTTTTTGCCTGCGCGATGCCGGTGGTGAGTGTCAGGTCGGCCCTGTCGGCGCGGATGTGACGCCGACGGTGAACGAGACCTGGTACGGCACCATGCCGCGGCCCGAGTGCCTGCCCGATCTCGCGACGCGCGGCTGGAGCCCCGATCGGGAATACCGCTATACCGAGCGACTGATCGGCCAGGGAGCGCACCTGACCGTGCTCGGTGAGCTGCGCTCACGCTCGATCGTCGAGTCCATCGAGCGCGAAGTCGGCAAGGTCGTGGTCGAGTGGAAGCACGATCAGGCGGGACTGCTGGCGAGATTCGATCGCAATCACGATGGCCAGCTCGATGCCGACGAGTGGGAGGCGGTGCGGGCCGCCGCCCGGGAGCAGGTGGAGGCGAGTGTCGCCACCAAGGACGCGCGGGTGAGTGTCGTCGGACAGACTACTCACGGCGAGCCGTTCCTGATAACGCCGCTGGACGGCAAGAGTCTCGTCAGGCGCGAGAAGCAACACGCCGTGCTGGCCCTGGCCGCGAGTGTGATTCTTGCGCTGCTGACCGCGTGGGCGGCGCAGAAGGCCACGCTGCGGTGAGACTGCGTCCAGGTTTTCTTCTCGTCCTCGGCCTCGTCCTGGGCCTGCCGCTCGCCGACTGCGAGCTGCTCGACGACACGCCGCCGCAGCAACTCCCCTCCGTCATCGCTGCCCGCTATGTGGGCCGGCCCTTGCTCGATCTCGAAATGAAGTGGAGCGAGCCCTTGGAGCTCAGCCGCGCGGGCGACGGTCAGAAGGCCACCTGGTCATTCGATGGCTACAACCTGGCTGGGTGCAGGGTCACTGTCCGCACCGACGCCGCGGAAGTCATCAGAGAGCTAACGTGGACGCCGGGTTGCGGCCCGAAGGGAACGGGGACGGCGGTGATGAATCCGGAGCGGCCGGAGGACTGATTCGTCGCCCCCCGGCCGGTGACTCTACTTCGGCTGCGGTGTCAGCCGCAGGTAGGGGCGCAGCGCCTTCCACCCAGCCGGGAATTTCGTCTTCGCTTCCGCGTCCGGAATGGAGGTCGGAATGATGACGTCGTCACCACGCTTCCAGTTCACGGGTGTCGCCACGTTGTGCTTCGCGCTCAACTGAATGGCGTCGAGCGCCCGCAGCACCTCGTCGAAATTGCGGCCCACGCTCATCGGATAGGTGAGGGTGAGCTTGATCTTCTTGTCGGGCCCGACGATGAACACGGAGCGGACCGTGGCATTGTCGGCCGGCGTGCGGCCCTTGGCCTCGCCGGCGGTTTCGGCGGGCAGCATGTCATAGAGCTTCGCGATCTTGAGCTCGGTGTCGCCGATCATCGGGTAGTAGACCGGCGCGCCCTGGGTCTCCTCGATGTCCTTCGACCAGCGGGCGTGATCTTCAACCGGGTCGACGCTCAAGCCGAGGATCTTGGTGTTGCGGGCCTCGAACTCGGGCTTCAGACGCGCCATGTAGCCGAGCTCGGTGGTGCACACCGGCGTGAAGTCCTTGGGGTGGGAAAAGAGGATTGCCCAGCCATTGCCGATCCACTCGTGAAAGTTGATGCGTCCCTGGGTCGTATCGGCAGTGAAATTGGGCGCCTGGTCGCCGATTCTCAATGACATGGGAAACCTCGTGGCGGAAGTTGATTTATTGGCAGCCCGGACATTCTAGTCCCGCCCCGGGAGGGGTGCGAACACGGGCGCGGACTTTAGGTATAGCCGGCGGGAATGAGCAACAAGCAGGGGCGCCCCCCGAAACGGGTGAGCGCCCCGAAAGTGCGCGAAATCAGCTCTTGGCGTTGAACGAAGCGCACCAGCCCCCGGCATTGACCGAGTAGCCGGCGAAAATCTGGCAGGCGCCGTAACCGGAAGTGGCCCCGGAGGTGCCCTGGAAGAAGCGGCAGACCCCGCAGTGCTCGCCGGCCTTGTAGGTCGGGAACTTCGACTTGTCGACGCTCGCGGCGCTCTCCTGATAACCGAGCGACTTGGCGAGCGGATCGCTCGAGGAAAGATGCGGCAGGTCCGCGGCCCGGGCGGCGGGCGGCTTCAGCCCGACGATCGCAGCCGAGGCGGCCACGGCGGCGGTCGTGAGAAAGGAGCGGCGCGAGTGATCCGGTTTCTTGGGCAGGGACACGACTGAGCACCTCCGCATTGTTTTTTCCAGAAGAGGAAGTATCGGCGATGCGATGGCGCGCTGGCAAGCGCGCTTCCTTGGCCTTCAGCGGGTCCGAAGCTTGCTTCGTAAGGCCTACTTATGGCCAAGGTCATTGCCTGCGTCGACGCGCACGTCCACCTGCACTCGTGCTACGACCCGGATGAGCTGCTGAAAAACGCCTACGACAATCTGGCCAAGGCCAGTAACGGCGTCGATCCGGCGGCACACAAAGCCTACTTCCTGTTGCTGGCCGAGTGCGCGCCGGATGACTGCTTCGGCGCGCTGCGCGCCCTTGCGGACGGGAAAAAGGCGTCCAACGGCGGTCCGAACCTGCGCTTGCGGCGCTGGGTTGTCACCCCGACGCAGGAGCCCATTAGCGTCGTAGCTCGGTGCGGGCAGCGACAGCTCTTCATCGTCGCCGGCAGGCAAGTGGCCTGCCGCGAGGGTCTCGAGGTGCTGGTGCTTGGCACCACGCACCGCTTTGCGGACGGACGACCGATCCGCGAAGTACTGCGTGAGTCCGACGAGCTGGGAGTCCCACGCGTCATTCCCTGGGGACCCGGCAAATGGTTCTTCAGCCGCGGCCGGCTCCTCAATGCGCTGGTCGAGGAGTTCCGCAAGCCGACGCTCTTCCTCGGCGATGAAGGTGGGCGGCCGGTCTTCTGGGGCTACCCGCAGCACTTCGCGCATGCGGCCCGCCTGGGGGTGCGCGACCTGCCGGGCACGGACCCGCTGCCGTTCCCGCACGATGTCGTCAAGGTCGGCCGCATGGGCCTCAAGGTGGCGGTCGACCTCGAGCCGGCGCTTCCCGGCGCGAGCCTGCTGGTTGCCCTGACCGAAGTGCAGGCGCCGCTCGAGCGCTTCGCCACCCTCGAGCCGCCGCTGCGCTTCGTGCGCAACCAGATCGGCATGCAGCTGCGCAAACGGCTGCACGCCTGACGGCATCGCCATGTGCGGAATCGCCGGAGTGGTCACCCGCGGAAGTACCCCGCCGCGCGAGCTGATCGGCGCGATGTGCAATGTGATGCGCCATCGCGGACCGGACGGAGAGGGCATCTACCTCGAGCCCGGCGTCGGCCTCGGGATGCGGCGGCTCGCCGTGTTGGATCTCGTCACCGGCGATCAGCCGGTCGCGAACGAGGCCGGCACCGTGCATGCGGTCTTCAACGGCGAGATCTACAACTATCGTGAGCTGCGCGCCGAGCTCGCGGCCAAGGGGCATCGGCTGCGCGGCACGGGCGACAGCGAGGTGATCCCGCGCCTCTATGAGGAGCACGGCCTCGAGTTCCTGTCGCGCCTGAACGGCATGTTCGCGATCGCGCTCTGGGACAGCAAGCTGCAGCGCCTGCTGCTGGCGCGCGACCGGATGGGCATCAAGCCGCTCTACTACAGTCTCCACGGCGGCAACCTCTGGTTCGCCTCCGAGATCAAGTGCATCCTCGCCGCCGGCGGCTCGGCGCGCGTCATCGATCCGCTGGGCGTCGACCAATTCCTGACATTCGAGTACACGGCGAGTCCCACGACGCTCTTCGAGGACGTGAGGAAACTCCCGCCGGGAAGCTGGCTGACCTTCGCCGCCGGCAAGCTCCACCAGGGACGGTTCTGGTCGCTGCCCGCCGCCGCGCCGAGCCCCGTGGCGGATGTGGCAGAGCTCACCCGGCAGGTCCGCCAGACGCTGCTCGATGCGGTCCGCCGGCAGCTTGCGAGCGATGTGCCGCTCGGCGCCTTCCTCTCCGGCGGCATCGACTCTTCCATCCTGGTGGCGGCCATGAAGGAAGTCTCGCCGGCGCCGCCGCTCACCTTCTCGATCGGCTTCGGCGATCCGACCTACAGTGAGCTGCGCCATGCCCGTGCCGTCGCCGCGCACTGCGGCACGCGCCATCACGAGGAGATCCTCACTCCCGACTACCTGTCGCTGTTGCCCGAGGTCATCTCGCAGCTCGATCAGCCGATCGCCGATTTCTCGGTGTTCCCGACCCTGCTGGTCGCGCGCATGGCGCGGCGCCGGGTGACGGTAGCCCTCGGCGGCGACGGCGGCGATGAGCTCTTTGGCGGCTATGACACCTATCGCGCCGACCGGCTGAGCGCGCGTTTCCTCGACTGGCAGCCGGCGCCGCTGCGCGCCGCCGCGGAGTGGCTGGCGCGCGGCCTGCCGCTCGGCAAGGGCAAGCGCGGGCTGGCGAACGAGCTGCGCCGCTTCCTCGAAGGCGCGAGTTTGCCGTCCGACTGGCAGCACCTTCGTTGGATGGTCTTCCTGCGCGAGGCGCAGCGCTCACGGCTCTACACACGCGAGTTTCGCGCGCACGTCACCGGCGCGGCGGAAGGGCTGGTACGTGCCGTCCTCGAGGACGGCGGGAGCGATCGTCTCAGCGCGCAGATGCGCTGCGACATCAGGCTCTACTTGCCGGAAGACATCCTGGCGAAGGTCGATGCGATGAGCATGGCGAGCTCACTCGAGGCTCGCGTGCCATACCTCGACAACGAGGTGGTGGACCTCGCGCTCGCGATTCCTTCGCGGCTCAAGGTGCGCGGCGGTGTGCGCAAGTGGATCCTGAAGCGCGCCTTCGCCGAAGCGCTGCCTCCGGCCGTGCTGCGGCGCGGCAAGGAAGGCTTCAGCATGCCCATGAAGCAGTGGCTGGCCCATGAATGGAACGGGCTCATGCACGAGCTGCTGAGTCCCGGCAGTCTCGCCGCGGAAGGACTCTTCGATGCCCGCTACGTGGCGCGGCTGATGCGCGAGCACGAGACCGGGGCACACAACCACAGCCATCTGCTCTGGGCCCTCATGGTCTTGCAGCTCTGGCGCGACCGGTTCCAGGCGGGCATCGAGCTGCCGGGAGTTCATGTCCATGCTGCGTAACATCACGCGACTGGGGACGACACTCTACGATCTCGTCGTCGTCGGCGGCGGCATCCATGGCGCCTGCGCGGCCTGGGAGGCTGCGCTGCGCGGCCTCAGAGTGGCGCTGATCGAGGGCGGGGACTTCGGCGGCGCAACCTCGAGCAACAGCCTGCGCACGCTGCATGGCGGCCTGCGCCATCTGCAGCGTCTCGACTTCCTGCGCATGCGCGAGTCGATCCGCGAGCGCCGCGAGTGGCTGCGCCTCGCGCCGCATCTCGCCCGGCCGCTGCGCTTCATCCTGCCGACACACGGCCACGGCATGCGCGGGCCACTCGTCATGCGCAGCGCCCTGCGGCTCAACGATCTGCTCGGCGCCGACCGCAATCGTGGCGTCCGGGCGGATCGCCGGCTGCCCCGCGGAGCTTTCCTGAGCGAGGCCGCGGCGCATGCGGCGCTCCCGGGCATCGAGCTCCGGGACTGTAATGGCGCCGCGGCGTGGCACGATGCAGTCTGTCTGGACACCGAGCGGTTGCTGCTGTCGGTCATTTCCGCCGCCGCGGATGCCGGAGCCCAAGTAAGCAACTACGTGCGCGCAACAGGTCTCCTCGCCCATCGGGCCCGAATCCGCGGCGTCCATGCCCGGGATGAGCTCTCCGGCCGCGAGGTGGAGCTGCGGGCGAGATTCGTCATCAACGCGGCCGGGCCCTGGGTGGAAGACTGGCTGCCCGCCGGAGCAGGGCGGCCCGAGGCGCCGATGTTCCGCGCCTCGCGGGCATTCAACCTGTTGACTCGACCGCTCCCGTTCGCCGACGGCGTTGGACTCACCGTGCGCGCCAACGGCATGAGCGACGCAACGTACTTCATACTGCCGTGGAATGGCTATTCGCTGATCGGCACGCGCCACCTGCGCTGCGCTCCGTCCACTCGCTCGCCCGACGTCATGCGCGAGGAAGTGCTCGCATTCGTGCGCGACCTCAACACGGTTCTCGGCCGACACCGGCTCACCGGCGCCGACGTGCGCGGCGTCTTCGCGGGTCTGCTGCCGGAGGCGGAAGACAACACGGGTGCCGAGGTCGCGCTCGAGCGCGACCCGCAGGTCATCGATCACGAGCCGGCCGGGCTGCGGGGGCTCGTCTCCGTGGTCGGAGTCAAATGGACCATCGCACCGGCCGTCGCCGCACGCGCCGTGAGGATGGCCTGCCGCAGGCTCGGCGCCAGCGAGGAGCTCGGCCAGCGGCCGCGCAAGCTGGCCCCGATGGCGAGCACCATCGTCCCGGGCCCGCGGGGCGTGCCACCTCTCGATGCCGCCGTCCGGGCATACCTCGAGCTGTGTTATGGCGCGGCGCACCGGCACGTTCTCGCCCTGATGGCCGCCGAGCCCGCGCTCGCCGCGCGAGTGGTGGCGGATCAGCCGGTGGTCCTCGCCCAGATCGCGTATGCGGCGCGCGCGGAGATGGCGGTACGCCTCGCGGATGTGGTGCTGCGGCGGACGCCGCTCTACCTCAGCGCCGCGCTCGATCGGGCCGCACTGACCGCCTGTGCGGCCACACTGGCGCGCGAGCTGCGCTGGAGCGCCAAGGAAACCGGCGCCCAGGTGGACGAGGCCGCGCGCCAGCTCGCCGCATTTCACGGGCCGCTGGCGTGCGACCTCGAGCCCGCCGCAGCCTGACCCGAGGAGCCGCACATGACGACCACCAGTCCCGTTGCCGGAAGCCCCATTGCCGCGCCCCCCGCACCGCCCACGCCGCACGCCGGCGGCACACCGTGGCAGCTGCAGATGTATGCGAAATCGCTGAAGAAGCGGCAGAAGGTGCAGCTGCTGCAGCGGCTCCTCGGCCCGACGGCCGGCAAGCAGTGTCTGCTCGTCTCCGGACACGACAACAACGGCGCCATGAACCATCACTTCCGCGCCGCCGGCGGCAAATGGAGCTGGGGACAGGTCTATCCCCAGGGCATCGGGGAGATGTCCGAGTTCCTCGGCGACCCCGTGGCGCACGTCGACATCAACCGCTTTCCCTTTTCCGACGGCGTCTTCGACGTCGTCATCATCATCGATGTCCATGAGCACTTCGCCGATATCAGCGGCCTCAACCGGGAGATCCGCCGGGTGCTCGCGCCGGGCGGCCTCGCGATCATCACCACGCCGAACGGCGACACGCGCCTGCCCGTCGCGGCGCTGAAGCGCCTCATCGGGATGGGACCGGCGACCTACGGCCACGTCGTACAGGGCTACCGCGTCCGCGACCTCGAGGAGATGTTCCGCTCGGTGAGCATGCGTCCGCTGGCGAGCGGCGGCTACTCCCGCTTCTTCACGGAGCTCGCCGAGCTGGTGATCAACTTCGGTTACGTGAAAGTGCTCGCCAGAAAGAAAGAGCATCCCCCGGTGATGACGGGCACCATCGCTCCGACCTCCCGCAAGGAGCTCGAGGCGGTGCGCAAGGAGTACCGCATGTACTCGCTGATCTATCCCTTCATGTATCTCTTCTCGCTGCTCGACAGGTTGATTCCGGGCCGCGGCGGTTATGCGGTCGCCGTCGCGGCGCGCAAGTGATGCGGCGGGTACTCGTCACCGGCGCGGCGGGATTCGTCGGCTCGCACTTCGCGCCGTACCTGGCGGGGCGCGGGTTCGAGGTCCGGGCCATCGACGTCCACGCGCCTGCGCAACCCTTGGGAAGCGGCGTGGACTTTCGGGTGCAGGAC
>JBOIAB010000110.1:0-9803 GCA_050738635.1 Steroidobacteraceae bacterium
GTTCTGGTACAGGCCCAGCGACCACTTGTCGTTGCGTCGTACCAGGCAGCCGATGACTACTCCGACCGGGGTTGTGCAGGCCGTCGAGCGGTCGAGCCCGGTCCCATCGAGGTTGCTCACCCCGTAGTTCACGCCGACCTTGGTGTTCCCCATCTTGTAGGTGACCTGCGCGAGGAAGCCGTTGGAATCGCGCGCCTTACCCATTGCGTCGTTGGAGTTGACGAACAGGCCGGTCGTGCCGACACCACTGCCGCTGTAGTACCAACCCATGACTTCGAACGGGCCGATGTCGTACTTGCCGCCGAGATCGAAGGCCGTGCTGCCGTAGCTCACGTAGGATCCCGACGCGGGAGCGACGCAGGCGCTCGTCGCGAGGTCGGTGCACAGAATGTGCTGCTGCTCGTAGAGCACTGTTCCCGACAGGTAGAGCGGTCCGGCAGTGTAGGCGACCTTGCCCTGGAAGCCCGGGGTGCTGTGGTTGACCGGCGTCTGGCCCAGCGTGTTGAGCGGATCGAAGATCCCGACCGTGACCTTCGCGCCGCCCAGGTCGGGCGAGGTGTAGTTGATCTGCGAGAGCCAGTCGGTATAGATGTAGCCGAGGCCGATCGATCCCAGCGAGGTGTTCGCCGGCGCCGCATAATCACCGTTGCCCGCGCCGACGCCGAGCAGTGTCATGTCGTTCAGGATCGCGTCCGCCCCGAAGAGGCCGATGTTGCGGCCGGCCATGATGCTGCCCCAGCTGCTGTTGCCCACGGTCAGGAAGACCTGGCGGACGTCCAGGCCGGCGGTGCCGAGAGCAGTGTGCCCGAGGTCGTTGTTTGCGATAGCCTCCAGGTTCGGGCTGCCCCCGTCATTGGTGCTGATGCCCGGGTAGAGCCCGAACGTGAATCCGAGATTCTGGCCGTCCTGAGTCGTAGCGCCGCTCACGGTCAGAGCCGCGGGCAAGAGCCCGTTGCTGACCGCCGATGAGCTGTTGGACGTAGTGTCCGCGACGCAGGCCAGCCCGCCCGCGACGTCATTGTGATCCTGGCAAGTCGAATAGATGTAGTTCGCGTTGACGTTGCCGTCAAAGGACAGCGTCCACGCTCCCGCGGTTACATCGATTGCACGGGCCGAAGGCGCAGCGACCAGCGCCAACACGACGGCGGCCGGAATGCCGATTAGTTGGTTTTTCATGAAAGCCCCTCCTCGGAGCCGGTCAGGTGCAATGGCCGTGCCAGAACCGAGCCGGCCCGACGCTCGATGTTGCGCGCGCGAGACAAGGTTCCGCGAACCGCGCTTCCTGTTCCATTTTGCGCCACGATACGGCACAGAGCTGTCACGTTGCTGGAACGCCGTGCGGGCGAGCGGATCATGCGCCTGCACGGACAGCGCGCGGACCCGCGAAAAACACCGTATTTGAGGCGTTGCAGAGCTTGCAGTCGCGGCGGCGGCGTGTTTCCCTACCGTGACACTGTCACGGTGCAGCGTGGCATCCCTGACGCACTCACCGAATGATGGTTGGGAGGCTCGTATGACGAACGCAACGCGCGGTTGGCAGGCTCCGCCGCTCGATGAATACCCCACTGCGGAGACCGGTGGTGCGCTCCCCGCGCGCGCGTCATCCCTGACCCTCGAGGAGCTGGCGGGCGAGGACCCGCAGATGCTGCGCAACATCCGCTGCGCGCATCGGATTGCCGATACCAACGTGTCGGTACTCATCCAGGGCCCGACGGGCTCGGGCAAGGAGGCATTCGCCCACGCCATGCATCTCGCCAGCCGGCGCGCCGGACGGCCGTTCATCGCGGTGAACTGCGCTGCCATCCCGGAGACGCTCATCGAGAGCGAGCTCTTCGGATACAAGCCCGGTGCGTTCACCGGAGCGCGGCGCGAAGGGCTGCGCGGCAGGATCGTACAGTCATCGACCGGCACGCTGTTCCTCGATGAGATCGGCGACATGCCGCATGCGCTGCAGAGCCGGCTGCTGCGCGTGCTCGAGGAGCGTGAGGTCGTGCCTCTCGGCAGCGAGAGCGCCATTGCCGTGGATCTGCACGTGCTCGCGGCATCCCATCGCAACCTGCGGGAGATGATCGCGCACGGCGCATTCCGCGAGGATCTCTACTATCGTCTCAACGGCATCACGCTCGAGCTGCCGGCGCTGCGCGAGCGCTCCGACAAGGAGCGGCTGATCGAACACGCGCTCGCCGCCGAGACCGGCAATGGCCGGCCCGCGGCCATCGAGCGCGACGCGCAGCAGCACCTGCTCGCCTATTCCTGGCCAGGCAACATCCGCGAGCTGCGCAACGTCATCCGGACGGCGCTGGCGATTTGCGAGGGCGGTGTCGTGCGCGCCATGGACTTGCCGCGGGAGATTCGCGATGGCGAATCGCTGCATGATGAGCGCGCGGACAGAATCCCCGGGCGGTTGCCGGGACCGCATTCGGTTTCCGGCAGCGGTTCGGCGCAGGACTGCGAGCCGTCCTGCAATCGCCTGCAGGCGGCGGAGCGCGCCGCGCTGCTGCGCGCCATGGAGGAGCTCCACGGCAATATGAGCCGCGTCGCGGCGGAGCTCGGCGTCAGCCGCAACACGCTCTACCGCAAAATCAAACGCCACGGCATCGTGCCGATCCGACGCACCTGATCGCCTGATTCCGCCGCGCCGGCACCGCCTGGGGGCGAGTTGGCCCGCCGCTTGCACCGCGGCAGGAGCCGGCCCGCGCGCGGGCCGGCGACAACATGAGGGCAAAGAGCTCAACGCGGCCGAAAGTCCGGCTCGCACCGGCGCACCGCCTCCTGCGGCCGCCGGCGGGCGGTGGCCCGGCGCTCGTCACCCGGTCGGGCCGCGTGCGACTCAACGCCACGGCGGCCGCCATCCTGGGCCTGTGTGACGGCAACTACACGCGCGCGGAGATAGTCACTCGCGTCGCCGGGACGGAAGACCTGACCCTGGCGGCGGATGTGCGGGCTTTTCTCGAGGCGGCGCGGCGCAGCGGCTGGGTCGTCGAGCGTTGACGGGGAACCGGCCGGCCCGCACGAGCGTTGCGTCGGGATTCGTCGTAGGATGCGACCGCAACCGTGGAAACCTCCTCCGATCCTGCCCGCCGCGCCGCGCGGCTCGA
This sequence comes from Steroidobacteraceae bacterium, assembly GCA_050738635.1. Taxonomy (GTDB): domain Bacteria; phylum Pseudomonadota; class Gammaproteobacteria; order Steroidobacterales; family Steroidobacteraceae; genus 13-2-20CM-66-19. Next base: position 3,099 of record JBOIAB010000110.1, read on the forward strand.
TAGTCCCAGTGCGGCCGACGCGCAGCCGGCTCGGGATGACGTGCGTGAACGCGGCAAGTCCCAGGAGCCTGACCGCGCGGGCGAGGCCAAGCCTGACCACAAACCAGGTCGCCCCTGGTTCCGCCGCCGCGGCGTCATCGCCGGCGGTGCCATCATTCTCGTTCTGCTGGTGGTGCTGGGGGCGCTCTGGTGGTGGCATGAAGCGGGCATCGAGACCACCGACGACGCTTTCCTCGAGGCGCACATCGTCGATATCTCGCCGCAGATCGCCGGCCAGGTGACGCGGGTTCTGGTGGACGACAATCAGCTCGTTCATACCGGGCAGGCGCTGGCCGAGATAGATCCCGCGCAATACCGCCTCGCGCTGCAGCAAGCGCTCGCTTCGCGGCAGCAGGCGCAGACGGCTCTTGGGCAAGCGACCTCCGGCGTAGCTGTGGCGCAAGCCGGCCTGGCCCAGGCCAACGCAGATGCCGCCAGCGCTACGGCCACTTCCATCCGCGCGCAGCAGGATCTGAAGCGTTACCAGACCCTGCGCGCGCTCAACCCGAAGGCGTTCGCCCGCAGCTCGCTCGATGAAGCTGTTGCCAATGCCCGCAGTGCAGTCGCCGAGCAACGCGCGGCACAGCAGCGTGTGCGCAGCGCCCGGGCGCAGATCGACTCGGCGCAAGCAGCCGTGGCTGGCGCGCGCGCCCGCATTGCCACCGCCCAGGCCAGCGTCGGGCAGGCCAGCCTCAACCTCGGCTACACCACGGTGACGGCGCTGGTCGACGGCCATGTCGCGAACCGCACCGTGGCAGTCGGGACCTATGTCACGCCCGGCCAGCAGATGATGGCCATAGTGCCGCTCTACCTCTGGGTGCGCGCCAACTTCAAGGAGGACATGATCGCCAGCCTCAGGCCCGGGCAGAGCGCCAGCATCCATATCGATGCCTGCCCGCAGGCCGAAGCCAGCGGTCACGTCCTGTCCATCCAGCGTGGGTCCGGGCAGGCGTTCGCGCTGCTGCCGCCGGAGAACGCCACCGGCAATTACATCAAGGTGGTGCAGCGGGTACCGGTGCGGATTGCGCTCGACACCGTGCCGAAGGGCTGCGTCCTCGGACCGGGCATGTCGGTCGAGCCGACGATCAAGGTGCGCTGAGTGGCCGATGCTGCGGCCGCCGGCCCCCGCTCGCAGGGGTGGACCCCGGCGCGCTCCGCCGCCGGCAACCGCAGCCCGTGGCTCATCGCCACCGTCATCTCGATCTCGGCCTTCATGGAGGTGCTGGACACCGCGATCGCCAACGTGTCGCTGGCACACATCGCCGGCTCGACCTCATCGAGCTACGACCAGGCTACCTGGGTGCTGACCAGCTATCTCATCGCCAACGCGACCATCATTCCCATGAGCGGTTGGTTGTCCGATGTCTTCGGGCGCAAGCGTTACTACATGGCCAGCGTCGCCCTGTTCACCTTCGCTTCGCTCTGCTGCGGGCTCGCTCCGTCGCTGACTGTCCTGATCCTCGCCCGCATCGTGCAGGGCGTGGGCGGCGGCGGGCTGCAACCGGTCACCCAGGCGATGCTGATCGACACCTTCCCGCCGGCCTCGCGCGGCAAGGCGATGGCGGTTTACGGCTTCACCGTTATTCTCGCGCCGATGTTGGGGCCGCTCCTCGGCGGCTGGATCACCGATCAGTTCTCCTGGCACTGGATCTTCCTGATCAACGTCCCGGTGGGGCTGCTGGCGCTGTTCCTGGTGCACACGATGGTGGACGAGCCGCCGCTCATCGTCGAGGAGCGCCGCCGGCGCTGGGAGCGGGGCATACGCTTCGACCTGACCGGGGCCATCCTCATTGCTCTGGCGTTGGCCGCGCTCGAAGTGATGCTCGATCGCGGCGTGCAGGAGGACTGGTTCGCGAGCCCGCTCATCCGCGGCTCGGCGCTGGTCGCCGCGGCCTGCCTCATCGGCTTCGTCCTGTGGGAGCTGGTCGCGCGTGATCCGCTGCTCGACATGAAACTCTTCAAGTATCGCAACTTCGCCTCCGCCACGGTCGTCATCATGACCATCGGCGTGATCCTCTTCGGTACCACGCAGTTCATTCCGCAACTGGTACAGCAGGTGCTCGGCTACACCGCCGAGCAGGCCGGTCTCGCGCTGACGCTGGGCGGCATCATCACGCTTGTCAGCATGCCTCTTGCGGGCATTCTTTCGACTCACGTGCAGCCGCGCATCATGATGGGTGTCGCGTTCGCCGTCGAGGCGCTGGCCATGTGGAACATGAGCCACCTCGACACCACGGTGACGTTCGGGGGAATAGCGCTCGCGCGGATGTGGCAGGGCGCGCCCATCCCGTTCCTGTTCGTACCGCTCATCAGCGCCGCTTACGTCGGCCTGCCCGGTGAGAAGACCAACAGGGCGTCGGCGATGATCTCCGTTGGCCGTAACATCGGTGGCAGCGTCGGCATCTCGCTCGTGCATGCGCTCCTGGCGCGGCGGGAGCAGTTTCATCAGGCGCGCCTCGTTGCGGGTCTGCAGCCGCTCAATCCCGTGTACGTGCACAGCGTCCATTCACTGGCGCAAGCCCTGACGGCTCGCGGCGCGCCGCCCGGCGCTGCGACTCACATGGCCATGGGCGCGCTTTATCAGATCGTGCAGCGTCAGGCGGACATGATGGCGTTCAACGACGTCTTCTGGGCGATGACCGTGTTCATCGTCGTCGTGCTGCCGATCGTATTCCTGCTCAAGCGCACACCGCTGGAGCAGGGGCACGCCCGCGGCGGCCGGCCCGCCGCGGCGCACGGCCACTGATACAATCGTCCCATGAGCAATACCACACCCGACGGAATCACCGAGTACGACCCGGAAGAAGTCCAGGCTCTGCTCGAGCAGGGCCGCATTCTGCTGGTCGACGTCCGCGAGCCCATGGAGTACGCGGCGGAGCGCATCTCCGGCGCACTGCTCTACCCGCTGTCGACGTTCGACGCCGTCCATCTGCCGCCGGAGGGCGAGCGGGCGGTGGTTTTTCAGTGTGCTGCTGGCGGCCGCTCGCTGACCGCGGCGCGGATGCGCCAGGCGGCAGGACAGCCGGCAGCGCACATGGCAGGCGGGATCTCGGAGTGGAAAGCGCAGGGCCTGCCGACCGTGCGTGTCGGCGCGCGCCCGGCTTGAGCGAATCGGACCACCCGCGCGCGATCCGCTCATTCGTCACCCGCGGCGGCCGCATCACGTCCGCGCAAGAGCGGGCGCTGCAGCAGCTTTGGCCGCGCTACGGCATCGAGCTCGGCGCCGCGTCCATCGACCTCGATGCGCTCTTCGGCCGCAGTGCTCGCCGGGTGGCCGAGATCGGCTTCGGCAGTGGGGAGAACCTGCTGGCGCTGGCGACCTCTCGCCCGGCGGAGGATTTCCTCGGCATCGAAGTGCATCGGCCGGGCGTCGGGCGCCTGCTGCTGCAGCTCGAGGAGCGAGCCCTCGGCAACGTACGGATCGCGTGCCGCGACGCGGTGGAGGTGCTGGAGCGTTATCTCGGCGGCTCTTCCCTGGATGAGATCCTGATCCTTTTTCCGGATCCCTGGCCGAAAAAGCGCCACCACAAGCGGCGGCTCATCCAGCCGCCTTTCGTGACCCTCCTGGCCGAGTGCCTGCGCGTGGGCGGTGTGCTGCGTCTCGCGACAGATTGGGAACCCTATGCGATGGAGATGCTTGCGACACTGTCAGCGGAGCCGCGGCTGCGCAACGTTGCCGCCGAGGGCGGCTTCGTACCGCGCCCGGCGGAGCGATCGCCGACGCGGTTCGAGCGGCGGGGCGAACGCTTGGGTCACCGGGTTTGGGATCTGGAATTCAGCCGGGCTTGAAGAGGAACGCGGCGCGCAGTCCGTCGATCACGAACTGCACTGCCAGCGCCCCGAGCACCACTCCGAAGAGCCGGCCGGTGACGTTCACGCCCGTCACGCCCATCAGCCGCATGAGCGGCTCCGCCAGCAGCATCAGCACCAGAGTGATGGCGAGCACCGCGGCCACCGCTGCGAGCAGGATGAGGAAGATCACCGGCTGACGCGTGATGTGCACCGGTCCGAACCAGAGGAGCACGGTGGCCAGCGCGCCCGGACCGGCGATGAATGGAAAGGCGACCGGAAAGACGGAAATGTCGGCGCGCCTGCGGCTCTCCGCCCGCTCGTCGCTCGAGGTGCGGCTGCCTGACTCGCGCGCAAATACCATCTCCAGCGCAAGCAGAAAGAGCAGCACGCCGCCGAAGATCCGGAACGCCCCCAGACTGATGCCCATCAGCGCGAGGAACGGCGCTCCGCCCAAGGCAAAGAGCACGAGAATGAGCGCTGCGACCCAGACGGCCTTTACCGCCATGCGTCGCCGGTACTCCCTGGTGGCACCGCGGGTGAGACCGCTGAAGAGTGGGATGAGCGAGATCGGCTCCACCACCACGAAGAAGACGACGAAAAATTTCAACGGCTGCTCGAGCATGGGCCCTCGCGGTACGTCATTCGCTGCTTGAAAGCGGCATACGCGAGGCGCAACATCGGAGCCATCCGCCGCGCGGCGGCCGGAGGATAACAGCCTCCGGGATCCGCTGCGCGGTGTCATGCGTTCACCACGGACGCGCGATCCGAAGCCTTGGGATCAGGCCTTCTGGAGGTTCAAAATGGCGGCTTCTCAACCCAGTATCGGCAACTGGTATCGCTTGAGCGGCGGTGAGCTGTTCGAAGTGGTGGCGGTCGACGACGACGAAGGCACGATAGATATCCAGTACTTCGACGGCACCGTCGAGGAGATGGACCGCGAGGATTGGGAAGCGCAGTGGGACGACGGCGCGCTCGAGGCGGCTGAAGCGCCGGACGACTGGAGTGGCTCGGTGGACGTGGAGGCGGGCGACGACGAGAGTCGCGGCTCCGACAACATAAACGAGGACCCGACCCTGCGCGCGGGATCGCTCGACGGTATCGACTTATTTGAATTCGACTGAGGCGGCGAGCGCGGCGGGATCCGCGTCCGCCGCGATCAGCACCACATCGCCGATCACTTCCAGCTGCACCGGGCGCAGCCGCTCGCCGGCGCACGGCCCGGCCAGGCATTGGCCGGCATCCTTCTCGAACAGCGCGCCATGTGACGAGCAGAGAATCATTGCCCGATCCGGCGTGAGGAAGCGGTGTGGCCGCAGATCCAGCGGATGGCCTGCATGCGGGCACCGGTTGATGAACGCGCGCACCTCGTTCCCGCAACGCACGACGAAGCCACGCAGCGGCCAGTCACCGCCACCCACGGTGAATCCCCGCGCGCCGGACTCCTCCAGATCCGCAAGGCGGCAGATTACCCGCTCCAGGTCGAGCTCAGCGTCCGCCCGCATGCGCATTTCCGCCGGCATCCGCCAGCGCGGGCGCCGCCAGGTCCGCGCCGCCCGCGGTGTGGCGCCATAGCCAGAGGAGCAGCAGCAGACCCGGAATGCCGAGCGCTGCCGTGTAAACGAAGAAGAGCGGATAACCTGTGGCGTGCGACACGAAGCCCGACAAGCCCTCCACCGTCTTGCCGGCCAGCGCGAACAGTGATGAGAAGAGCGCGTATTGGGTCGCCGTGTACTTCTGGCTGGTGAGACTCGAGAGGTACGCGATGAAGACAGTGCCCTGGACGGCAATGGCGAGGTTGTCGAAGCCGTTGGCGAGTCCGAGTCCGAAGAGCGTCGGTGTGTGAGTGGTCGCAAGCACGGCGAAACCGGAGCTCGAGATCATCATCAAAACGCTTCCGACCACGAGAGAGCGCAGCAGGCCCCATTTCGCCACCAACAGGCCGGCCAGGAATACTCCGAACACCGACACGGTCAAGCCGACAATCTTGACCACCCAGGCTATCTGCTCGTTCGAGTAGCCGTGATCGTGGAAGAACGGCAGAGTCATGGCGCCCTCGCCGTAGTCGGTCAGGCGATAAGCGGCGATGAGTGCCACCGTGACGATCGCGATGCCACGGTAGCGGGTGAAGAAATCCATGAACGGGCAGACGACCGCGCCGATGAACCACTCGCCGGCGTCCTGCAGGGACTTTGGCCAGTGAGCGCGCCGCTCCACCCACTGTACCGCGCGCGCCTCCCGCTCGGCGGACTCGCGCGAGGCGGGCACCTCCGGCTCCCGAACGCAGAGCGTCGTCACCAATCCGACGGATGCGAGCAACGCCACGCCGGCGTAGCTCACATGCCAGTTGTAGGTCTGCGCGAGAGTGAGTGCGCCCGCGCTGCCGGCGATCAACGCTATCCGGTACCCAACCTGATACGCGGCCGCCATTGCACCCTGCATGGCGATCGGAGCCGACTCGATGCGCCACGCGTCGAGCGCAATGTCCTGGGTTGCCGCGAAAAAAGTCAGGAACAGGTCCCAGATGACGATGCGCCGCATGCCGGCGGTGGGCTCGCTCCCGGCAAGCTGCAAGAGACCGATGGCGATGCAGGCCTGGGCCAGGAGCAACCACGCGCGCCGGCGGCCGAGGAGCCTCGTGAGAAGGGGCAGCGGCATCCGGTCCACGACCGGCGCCCAGAGGAACTTCAGCGAGTAGGGGATCGTGGCCCAGGCCACCATGCCGATCAGCTGCAGCCCGATACCGGACTCCCGCAGCCAGATGGTCATGGTCTGAAAGGCCGGGTAGAACGGCAGTCCGCTCGAGAACCCGAGGAAAAGCATCGCGAGCGTCCGGCGCTCGCTATAGACGGCGAGCGCCTGCAGCCATCCTCGCCC
>JBOIAB010000111.1:0-1924 GCA_050738635.1 Steroidobacteraceae bacterium
AGTCCGGCCAGAGCCGGTCGGTGAAGTAGAGCTCCGCATAGGCGCAGTCCCAGAGGAGGAAGTCCGACAGCCGCTGCTCGCCGCCGGTGCGGATCAGTAGATCCACGGCACCGGTATCCGGCACCGAATGGTCGACCTGCGCCAGCAGGGTCTCGAACTCTTCGACGCTCGTGCTGCCATTGCCCGTGGCGCGGCGAGCCGCCTCGAGGATGCTGTGCTGCGAGGAATAGTCGATCGCGATACGCAGGTGCATGCGCGAGCAGCCCGCCGTCAGGGCCTCACTCTGCTCGATGGCGCGCACCAGGCTCTGCCGCAACCGGTCGCGGCGGCCGATGACATTGATCCGGATCGATTGCTCGACGCACTGGCGGGTCTCGGTCGTCAGATACCGCTGCAGCAGCCGCATCAGCGCGTCGACCTCGATGCCCGGTCGCCCCCAATTGTCGGCGGAGAACGCGTACAGAGTCAGCGTGCGGACGCCGGCGCGTGCGGCCGCTTCCACGATGCCGTTGACGGCCTTGGCGCCATGGACGTGCCCGACACTACGCGGCATGCCCCGTCGCTGTGCCCAACGGCCGTTGCCATCCATGATGATCGCGACGTGCAGACTCATCGCTCCCCTCACGACCGCCGCGTCGCCTTGATGACCGCCTCGATGTGCTCGAGGTAGCGGTATAGCGCCTGGCGGCCGACCGGCGTCAGCCGGTACTCCGACTTCGGGCGCCGCCCGGCGAAGGACTTCGAGCACTCGATGTAGCCTGCCTCCTCGAGCTTGCGCGCGTGCGCGCTGAGATTGCCGTCGCTGACATCGAACAGTGCCTTGAGCTCATTGAAGGTGAGCTGGGCGTTCACCGCGAGCGCGCTCATGATGCCGAGGCGCACGCGCTCATACACCAGACGATCGAATTTCGAGTCCTCGCCACCGCCGCGGCGAATCGGTACCGGCGCGGGCACAGGTTTGTTGGCTTCAGGCGAACGCATGGTCGTCTCACGCCTGCGTGCGACGGTTTTCATGACGGCGAGCGCTCGACGTCATCGACGCGTCCGATCAGGAATCCAAACACCAGGTGCAGCAGACCGAAGCCACTGCCGAGGATCACGTTGTGCCAGTGCGGCGCGACCTCGAAAGCGAGCGCCCCGCATACCACGAAGAGCCCACCCATGGTGCCGATGAGCCGCATCATGGCCGGTGCGGTCATCAGCGTCGCCGACAACACCGCGCAGCCGTAGAGCAGCAGCCACACTCCGGGGAGCAGCCGTGTCGCGCCCGCCTGATAGAGCACGGCGGTCAGCACGCCACCCGCCAGCAGCGCCGGACAGAGACACAGCACGAAGCGCCGCGCCGGTCCTCTGTAAAGCGGCAGGCCCACACCCGAGCGATGGCGGGCGATCAGCACGACACCGAGTGCCGCGCCCACCGTGGCCGCCGTCAGCCAGATGATCAGCCAGTGGCCGGCCAACGCCGGAACCGAGGCGACTGCCGCGGCTGCGAGCCCCACCGCCCCCATGGCGATGCCAGCCGTGCCGGGCACCGCAAACGCCCCGGCCGCATCAATCGACGCACGGATGTAGTTGAGCGTCCCGAGCGCATGGCTGTCCATCGCGACGGTATTGTTCGATCGCATCGGCACACGGACCCTGAGGCGTTTGTCTCGAATGTAGCAGACCCCTCGATTACGTCAAGTACTCTGCATCACAGAGCATTGGAACTGCGACACGGCTCCGGTCAAGGTCACGAGTAGCGAGTGAAGTACGAGGCACAGGGACGTGCCCCGCCGCCGCAGGTGGCGGAGGCGGCGAGCAAAAACCGCGCTGTTGCTCGACCCATCCTGGGCCTCGCCCCTGCGAGACCGCGCTGGATCCGGGCAGGATGCCCGGATCCAGCGCCATCAACTAGAATTTCAGAAAGAGTCCGGCGTTCAGG
>JBOIAB010000112.1:0-11325 GCA_050738635.1 Steroidobacteraceae bacterium
GCGACATCAAGAGCTATCGCCAGCTGCCGGTGAACTTCTATCAGGTGCAGACCAAGTTCCGCGACGAGATCCGCCCGCGCTTCGGCGTCATGCGCGCGCGCGAGTTCATCATGAAGGACGCCTACTCGTTCCATGTCGATGCCGCCTCGCTGCAGCAGGGTTACCGCGCCATGTACGACGCCTACACCCGCATCTTCACGCGCATGGGGCTCGATTTCCGCGCGGTCAAAGCGGACTCCGGGCCGATCGGCGGCGATGTCTCGCAGGAGTTTCACGTGCTCGCCACCTCCGGCGAGGATGCGATCGTGTTCTCCGACGAGGACGACTATGCGGCCAACCTGGAAGCGGCCGCTGCTCTGCCTCCGAAGGAGCCGCGACCCGCGCCGCGGGAAGCGATGGCCAGCGTGGCAACACCCGGTGCCCGCACCATCGCTGAACTCTCACGCATGCTGAAGGTGGAGCCGGCGCGGTGTATCAAGACGCTGCTCGTCCAAGGCTCGGAGGAAGGCGTCGTGGCACTCATCGTGCGCGGCGATCACGAGCTCAATGCCACCAAAGCGCAGCGCCTGCCGGGTGTTGCCATTCCCTTGCGCATGGCGGGGGCCGAACGCATCGCCGAGGCGACCGGGGCCGAAGCCGGGTTCATAGGCCCCGTCGGCCTGCGCTGCCGCATCTACGTAGATCACAGCGCGTTGGCTCTGGCCGACTTCATCTGCGGCGGCAACCAGAAAGACATCCACCTCACTGGAGTCAACTGGGAGCGCGACGTCGGCGAAGTCACGCCCGCCGACATCCGCAACGTGCGCGAAGGCGACCCGAGCCCGAGTGGCCGTGGACACCTCAAGATTGCGCGCGGCATCGAGGTCGGACACATCTTCCAGCTCGGGCGCAAATACAGCGAGCCGCTCAAGGCGTCGGTGCTCGACGAGTCGGGCACAGAAGTAACCCTGCTGATGGGCTGCTATGGCATCGGTGTGACGCGCGTCGTGGCCGCGGCCATCGAGCAGAATCACGATGAGCGCGGCATCATCTGGCCGGAGCCGCTGGCACCCTTCCAGGTGGTACTGGTGCCGCTCAACCTGCAGAAGTCCGCCCGGGTACGCGAAGTTGCCGACCGTCTCTACAACGACCTCACCGCCCAGGGCATCGAGGTGCTCTACGACGACCGTGACGCCCGGCCCGGGGTCAAGTTCGCCGACGCGGAGCTCCTCGGCATCCCCCACCGCCTGGTGGTCGGTGACCGCAGCCTGGAAGCCGGCCGGCTGGAATACCGCTACCGCCGCGACAGCGAGAGCACGGAGTTTCCGGCCGGTGAGGCGGTCGACTTCATCAAAGCACGATTGCGCTGAGCGTCGGCAGTGGCGGGCGGCCACTGTGCGGTGCCTGCACATCGCCGCGCTGTTGCTGCTTGCGTTGCTTGCGACTCCCGCTCCCGCGCACGCCGACCAACAGCGCGATCCGGCGCTGGGTCCGGTCGTCCAGCGCGCCATCACACAGGCGCAGTGCTTCGTCGACCGCTACGACGCCGCGGTCTGGTACACGCTCATGGAGCCGCGGCTGAAACGCTTCGTGCCGCAACCGGCCGAGCGGCTGGCGATCCTGCAGCAGGTCTATTGCGAGACGCACCGCGCCGGGGAGTCGAAAGTACCGCCGGGGCTCGTCATGGCGGTGATGCAGGTGGAGAGCGACTTCAACCGCTGGGCGGTTTCCTCCGCCGGTGCCGTCGGCTTGATGCAGGTGATGCCCTACTGGCCGGAGCGGCTGGGGATGAAGGGTTATGAGCTGGTGCACGTCGCGCCCAACATCCGTATGGGCTGCGCCATTCTCCGCTTCTATCTGCAGCACACCCACAACGACGTACGCCTGGCGCTGGAAAAATACAACGGCAGCGTGGGCCACCCCGAGTATCCCGACCGGGTGCTCACCGATTGGGAAAGGTGGTCCGGCGCCGACGATCTGGGCTTCAAGCGGTATGGAATCCAGCAGGCGCGTCATGCTCGGGGACATCCGTGATCGCCACCGCGCTCACCTTCGCGGCCGCTGAGCCGATCCAGAGCCAGCCGACGAATTCCTGCACGGCGCCCTCGTCACCGCAGGCCAGCACTTCCACGCGTCCGTCGGCAAGGTTGCGCGCATAGCCGCGCACGCCGAGCTCGCGCGCCCGCTGCGCGGCGGCACCGCGATAAAACACCCCCTGCACGCGGCCGGAAACGAAGCATTTCTTGCAGATCACGGCCCGAATATACCGATTTCTGCCCCGACCGACCCGAAATGGCCCCTCCCTCCAGCGCCGCGCGGTGGCCCAGACTGCTGGTGCGCAGTTTCTCGGACGCATGGTAGGAGGCATCGCGCTGTGGCAACGTATCCGCACACCCGGCCCAGGCCGGTACGGCCGTATGCCGTGCCCTGCGCACGGCCCGGGACAGGTGAAGCTTCGATGATCGAAATTCTGGTGCTCTACTACTCCCGCAACGGCTCGACCGCCGAGCTGGCCCGTCAGGCCTGCCGTGGCGTCGAGAGTGTCGCCGGCGCCGCCGCGAAACTGCGCACCGTGCCAGCGATCAGCGCGGAGAACGAGCGTCCCGCGAAGCTGGTGCCCCTGACGGGCGCGCCTTACGTCACGCTCGAGGACTTGCGTAATGCCCACGGGCTCCTCCTCGGCAGTCCGACCCGCTTCGGCAACATGGCGGCGCCGCTCAAATACTTTCTCGACTCGACATCGACTCTATGGGTTTCGGGCGCGCTCGCCGGCAAGCCGGCCGGTGTCTTCACCTCGACGCAAACCATCCACGGCGGCCAGGAGGCGACGCTGCTATCGATGATGCTGCCGCTTCTTCACCACGGTATGTATCTCGTCGGCCTGCCGTACACGGAGCGGGCCCTGCAGCAGACACGCTCCGGCGGCACACCCTACGGCGCATCACACGTCGCCGGGAGCGAAGATGACCCGGCGCTGACTGACGACGAGCGGGCTCTGGCGCAGGCGTTGGGTAAAAGAGTCGCGTCGCTGGCGGCGCAGTTAGGAGAGACCTAACACCTCGCGGATGAACGGCACCGTGAGTCGCCGCTGCGCGGCAAGGGCCGCTTCATCGAGGGTGTCGAGAAGGCCGTAGAGGCGGCGCATGTCGCGCGAAAAACGACGCTGCAGCCAGCGTGAGGTCTCCTCGGGGAGCTCGAAGCCGCGCAGCCGCGCGCGCAGCTGCAACGCCTGCTGCTGCTCCGCCTCATCGAGTGCGCGCAATTGCAGCACGGCTGCCGCCGCGCAGCGCGAGCCGAGATCGGGCAGCGCCCAGGGAAGCAGCGCCGGCGGCGGCTGTGCCGCCATGATGAGCGCGCCGCCGCACTCCTCCACCTCGCGCAGCAGCCCGAAGATCGCTTTCTCCCACTCCAGGCGGCCGACGACGGCCTCGAGATCGTCGATACAGAGGCACTCGAGCTGCGGCAACCCCTCGAGTACGCCGACGCCGAGGGTGGCGAGCTCCGCCAGCGGGAAATAGCCGGCGCGGCGCGACTCGGCTGCCTGTGAGCAAGCCGCTTGCAGCAGATGCGTCTTGCCCGCGCTTGCCGGTCCACAGATCCAGGTTGTGCCCGCCACCTCGCCGCCGGCGACCCGCCTGACGTGCTCGAGCGCTTCGCGGTTGCGGGCCGGCAAAAAGCTCGCGAAGACCGCGCGGTCCGGCAGACGCACACCCAGGGGAAGCTGACGCACGTGCGCTCCTCAGGCGGACTTGGCGTCGCGGTCACGCCGTGCGGCTTCCATGTCACGCAGCCGCGAGCCCCCGTCGCGCGCCACCGCCATGCCCCAGGCTTTGCGGGTGAAGGCTTGCACATAGTTGAGGCCGGAGAGCACGGTCGTGGCGAAAACGGTGAGCGCCAGCGCCCGCCGCACACCGTAGGGCGGAAACGCGGCCGCGGCGCCCAACATGACCGCCGTCAGATAGAGCAATTGTGCCGCGGTGTTGATCTTGCTGATGATCGTCGGCCGCCCACGCAGCGGCCCGAACCACATCCGGTAGATGAGCGCGCCCAGGGCAATCATGACATCGCGCCCAACCGCGGCCGCGGTCACCCACCAGGGAACGAGGCCGAGCCAGGTCGACTCGACGAACACCGTCACCAGCAACAGCTTGTCGGCCGCCGGGTCGAGGATCTTGCCGAGCTCCGAGATCCAGTTGAAACGCTTCGCCAGGTAGCCATCCAGGCCGTCGGAGATCGCCGCCAGCACGAAGAGCACGAGCGCGAGATCATAACGGCCGCCATAGAGGGAGATGGCGACCGGCCAGATCAGCGCCAGACGCACCAGACAGATGAGGTTGGGCAGGTGACGCACGGTATTTGAAAGCTGCGTCGGCGCGTGGCCTCGAGCGCGCCTACCCCGGCCGGTACCGGTAGACGAGCAGCCCGGATCCTCCGCCTGCGGGCGTGGCGGGCGCGACGCGGCTGAAGCTCGGCGAGCTCGTCAACGCCCGATCGATGGTGGCGCCGCCACCGCGCACTGTCAGGTCAAAGAGAATCGAATCGCCGGTGACTTGTCTGATGTTTGCCGCGCGCACGCCGGGAACGGCACCGAGCATCAGCTCGATGTTGGCATAGTCGGCCAGGCTCGATACCCCCTCGATCTCCACTTCTGTCTCCCCTGCCCCGTTGGCCACCGTGGCTCCCGCCGCCGGCGCGAGCAGGTCGACGGTACCGTCGATCCCGGCCGTCAGCGCGCCGCTCCAGCTCTGAGTCGTGAAGTCAGTATAGAGCCTCCACTGCCAGGCCGGCGGCGCGCCTTGCCGCAGCGACGGAGAAGTGACCGCGGCAGTCGCCTGCGCCGCTCCCGGTGGCGCTGCACCAGGCGGCGCGGCGCTGCCGGCGGGCGCTCCGTTGGCTGGTGGTGCCGTCGTTGGCGCTGCCGGCGCGGGCGGCGGCGACGCGGCCGGCGGCGTCCCCATCAGAAGCTGATCCGCGCCGTAGCGATGCGCCATCTCGAGCAGAGCCTCGCGCGGCAGCAGATTGCCGCTGTCGTCCGTCACCGGTAGGGGCACGATGCTGATCGGGAGACCCCGCTCCTCCGCGGCCTGCTCGAGTCCGGCCGCATCCGCGGTCTGGTCGGGCGCCGGGTAGAGCACTACCAGGGTGAACGGGCGGTCCGGATCCCAGACGCTGCGATCGACCGCGGCGATGGCCTTGTCTACGGCGGGACCATCGAAGAGAACCTGCATCTCCCCTTGCGGTCCGCGATCATAGGTGCGGACATATTTGGGCGCATCGGCAATCAGTCCGGCGAAGATCGGGTCGTTCGCCGCCTGCCGCCGCCCGGTGGCGCGGACCAGCGCCGCGCGCATGGCCTGCTGCAGGGCCGGCGGCGACTGCCCCGCCACATCGACCTGGAACACCGGCACGGGACGCGCCGCCCAGGCCGCCACCGGCAGCGCGGTGCAGGCCGCAAGCAGCAGCGCTGCACGGACGAGACTGTTCGCGTTTGTGTGGCGGCGGAGCATCGGAAGTGTTTGGATCGCGCCGTGAATCGCGCAAAATGTACAATACCACACGCAAAGGCTCCGGCCTGAACACGAGGGCATTTTGGTGAGTGAAGGCCGCGGCATGACCTATCGCGATGCCGGTGTCGACATCGATGCCGGCGATGAGCTCGTCGAGCGCATCAAGCCTCTTGTCGCGCGCGCGCGACGGCCGGAGGTGCTGGCGGGCATCGGCGGCTTCGGTGCGCTGGTGGAGCTGCCTCCGGGTTACCGGCATCCAGTGCTGGTGTCGGGTACCGACGGCGTAGGTACGAAGCTGCGCCTCGCGATCGACTCCGGACGCCACGACACGATCGGCATCGACCTCGTCGCGATGTGCGCCAATGACATCGCGGTACAGGGCGCGGAGCCGCTCTTCTTTCTCGACTACTACGCCACCGGCAAGCTTCGGGTCGATGTGGCCGAAGCCGTGGTCCGCGGGATCGTGGAAGGTTGCGCGCAAGCGGGCGCCGCCCTCGTCGGCGGGGAAACTGCGGAGATGCCCGGGATGTACCACGGCGAGGACTACGATCTTGCCGGCTTCTGTGTTGGAGTAGTGGAGAAGGACGCGATTATCGATGGCAAAGCGGTACGCGCCGGCGATGCCGTGATCGGTCTCGCTTCCTCCGGACCACACTCGAATGGTTACTCTCTCATTCGCAAGCTCCTCGGGCTGAGCGGCGCCGGCAACGACACCAAGCTCGACGGCAAGCCGCTCCTCGATCGGCTGCTCGCGCCGACGCGCATCTACGTCAAGCCGCTCCTCGCGCTCGCGCGGCAGCTCAAAGTGCACGCGTTTGCGCACATCACGGGCGGGGGCCTGACCGACAACATCCCGCGCGTCCTCCCGGATGGTCTGGAGGCCGTACTCGAGCGGCGCCGCTGGCATCACGATCCGGTTTTCGACTGGCTGCAGCAGGTCGGACGGGTCGCGCCGGATGAGATGTATCGCACTTTCAACTGTGGCATCGGCATGATTGCCGTCGTGCCGCAGGAGCACGCGTCGCAGGCGCTCGCCCTCCTTGCCGCGCAGGGTGAGTCGGCGCAGATCATCGGCGAGATCCGGCCGGGCACGCGCGGCGTGGTCATCGCAGAGTGAGCGGCACGGACCCGCTGCGGCTCGCGATCCTCATCTCCGGCCGCGGCTCCAACATGGTCGCCATCGCGCGCGCCTGCGCCGAGGAGCGGATCAATGCACGCGTCGCCGTCGTGCTTTCCGAGCGGGCTGGTGTTGCCGGCCTCGATGCTGCCCGCGCTCTGGGACTCGAGGCTCGCACCGTGGCATGGCGCGGCACGACGGCGCGCCTGCAATTCGAGCAGGAGCTCGACGCTGCACTCGCCGCCGCGCGGCCGGATGTCATCGTCCTCGCCGGGTTCATGCGCATCCTGTCGCAACAGTTCGTCGAGGCGCGCGCCGGCAGCATGCTCAACATTCACCCCTCGCTGCTGCCGAACTACCGCGGCCTGCACACCCACCGGCGGGTGCTCGAGGCCGGCGAGGCGGTGCACGGCGCCAGCGTGCACTTCGTCACCGCGGAACTCGACGGCGGACCGGTCATTCTCCAGTCGAGAGTCACCGTGCGGCCGGGAGACATCGAGGACGCGCTCTCAGCGCGCGTTCAGGCGACGGAGCACATCATCTACCCACGCGTCATCGGCTGGCTCGCCGACGGCAGGCTTGCGTGGCGCGATGACCAACCCTGGCTCGATGACATGCCGCTCTCCGCGCCTCTGGTGGAGGATTTCCCCTGAAGACGTCAGCATATGACGGTACGGAGGACTGAGCGCGCGAGCCTGGCTGCTGCGCTGCTCGCGGCAGCGGCCGCAATGGCACACGCTGCGCCGGCCTCGGAGCCCGTCCCGTTCGTCGCCACGTACGCGATTACATGGCATGGTGTCTCAGCCGGCAGCTCCACGCTCGAGCTGCGCCAGACCGCGCCGCAGCTATATCTGTACACCTCTACCGACGAAGCATACGGCGTCTTCCGGCTTGCATTCCCGCACCCGTTGCGTCAGTCGAGCCGCCTGCGGATCACCGCCGGCGAAGTGGAGCCGCTCGCCTTCCAGGCGGTGGGCGCCGGCAACGAGGTGCTGGCGCAATTCGACTGGAAGGACGGCCACGTGACCGGCACGGCCAAGGGGAAGCGACTCGACCTCAAGCTGCAAACCGGGACCCAGGATCCGTTGTCGGTGCAGATCGCGATCATGCTCAGGCTGCGGGCACAGGACTGCGCCCCCAACGCCTTCTGGATGCTCAACACCGACGAGATCGATCGCTTCGAGTACGTCCGACACGAGCAGAGGACACTCGACACTCCGCTCGGGAAGCTACGCACCATCCTCTACACCAGCCACAAGCCGGGCTCGGACAAGACGACCTATCTGTGGCTCGCTCCCGCGCTCGATTACATGCCGGCTCGCGCCGAGCAGCATGTGAAGGGCAGCACCCAGGTAGCGCTGCAGATTCGGACGTTCACTCGCAAGTGACGTCACCGCCCGCGAGCAGGCTCTCTAGGTCGTCGCGAGCGGCCGGAACTGCTTCGCCAGTCGCAGGTGCTGTCCCTGGTAGTTCGAGGCGATGTCGTGCCCGTAGAGCACGTCCGGCCGCTCCGCCATGCGCTCGTAGTGCAACCAACCCACGGTCTGCCCGTGCTCCAACAGGAATGGCACCTCGTGCGACCTGACTTCCAACACGCCGCGGCTGCTGCCGGCCTGCCGCGTGTGCACGTCCCAGCCGAAGCCGGGATCGAAGAAGCCCGCGTAGTGAACGCGGAACTCGCCGGCGCGCGTGTCGTAGGGCAGCATTTCGGCCGCAAATTCCGCCGGCACCGCGATCGCCTCCTTGGTCATCAGGATGTAGAACTCGTCCGGATCGAGGATCAGGGACGAGTCGCGGTGGAAGCGAATGGGCTCCCAGAAATCGAACGGATCGTAGTCGCGGCGATCGAGATCGATGCGCCGGGTGTGTTTCTTCGCGCGCCACCCGATGAGGGCGTTCTCGCCGCCGGATCCCTTGAGATCGATGGTGAAAGGCAGGTCACCGGTCTTTTCGGTCATCGCGGTCATCGCGGTGGAGTCGGCGATCTGACCTTCGGTGATGAGCGCGCGCCAATCGGCGGCGGTGATGGGCTTGGGACTTTCGCCCCGCATGCGACGGAAGCGCAGCTGGTTCAGGCGCGTGCCCGTCCTGACCACGACGCTGAAGCTGCGTGGCGCAACTTCGAGGTAGAGCTGCCCCTGATAGCCTTCCGCCACCCGATCGAAGCGGGTCGCCTCGTCCGCAATGAGCCGCGTCAGGATATCGAGGCGTCCGGTCGAGCTCTTCGGGTTGGCGAAGGCAGCGACACCGCTCCTCAGGTTGATGGCTTCCTGCAGCGGAATGACATACACGCGGCCCTTTTCCAGGACTGCACCGCCGCGCAGATCGATCTGGAAGCGCTCGTAGCTGGAATCCAACTCCCGCATCTTGTCGCGCACCTTCATTTCCTTGCCGGGGAGGAAGCTGGCATCGACCGGAAAGGCGCACTCGCCGAGGCGCAGGTCGATGCTCGCCGGCTGGACCTGGTCAGGCGCGATCTCCTCCAGGGCCGCCGGCAGGATCTCCCCCGTGGCCAGCATCTCCTTTATTTTCTGGCACGGCAGGATGCCCGTGTAGGCGGCCGAGCGCGCAGCCTCGTGCGATGCGGCCACGTCAGCTTTCTTCGATGACGATCTTCGGGAACACGCTGCTGCGGTCGCGCGCGCGCAGGGATAGCGCACCCGCCGTGCGGCGGGCCATCTCGAAATACGCCCGGGCACGCGGCGAGTCGGGCGCGGCGACTACGGTCGGGCGGCCGCCATCGGCCTCCTCCCTGATGTGACCATCGAGAGGCAGCTCGCCGAGTAGCTTCACGCCGTACTGCTCGGCCATCCGCGCACCGCCGCCCGCGCCGAAAATATGCTCGGAATGACCGCAGTTGGAGCAGATGTGGACGCTCATGTTCTCCACGATACCGAGGACCGGTACCGAGACCTTCTCGAACATCTTGAGGCCCTTGCGGGCATCCGCCAGCGCGATGTCCTGCGGCGTCGTTACGATCACCGCGCCGGCCACGGGTACGCGCTGAGCGAGCGTGAGCTGGATATCGCCGGTCCCCGGCGGCATGTCGACGACGAGGTAGTCGAGCGCGCCCCAGTCTGTCTCCGACAGCAGCTGCGTGAGCGCCTGAGTAACCATCGGGCCGCGCCACACCATCGGCTGCTCGGCATCCACCAGGAAGCCGATCGACATCGCCGTCACCCCGTAGCTCTCGAGCGGCCGCAGCTGCTTGCCGTCGGGCGAGGTAGGCCGCTGGCCATCCAGTCCGAGCATGAGTGGCTGACTGGGGCCGTAGATGTCCGCGTCGAGCACGCCGACGCGGGCCCCCTGCGCGGCCCAGGCCAGCGCCAGATTTGCGGCAACCGTGGACTTGCCGACGCCCCCTTTGCCGGAAGCGACAGCAACGATGTTCTTGATCTCCCCCTGCGGCTTCAGATTGCGCTGCACCGCGTGCGAGCGGATATCCGCCTGCAGCTCGATCGTGAGCGGCACGTCGAGCCCCGCAGCCCCGAGATGCGCCTCGAGAGCGTCCTCGAGCTCCTCCTGATAGCCACCCACCGGATAACCGAGTGCGAGGCGTGCCCGGTAGCCGCCACCCTGCGCGGCGAGGTCGCGCAGCGCGCCCGCCTCCCCCAGGGTCTCCTTGAGATACGGGTCAACGTACGCCTCGAGAGCGGTCCTGAGGGCGTTGAGAGTCGAGTCATCGGCCATGTGTAAGCAGAATGGGTTGCAATTGGTGGCTCGAACCAGCGATTGTAGAGCGTTTCCCCGAGCACTCGCACCCCCAAAGGGTCGCCCGAGCGATCGGAGCTGCCTCGTGCCGCTTGGGGGTATGGCATAATTTCATGGCGTTCCCGACTGGGCGCCCGAGGCGCGGCCCGGCGGGTGGGGTGGTCTACGCCAGGGCACCGAATGACGAGATCTCAGCGTGGAGCAAGACTTGCGCGAGGGAGACGCGCGGGAGTGCCTTTCGGGAAAGGCTGAATGAGCTTCTTCACCAATTTGCGCGCCGACCGGCTGATCACCGAGATCAGGTCCTGTACCGATCCGGGCAGCCCCGACACTCAGAAAGCCATCGCGCGCCTGAAGGATCTGGGACCGGGCGCCATCGAATCCGTCTTCGCGGCCTTGCCCGATGCCGACAAGAACGCGACCCTGGCCTTCGTCGAGGTGCTCTCCGGCCTGGTGAGCCAGAAGTCCTTCCCGCTTTTCGTGCGCGGCCTGGTCGAAGGCAGCCCGCGGGTGGTGGCGGGCGTCGCCTGGGCGCTGACCAGCAGCCGCAACTATCCGGCCGGCCTGCTGATCGAGGCGCTGGCGACGCCGGGAGTGTCCAAGTCCGCACTACTCGAGGTCATGGCCGCCCAGAAGGCGCGCTTCGGTGTGCGCGAGCTCCTCAATGCCGCCTACGCCCAGGAGCCGAACGAGAAGGCGGCGCTCTTTCGCATCATCGGCGACATCGCCGACTCCAACGCCGTGCCGGAGCTCATCGGCCGCGCGCAGGGCAAGGATCCGATAGCGCGTGTCCACATCATCAACATCCTGGCCCGCTTCAACACACCGGAGGTGCAGACGGCGCTCCAGGGCCTGCTCAAGGACCCCAACAAGCTGATCCGCGGCGCGACACTTTCGGCGCTGCAGCGGATGGACGGCAAGATCGACATCGAGCGCGTCTGTGCTCTGCTCAAAGACCCCGAGATCGACGTGCAGAACAAGGCGATCGACGTCGTCATCAAGGCGAACGAT
>JBOIAB010000113.1:0-3104 GCA_050738635.1 Steroidobacteraceae bacterium
GCCCCGGCCGCGGTCAAGATCGAGGGCGAATCCGCGAGGACGGGCTAGGGACGCGCAGCGATGACGACGATTTCGACCCGGTACGCCGACGAAGCGAGCGGTGCCCCGACGGTCGCGCGTGCAGGCGCACACCCAGGTGCAATCCACGCGTCCCAGACTCCGTTCATTTCATTGAATGTGCTCATGTCGGCCAGATAGACCGTCGCGGCGAGCACGTGGGTCTTATCGGTGCCGGCCTCGGCGAGTAATTTATCGATGGATGCCAGAATCTCTTGCGTCTGGCCAGCGGTATCCGCGGAGCGGTTGGACGCAACCTGACCGGCGAGATAAACCGTATTCCCGTGTACGACCGCCTGCGACATCCGCGGGCCGGACTTTATGCGCGTAACCATTTCATTGCTCCTGTGGGGTAGCCGATTATACCCTCAGCGCAACGCTCACTCGGAGAAGCTCTTGAGCCGGCACGCGAAAAAGAAACCTGGATTCCAGGTCCGCAAATACGCAACCTATCATTCCATGCCGTGGCGAAACGGACGCGGCTTCACCCGCGAGATCGCCCGCGAGCCCGCTGTCGGAGATGACTTTGCCTGGCGTTTGAGTCTCGCGGATATCGAGCGGGACGGCGACTTCTCCCCTTACCCCGGCTACCGTCGGGCGCTGGTTCTGGTCGCCGGAAATCGTTTGCAGCTGCGCTTCCGCGGCCGCGGCAATTGCCTTCTCGACCCGAGGAAACGAGGCGCTCGGTTCGAGGGAGACTGGGCAACCCGATGCGCAGTCCCCGAGGGACGTTGTACCGACCTCAGCCTGATCGTCCGCAGAGGACAGGCCACCCGGCCGGCCGCCATCGTTCGCGCGCCCAGAGTGGTGCGCGTCAAATCGACCGAGCGCCTCGTTCTGGCCGGAGATCTTTATAGCGCGCTCTTCATCCTCGAGGGATCGGTGGCGGTTACTGAATCGAAGCGCGCGCGAGCACGCACTGCGCGCGCTCAGGATACTGTTCTCCTCGCACCGGGCCCCCAAAGAACTCTGCGGCTGCGCCGTCTCGGGCACTCCGCAATGCAGCTCGTCCTCCTGCGTTGGCGCCCGGGTCGGCCGGCCGCGCTCAAGGATTCATCCGGGCTGCCGCCTGCGTGATCCAGGAGCGAAACGCGGCGACCTTTGGCCGCCGATGGGAAGCCTTGGGATAGACCAGATAGTAGGCTAACTCCTCGGGCCAGACGATATCGGTAAGTCTGACGAGGCGGCCTTTGGCGAGGTCGCGGGCCACGATGGCAGCCGGCAACAAGCCCGCGCCCTGCTCCGCCAGCACCGCTTGCCGTAACAGGTTTGCGTCATCGAAGGCGGGACCCCGTGGAGCGCCGATGTCATCTACAGCCTGCGCTTGAAACCAGAGGTGCCAGTCCTTTCGGTCCGCATCGTGGACCTGCGGCCAGCGCACCAGCTCCCGCGGCGACTTGGGCATGCCGAGCCGCGACACCAGCGCCGGCGCGGCTACCGCCAGCAGCTCGATGGCGAAGATGCGCTCGCTGTGCAGTCCGGCGTATCGACCCAGCCCATGGCGAATGGCGACGTCCACGCCCTCATGTGAGAAGTCCGCCAAGGCCTTCGAGGCCGCAATCTGCAGGTCGATGTCCGGGTGGGCATCCTGGAAATCCTTCAGCCGCGGGACGAGCCAGGCAGCCGCAAAGGACGGGGTGGTGCTCACTCTCAGCACCCCGCCATCGGAGGAGGCGGTGATGCGCTGTGTTGCTTCCGCGATCTGCCGGAAGGCATTGCGCACCGGCGGCAGGTAGCTTTGGCCGATCTCGGTAAGAAAGATGCCACGATTGACGCGCTGAAAAAGCATGACGCCAAGCGCGCGCTCGAGAGATTTCAGCAGCTGACTGATCGCGCCGGGGGTCACAGATAACTCATCCGCGGCGGCCTTCACCGAGAGATGGCGCGCAGTGGCTTCAAAAGCGCGCAGCGCATTGAGGGGCGGCAGGCGGCGAGCGATCATGTCAGTTTAGATTTTCTGTTGCCACAGTACCATCAAATCTCGGTTGTCCTGCGGACAGTCTACCGCAGAAAATACGCATGCCGATGATTGTCGAGCTTGACCGACAGTTTATCGTTACTCAACCGAAGCGTGGCCAGAGCTACAGGCCGCACTGACTCGAGGAGCTGCCCCATGACTCATCCTGCGATCTCGACGGAAGACCTCTCCTATCGCAAGCGCATTGCCGTACTCGGCACGACCATGGCTTATGTGGACGCGGGTGAAGGCGACCCGATCGTATTTCTTCATGGCAATCCGACGCCATCCTACCTGTGGCGCAACATCATCCCGCATCTTCTACCCTTCGGGCGGTGCCTCGCACCTGACTGTGTCGGGATGGGAAACTCCGGCGCGGCACCCGACGGCGGCTACCGCTTTTTCGACCACCAGCGTTATCTCGACGCCTGGTTCGACAGTCTGGCCCTCGATCGAAACGTCATTCTCGTCATGCACGACTGGGGATCGGCGCTCGGCTTTCACTGGGCACAGCGCCATCCCGAGCGGGTCAAGGCCCTCGTCTACATGGAGGCGATCGTACGGCCGTTTCTTTCCTGGGATGAATGGCCCGATGCCACGCGAGCGTTCTTCCAAGCGCAACGCACTGCGGCCGGAGAGGATCTCATCCTCGAGAAGAACCTCTTTATCGAGTACCTGCTGCCACTGCGTAACATCGCCGCCGAGACGATGGAGGTCTACCGGCGCCACTACCGCAACCCCGGACCTTCGCGGCTGCCGATGCTTGCCTGGACGCGGGACCTGCCGATCGCAGGCGAACCCAAGGATGTCGTCGCCGTGGTCGATGCCTATGGCCGCTGGCTCAGCAAGAGCCCACTGCCGAAGCTCTTCATCGATGCCGAGCCGGCGGGATTCCTGATCGGCGCGCAGCGCGAGTATTGCCGTGCCTGGCCCAATCAGCACATGGTCACGGTGCCGGGCTCACATTTCCTGCAGGAGGATTCGCCACAAGCAGTTGGCGAAGCTACGGCGCGCTTCGTCGCCAAGGTCCTCGCGGGCCAGATCCGTCAGTAGTCACCATGGCGCCCACGGCCGGGACTACTACGCTAAG
>JBOIAB010000114.1:0-29500 GCA_050738635.1 Steroidobacteraceae bacterium
GTCCACGACCGGCGCCCAGAGGAACTTCAGCGAGTAGGGGATCGTGGCCCAGGCGACCATGCCGATGAGCTGCAGCGCGATGCCGGATTCGCGCAGCCATATGGTCATGGTCTGGAACGCGGGATAGAACGGCAGTCCGCTCGAGAACCCGAGGAACAGCATCGCGAGCATCCGCGGCTGCCGATAGACGGCAAGTGCCTGCAGCCACCCTGGGCGCCGGCCATTGACGCGGTCCACATGCATCGGGCAATGATAGCGGCATGCAGGACTATCAGCTGACCTTCATCGATCTCGCACTCTCGCGCCAGGCCCTGCGCTTCGGGCAGTTCACCCTCAAGTCGGGGCGCGAGAGCCCGTACTTCTTCAATGCCGGCCTGTTCAGCGACGGCGAGGCCATCGCCCTGCTCGGTCGTTGCTACGCCGCCGCCATCATGCGCTCGGCCCCGGCGTTCGACGTGCTCTTCGGGCCGGCCTACAAGGGCATCCCGCTGGCCGCGGCTACCGCGGCTGCACTCTTCGAGCATCACCAACGCAGCGTCCCTTACGCTTTCAACCGCAAGGAGGCGAAGGATCACGGCGAAGGCGGCACCATCATCGGCGCACCGCTTCGCGGGCGCGTGCTGGTCATCGACGACGTCGTGACTGCCGGCACCGCCGTGCGTGAGTCGCTCACTCTGATCCGGCAGCAGGGCGCCCAGCCGGCCGGCGTCATCTTCGCCCTCGACCGGCAGGAGCGGGGGCAAGGGGCGCTGAGCGCTGCCCAGGAGATCGAGCAGGAGCACGGCATCCCATGCGTGAGCGTCGTCACACTCGCGGACCTCATCGAGGCGCTTTCGCGCCCGCGCGGCGGGCGGGCTGCGATTTCTGACGACCAGATCACACTGTTGCAGGCCTATCGGCAGCGGTATGGCGTCTCCTGAGACTTGCCTCCGCGCTACGGAAGTCAGAATATCCGCACATATGCGGATATCGCGGCATGCTCTGCCTCTGATCCTCGCGCTGGCCTGCGCCGCGGGGTCGGCATCCGCGCAGACTAGCGACAAAGGTGCTGTCGCCTATCGCTGGGTGGACGAGCATGGCGTGGTCCATTACGGCGACACCATTCCGCCAAAATACGCGCGCAACAGCCGGCAGATCCTGAACAGCCAGGGCGTCGAGATCGGCCACATCGATGCGGAGAAGACGCCCGCGCAGCTGGCTGCGGAGGCGCATGCGCAGGCGCGTCGCGTCGCGCAGCAGCAGCACGACTACTTTCTGCTCAGCACCTATACCTCGGTGAAGGATATCGAGTCGCTGCGCGACGAGCGGCTCGCGCAGCTCGAGGCGCAGCAGACCTCGGCGCAGCAATACGTGCAGAGCCTGCAGTCACGGCTCAGCTCACTCCAGAGCCGCGCGCAGCAATTTGCGCCCTACAACTCACGGCCCAATGCACCGCGAATGCCCGACGATTTCGCGCAGGAGCTGGTGCAGACCCTGGGTGAGGTCCGTGGACAGGATCAGGCGATACAGGCGCGGGACCAGCAGGAAGCGCAGGTCAGGGCGCAGTTCCAGGCGGACATTGACCGCTTCGAGCAGCTGAAGGCGGCGCCGCCTTAACCGCAGATACCGCCGCCTTCCTCGGCCGGAGCGGCGTTGGCGCGGAAGGCGCGGAAGAGCTCGCGTCCCACCCCGAAAGCGTTGGCGGCCAGGTCTGCGGTGGCCGGCGGACGTCGGCTCCAGTCTTGCTCCGGGACGAGCGCCTCGAGCGTTCCTTGCACGCTGTCGAGTCGAATGATGTCGTCGTCGCGGACCTTGCCCAGTGGGCCGCCGCTTGCGACTTCAGGTGTCATGTGAATCGCGGCGGGTACGGTACCGGAAGCACCTGACATTCTTCCGTCAGTGACCAGCGCTACGCGATGACCCTTGCTCTGCAGCGAAGCCAGCGCAGGGGTGAGGCCGTGCAATTCCGGCATCCCGTTGGCGCGTGGGCCCTGGAAGCGGACCACGACCACCACGTCACGCGCCAGCTCGCCGCGTTGGAAGCTCTCCAACACGGCCTCCTGACTGTCGAAGACCCGGGCAGGCGCCTCGATGACCCGGTGATGCGATCCCACGGCCGACACTTTGATGATGGCGCGACCGAGGTTGCCGCGCAGGAGCTTGAGACCGCCGTCGGCGCTGAAAGGATCGGCCGCGGGACGCAGGACGCTGCTGTCGGCGCTCGTGGTCGCAGCCTCCCGCCAGGCGAGGCAGCCGGGGGAGAGCCAGGGCTCGAGTGCCGAGGCACGCAATCCCGCCCCTGAGATGGTTTGCACGTCCTCGTGCATGAGACCGGCTCCGAGCAGCTCGTTGATGAGAAATCCCATGCCGCCGGCGGCGTGGAAATGGTTGACGTCGGCGCCGCCGTTCGGATAGATCCGTGCCAGCAGCGGCACCACGTCCGACAGGTCACTGAAGTCGTTCCAGTCGATGCGGATGCCGGCGGCGCGCGCGATGGCGACGAGGTGCAGGGTGTGGTTGGTCGAACCGCCGGTGGCGAGAAGGCCGACGATCGCATTGACGATGCTGCGTTCATCGAGCACTTTGGAGAGCGGCAGATACTCCTGTCCCAGGGCGGTGATTTGCGCAGCGCGGTGCGTGGCGGCGGCCGTCAGCGCATCGCGCAGCACCGTGTTGGGCGGCACGAAGGCGCTGCCGGGCAGGTGCAGGCCCATGACCTCCATCAGCATCTGATTGCTGTTGGCCGTGCCGTAGAAGGTGCAGGTGCCGGCGGAGTGATAGCTTCCGGCCTCCGACTCGAGCAGCGCCTCGCGCCCGAGCTTGCCCTCGGCGAACTGCTGGCGGATGCGGGCCTTCTCCTTGTTCGGCACGCCCGAGGGCATCGGCCCCGCCGGCACGAATACCACCGGCAGCTCGCCGAAGGAGAGCGCGCCGATGAGCAGGCCCGGCACGATCTTGTCGCAGACGCCGAGGCAGAGCACGGCATCGAACATGCCATGTGACAGCGCGATGCCGGTCGACATCGCGATGATGTCGCGGCTGAAGAGTGACAGCTCCATGCCAGGCTGTCCTTGCGTCACGCCGTCGCACATGGCGGGGACGCCGCCGGCGACTTGGGCGGTCGCCCCGGCTTCCCGTGCCGCGGCGCGGATCAATCCGGGGAAGCGCTCGTAGGGCTGGTGAGCCGACAGCATGTCGTTGTAGGCGGTCACGATGGCGAGATTCGGCCAGCGCAGCTCCTTCAGCGCCTGCTTGTCGGGGGCCACGGACGCCGCGAAGCCGTGCGCCAGGTTGGTGCACGACAGGCGTTTACGTGCCGGCTCGCGGCCCGCCTGGGCGGCAATGCGCTCCAGGTACGCGGCTCGGGACTCGCGGCTGCGTTCGCGAATGCGTTCCGTGACCGCGCGCACTCGAGGATGGAGGGAAGGAGGGCCCGGCGCGGACATGTCGGAGCTCATTCCGGGCTTTCTGGGGATTTGTAACCGTCGGGCTTGCTCGAGCCGCCGCCGAAGAAGAACTTCTCCATCTCCGCCTCGAGGAATTTGCGCGCCTTGGGCTCGATGGGCGTCAGGCGGTACTCGTTGATCAGCATGGTCTGATGCTGCAGCCAGCGCGCCCACGCCTCGCGCGAGACGCCCTCGTAGATGCGCCGGCCGAGGTCGCCAGGATAGGGCGGTCGATCCAAGCCGGGCGCCTCGCGCTTGAGCATCACACACTGGACCATTCGGGCCACGATCATTCTCCAGTCAATCGAACAGTTGCGTCTGCAGTTGGCCGACGCCCGCGAGCTTCTCGAGCAGCAGCCGGATGGGGGCAGGCAGTCCGAGCCTCGCCGGCTCGCGCGCGCGATACCATTGGCTCTGCGCCGGATGAGGCGCAGGCGCGCTGCCGGAACAATGGGCCAGGAGCGGCGTGATGACAAGGTCAAAATGCGTGAAGGCGTGCTCGACTGGTGCCAGCGGCACCGGCCGGGCGCCTGCGCCGTGAAGTCGCCGCGCATAATCTACAGCTTCCAGCGCGCTCTCGAATTCCGGCAAACACCAGAGGCCGCCCCATACGCCGCGTTCCGGGCGGCGTTCGAGGAGTACGCCCCCATCCTCACGTAGCGCAGCCAGCATGAATACTTGCCGCAGCGCCCGTTTCCGGGTCTGCTTCGGTGAGGGCAATTCGTGCTGGCGTCCCGAGGCGCGTGCTACGCACGTCGCTGATACAGGGCAGGCGGCACACGAGGGGTTACGACGCACACAGACCGTCGCCCCCAAATCCATTACTGCCTGCGTATAGGTATCAACATGCTCCGCGGGGGTGCACTCGTCAGACAGGTCCCACAGCTTTTGCAATACGGCACGATCAGACGCGCTGCCCTCCACCCCGAAGTAACGTGACAGCACTCGGCGCACGTTCCCGTCGAGAATGGGAAACCGCTCGCCGCGGCTCAGTGCCAGAATGGCCCCCGCAGTGGAGCGTCCGATCCCGGGCAGATCAGCCACCGCATCGAAGCTCCGCGGGAAGCGACCGCCGTGCTCCTCCGCGATGCGCGCGGCGGCGCGATGGAGGTTGCGCGCTCGCGCGTAGTAGCCTAACCCCGACCAGAGATGCAACACGTCATCGAGCGGCGCCGCGGCGAGCGTGCCGACATCGGGGAAGCGCTGCATGAATCGCTCATAGTATGGGATTACCGTCGTGACCTGCGTCTGCTGCAGCATGATTTCCGATACCCAGACGCGATAAGCCGTGCGGC
This sequence comes from Steroidobacteraceae bacterium, assembly GCA_050738635.1. Lineage (GTDB taxonomy): Bacteria > Pseudomonadota > Gammaproteobacteria > Steroidobacterales > Steroidobacteraceae > 13-2-20CM-66-19. Next base: position 4,721 of record JBOIAB010000114.1, read on the forward strand.
GGCGTTGCCACGGCAGGTCATGCCGCCCATGACAGGCATGCCATTCGATGAGAGATGCGGCGAAATCGCGCAGGCTAGCTGCCGTCTCGGGGCGGACGCTCGCGCTGCCGCGATATCGAATCGACGGGAGCCCCCGGATGCGCGGCGATCGCCGCCTGCACCGCCTTGCGCCAGTAGGCATCGGTGGTTTCGCTCCAACTCGGGTCATCGAAGTTGGGCCAGGCGTCCGGCGTGAAGCTTGGGGCGCTCTGCAGTTGCGCATCATCCAGCACCAGGCGGCCGCCCTTGATGCAGGCCATGGCGGCATCCCACGGCATTGCAGTGAGCTTGCTGTCGGGGGCGGGCGTGGTCCCAGCATCGTTAGGTATCGCTTGCGGACTCGCCTGGGGTGCCGCGCCGTACGCGATGACCACGTGCGTAGCCCGACCCTTTCGATCGAAGATGATGTCCTTCACCGCACCCAGTGCACTTCCGTCCGCTGCTGCCACGGGCATGCCGATCAGCGTCGAGGCGCGACGCTCGGCCCGCAGGGTGGCAGGTACATCCGGGTTCGCGTCCGACGCGGACTGCGAGGCGGGAGTTGTAGACGCCTGGTCGGACGAAGGCGCCTGATCCGGCAGCGCCTGATCGGAAGCGGGTTGCGCAGTCTGCTGCTGCGGGTCAGGCGGGGTGGCGATCGTCGCGGTGGCGGCGCCCGTGGCCGTCGGGTGTGGCGGGGGCGGCGCCTCAGCCGCCGGCGCGAGCGGCCCCTCCGACTGACTGCAGGAGGCTGCCGCGAAGCCCAGCGCCGCGCAGATGAGCGGCAAAAGAATCCTGATCATGGGCGCACTTTAGATTTTGCGGGCTGCAAGCCGCATTCGAATCCTCAACGTTCGGGCTCACCATCTGACGACCGGCGGCAGGCTCATGAGGTAAGCCTCCGGGTCCGCATCGGTCTGAAAACCGAATTTCGTACCTCGATCATAGACGAGGTTGAACTCGACGTACCGTCCACGCTTCACGAGCAGGCGCTCACGAGCCGCCTCGTCGAACGGAATGTCCTTGCGGCGCGCCACGATCTTCGGATAGACGTCCAGGAAGGCTTCCCCTACCTGCCGTACGAAGGCGAAGTCCGCTTCGGCGTCGCCGCTTGCGAGATCGTCGAAGAATATACCTCCGACGCCCCTCGGCTCGCGACGGTGCGGCAAGTAAAAGTAGCGGTCACACCATTCCTTGAACTCACGATACGCGTCCGGCCGGTACGTGTCGCATGCAGTTCGCAATGCGGCGTGGAAGTCTGCCGTGTCCTCCTCTAAGGGGAAGGTCGGCGTCAGGTCCGACCCTCCGCCGAACCAGGCCGAGCTGGTGCTCAAATAGCGCAGATTCAAGTGAACGGCCGGGACATACGGGTTCCACATGTGCGCGACCAACGAGATACCGCAGGCTACGAATCGGCCGTCCGATTGCGCGGCGCCGGTAACTTGTGCGCGTGCCTGCTCGCTGAGCACACCCGATACATGGCTGACGTTGACTCCGACTTTCTCGAAGACCGCGCCGCGCATCAGGCGCGATTCCCCGCCGCCCTGCAACCGGTGCCCTTCGGGCCGGCGCCAGCTGCGGGGCTCGAAGCGGCACTCCGGCTCGAAAGCCTCGAAGGCCGCGCAGATGCGTGCCTGCAGCTGCCGAAACCAGAGCGCGGCAGCCTGCTCCAGCCCGTCGCCGTCCAAAATCGTTCCAGACGATTTTGTGCTCGGCCCATCCTGGGCCTCGTCCCTTCGGGGCCGGCTGTCGCCGTCCAAAATCGTTCCAGACGATTTTGTCACGTTCTGCCGGTCCCGCTGCCAGCAGCTCGCGCTGAGCTCTCGTGCACATAGTCGACCAGGCGCGCGACCGCATCCGGGTCGGTTTCCGGCCAGATGCCGTGTCCCAGGTTGAAGATGTGGCCGGGTGCGCCCGCGACCTCGGCGAGCACCCGCCCGGCGTGCTCCCGCAAGTCCTCGGGCGAGGCGAAGAGCGCTGCCGGGTCGAGATTGCCCTGCAGTGCTTTTCCCGGTCCCAACTTGCGCCGCACCACGCCGAGCGGCGAGCGCCAGTCGACGCCGATCACGTCGACACCGAGGTCCGCGACGCGCTCCATGAGCGCCGAGCCCTGATTGACGTAGTAGATGAGCGGCACCCCGGTATCCCGCAGAGCGGCGACCGTGCGCCGCGCGGCACGCAACGCAAACCGCTCGAATTCGCGCGGCGCGAGCAGACCCGCCCATGACTCAAAGAGCATCAGCGCCTGCGCCCCGGCGGCCGCCTGCGCGCGCAGATACACCGCCATGGCGTCTGCCAACCGATCGAGAAGGCGCTCCGCCGACCCCGAATTCGAATAGAGGAACGAGCGTGCGGGGCCGAACTCTTTCGATGGCCGACCGCACACCAGATAGCAAAGCAGCGTGAAAGGGCCGCCGGCGAAGCCGATGAGCGGCACGTCCGCCGGCAGCCCGGCGCGTACCAGCCGAATCGACTCGAGCACGAACGGGACATCGCGCTCGGCGACGAGCGGCGCGAGCGCGTCGATGGCGGCATCGGTCCGCACGGGCTCGCGCACGACCGGACCGGGCTCGAACGACAGGTCCACGCCCATTCCCTGCAGCGGCGTCATGATGTCGCTGAAGAGAATGGCGGCGTCCAGCGGGAAGCGGCGCAGCGGCTGCAGCGTGACCTCGGCAGCCAAGGCCGGATCGCGCAGCAGGGCAGCGAATTCGGCCTGGGAGCGTACTCGCCGGTACTCCGGAAGATAACGCCCCGCCTGGCGCATGATCCAGATGGGCGTGTACGGCACCGGCTGCTGCCGGCAGGCGGCCAGGAATACGGATGCCGTCATTGACCGGCCAGCCAGCGCGCCACTTCCGGCGCGTAGTAGCTGATGATGAGATCGGCGCCGGCGCGCTGAATGCCGGTGAGCGTCTCCAGCACCGCCGCCCGCTCGTTGATCCAGCCACGCTCGGCGGCGGCTTTGATGAGACTGTATTCGCCGCTGACCTGGTAGGCCACGACCGGCACCGACACCGCATCGCGCACCTGGCGGATCACATCGAGGTAGGGTCCGGCTGGCTTCACCATGACCAGATCTGCCCCTTCCTCGACGTCGAGCAGCACCTCCCGCAGCGCCTCGCGCGCGTTGGCCGGGTCCATCTGGTAGGAGCGCCGATCGCCAAATGCTGGGGCCGATTCGGCTGCTTCCCGAAACGGTCCGTAGAAGGAAGAGGCATATTTCGCCGCATATGAAACAATCGGCGTCATCGCGTGACCCTCGCGATCGAGCAGGCGGCGCATGGCCTGCACCCGTCCATCCATCATGTCGCTGGGCGCTACGGCATCGGCTCCAGCGCGCGCGTAGTTGAGCGCCACCTGGGCGAGCGTCTCTACGGAGGCGTCGTTGTCGATCGCGCCGCCAGCGAGGACGTGGCCGCAATGCCCGTGATCCGTTGCGCCACACAGGCAGACGTCGGCCCAGACGAGCAGGTCCGGACACGCGTCCTTCACGGCTGAGATGGCCTGTGCGGCCAACCCCTTCGGGTCGAGCGCCGAGCTGGCGCGAGCGTCTTTCAACGTTGGTGCCGCAAAGAGGAGCACGGCTGGGACCCCCGTCGCGGCCACAGCCTTCGCGTCCTTCGCCAGCTCATCCACGGACAGTTGGGACACCCCTGGCATGCTGGACACGGGGTGCCGCACCCCCCGCCCGGGGACGGCGAAAAGCGGGTAGATAAATGCGTCCGGCGAGAGCCTCGTCTCGCGCACCATACGGCGCCATGCGTCCGATTGGCGCGTACGCCGGGGTCTCATTGCTGGATGGCTCATGGGTACCTCATGACCGCGCGCCCCGGGGGCGCGAAGGGCGCCGCTTGCGCGATACGTGACCTGTGCGAACGGCCTGCAGGCTGGTGCGTGCCAGGCCGCGCAGGGTGGCCGACTCGGCCAATGTGGGGCTGTAGCCTCGCTCCGCGAGAGCGCGTGCCGTGGTGGGGCCGATCGCGACGGCCGGCACACGGCCAAGGAGGCGCGCGAAGTCCTCCCTTCCGAGTGCGCTCTCGAGTTCCGCGACCGCGGACGGGCTGGCGAAGGTAACCGCGCCCAGGCCATCGCGCGCGATCCAGGAGCGGCAGTCCTCGATGTTGAGTGCCGTGCCTGCGACCGTGCGATAGGCCTCGACTGTCGTGACCTTCGCACCGAGGTGTGTCAGCCCGGCAGCGAGTGTTGGCAGGGCCCGTGAGCTGGCGGGGTACAGAAGGCGCGCACCACGCGCCACGCCGGAGTCGGCAAATGCCGCTACCAGGCCGGCGGCGCTCGGCTCGGCGGGAGTCATATCGACCGGCCAGCCGTGCTGCTTCAGTACCGCGGCGGTGGCGCGACCCACAGCGGCTGTCTGTATGCGCGCCGGCGGCGCCGACAGGCGGGAAGTCACGGCGGCGACCGCGTGCCGGCTGGTGAAGACGATCCAATCGAACGATTCCACGCGGCCCAGAGCCTCATCCAGAGCCACGGCGTCGGCGGGCAACACACTGACGGCAGCCCACACCAGCACCGGCAGGCCGAGGCTCCTGAGCTCGCTCGACAGCGGCCCGTCGCGCTCCTCGGCGCGGGTCACCACGACCGGTTTCAACATCGGTTCGCCACTCATCGCTAGGGCGCCTCCGCGCGGCCCTGCGCCGCGCGTTCCGCCGCGATGAGGCCGCTTGCCCCCTTGGCGATCAGCTGCGTCGCCAGACGCACACCCAGCGCCGCCGCCTCGGGTACGGCCGCAGTGGCATCGCCGCGGGCGCTGAGGAGCTGCGAGCCGTCGAGCGCGCAAACGGCGGCGTGCAGGTGAATGCTTTGGTCGACGGCAGTTGCGAGGGCACCGAGTGGCACCTGACATCCACCCTCGATACGTTCCAACAGCGCGCGCTCCGCGGTCGTGGCGAGGCGTGTTGGCAGGTCATCGAGCGGTGTCAGCCAGCCGCAGGAATACTGATCGTCTTCGCGCGTGCAGACGCCGATGGCACCCTGCGACACCGCGGGCGGAAACTCCTCCGCAGAAAGATGCTGGCTGATCCGCTGCTCCAGCCCGAGGCGCCTGAGGCCGGCCGCCGCAAGGACGATCGCATCGTAGTCGCCGCGCTCCAGGCGCTCGAGGCGGGTCGGTACGTTGCCGCGCAGCTCGAGCAGCGTCAGGTCCGGCCGTGCGCGCGTGAGGAATGCGCGTCGGCGCAAACTGCTCGTACCCATCCGCGCGCCGTGAGGCAATTGTGAGAGCGAAGCTCCGCTGCGGCTGACCAGCGCATCGCGCGGGTCCTCGCGCATGAGCACTGCGGCGAGCGCGAGTCCCGCCTCCATGGTGGTAGGCAGGTCCTTCAGACTGTGGACCGCGACATCGATCCGGTCTTCGAGCAGCGCCCGGTCGATCTCCTTCGTGAAGAACGCGCGGCCACGCACCGCCCACAGCGGAACGTCGACACGCACGTCGCCCGTGGTCGTAATGGGAACCAACTCCACCGGCGGCGCGCCGGGCAACGCCCGTATCAGGCTCTCGACGTGACGGGCCTGCCACATGGCGAGCGCGGAAGCGCGCGTGCCGATCCGCAGGGTCCGCAGCGGCGCGGACGGTCTTGAGCCGCTCAAGGTTCACCCTCGGTCATGAACCGGTAACCTACACCCCAGACGGTGAGGAAGTGCCGCGGGTCGGCGGGGTCGCGCTCGAAGCGCTTGCGCAGGCGCAGGATGAAATTATCGACGGTGCGCGTCGAGGGGAAGACGTCGTAACCCCACACCCGCTCGAGCAGGTCTTCGCGGGAGACGATATCGCCCGGCCGTTCCGCCAGGACCTTGAGGATCATCGCCTCTTTCTCCGTCAGCTCCTGCGCGATGCCATTCCACGAGCGGGCGCGGAAGGCGCGGAAATCGACCTCATTGCCGCCGAAGCGCAGTAGCGCGCCGTCGGCGGTCGAAACGCTCTGGTACCAGTCCCAGCGGCGCAGGATGGCCCGCACCCGCAGCAGGAGCTCGCGCAGATGGAAGGGCTTTGCCAGATAATCGTCGCCGCCGGCTTCGAGGCCGCGCACGCGGTCGGCGGGATCGCCGCGCGCCGTGAGGAAGAGCACGGGAGTGCTGTCGCCACGCTCGCGCAGCGTCCGGCAGACCGCGAAGCCGTCGATCTCCGGCAACATGACATCCAACAGCACGAGGCCGCAGGATCTTTCCGTCAGCCACTCCAGAGCCTGCCGCCCGTCCGTGACGGAGTCGACGTCGTAACCCTCCGCGCGCAGATTCTCGACCACGCCGGCGGCAAGATGCGGGTCGTCCTCCACTACGAGGATGTGATGTGCGTGCTCTGTGGGCGCGTTCATGATTGCTCCCGCCGCGCGCCGCCCTCGGCGAGTGGCGCGGCGTCGCCGGCCGGTCCGGGCGAGGAGGCCTGCAGTGTGGCCCCGGCGGGCCACGTCAGCAGGAAAGTTGCACCCTGCCCGGCACCCGCGCTCTGCGCCGCCACCCGGCCGCCCGCCATGTGCATCAGCCGGCGCACGATGTAGAGGCCGAGCCCGGTGCCGAAATGACTGCCACCACCACCGGGGTGCAGCCGCGTGAACTTGTGGAAGAGCCGCGCGGCGTCGCCCGATCGGAAGCCAACACCGCTGTCACGCACCGCGAGCTCCACTTCGCCTCCCGCCGCGCGCCGGCCGGTGAAGGCGATGCTGCCGCCGCCCACCGGGGCCACGGCCGCGAGCGCGTTCTCGAGCAGGTTGCGCAGGATGACATCGAGTGCCAGCGGATCGGCCATGATGTGCAATCCGTGCTCGACATCGGCGCTGACGCTGATGCGGTCCTTCGCGGCGCGCTCCTCGAATCCCGCGATCACGCGTGCGACGGCGCCGCCGAGGTCGACCGGCTCGCTTCGCAGGTCGATGCGGCCGCGATCCAGGCGCATGCTCTCGAGGATCTGTGTCACCATGCTCTCCATGCGTGTCAGGTCGGAGAGCATGCGCTCGATCAGCGCGCGCGAATGCTCCGCTGACAGCGGCCGCATGGCCATGGTCTCGAGCGACAGCTGCAGGCTCGCGAGCGGTGTCTTGAATTGATGCGATACCAGCGCCAGGAAGCTCTCCTGCTCCTGAATCACGCGCGCCTCCGCCCGTAACGCGCGCGCGATCACCGCGATGCAGACGGCCAGCGCGATGATGAAGAACGATCCCTCCCAGGCATACTGCGCGATGTGACGTTGCTCTTCGGCGATGAGTCGCCCGTCGACGTCCGGGGAGAGCGCGGCATGCTGGTCCGTGACACTGACGCTAGGCAACAACGCATGCACGCGCGCCGCAGGGGCGCCCGTATCGAGTAATGCCTGCGCCGCAACCACCTGCTGCGCATAGACCTCGTGCATCTCCCTGACTTTGTCGACCGCGAAGCGATGCTGGTCGAGCAACCACCAGCCGACTTCCACGGCCGACACCAGCACCAGAGCGAGCGCGGTGAGTTGGAATAGTCGCGGTGCCTTCATCGCTTGGCCCGTCAGCGCAGCGTGCGCAGGGCGTTCTGCAGCCCCTGCGCGCAGCGCTCCAGATCCGCGCTGGTGTGGGCGAGCGAGAGGAAGCAGGCTTCGTAGGCCGACGGCGGCAGGTAAATACCCTCGGCCAGCATGGCGTGAAAGAGCGCCGCGAAACGGCCGACCGCCTGCTGCGACAGCGTCACCGCCGTGCGCGGCGCGCCGCTTTCGTACAGGGAAAGCCAGAAGAGCGAGCCCACACGCACCAGGTGCATGGGGAAGGGCGCAGCGCGCAGCACCGGCTGCAACAGCCGCTCGAGCTGCGCGCCCAGCGCTTCGAGCCTCTCCCAGCCGTTCTCGGCCGCCAACACGTCGAGCGTGGCGATGCCGCTCGCCATCGCCACCGGATTGCCCGAGAGAGTCCCCGCCTGGTAAGTATCACCGTCGGGTGCGAGCCGCGCCATGATCCGCCGAGGTCCGGCGAACGCCCCCACGGGCATGCCGCCGCCGATCACTTTACCGAAGGTCGCGAGGTCCGGGACGATACCTAACCGCTCGGCTGCACCGCCGCGGGCGAGCCGGAAGCCGGAGATGACTTCGTCGAAAATGAGGAGCGCGCCGCCGTCGCGGGTGAGCGCGCGCAGACGCTCGAGGAATTCTTTGCGCTGCGGCAGCAGTCCGTGGTTGGCGGGCACGGGTTCGATGATGACCGCAGCGATCTGCCGCCCCTCGCTTGCAATGAGCGCTTCCACTGCAGCCTCGTCATCGAGCGGCAACACGCGCGTGCAGCCGGTGAAGGCTGCGGGAACGCCCGCCGAGGAGGGTCGGCCGAACGTTGCCAAACCGGAGCCCGCCGCAACCAACAGGTGATCCGCATGCCCGTGGTAACAGCCGGAGAACTTCACGATGAGATCGCGCGCTGTGTACGCGCGCGCCAGACGGACGGCGCTCATCACCGCTTCCGTCCCGGACGATACCAGCCGCACCTGCTCGATGCCGGGGTACGACGCCACGACGCGTTCCGCCAACTCGACTTCCGCGGGACATGGCGCGCCGAAGGTCGTTCCCTGACGGGCTGCCTGCGTTACGGCGGCGACCACTGCGGGATGCGCGTGACCCAATATCAGCGGGCCCCAGGAGCCAACGAAGTCGAGATAACTGCGGCCGTCGCTATCGGTGAGCTGCGAGCCGCGGCCGCTGACGAAGAAAAGAGGGGTACCGCCGACCGCGCGAAACGCCCGCACGGGCGAGTTCACGCCGCCCGGGATGACGCGGGTGGCGCGCTGGTAGAGCTGCTCCGAATGGATCTGTCCGGCTGTACCCTCAGGGGAATCGCGCATCAGGGTTCCTATGGTAGTGGCTCTTCAGGGGTCGGCGCTTCGGTTGCGCTTGCAGGCAGCGCCGCCGTGTGCGCGCCGCGATGCAGGCGCGCCTCGTCGAAGAATGCCTCAATAGCCTCTGGGCCCGCGTGCGCCGCTGCTGCGCGCATGCCGGCGATTGGCAGATGTGCGAGACGCCGCGCCAGCCGCGAGGTCAGGTGCCCTATGGCGTCACGCTGAGCGTCCGTCAGGCCGCGCAACTCCGCCGTGAGTGCCCGCTCGAGCTCGTCGGCCGCGATTCGCTCGAACGCGTCACGCAGCTCCGCCAGCTTGGGGCCGATGGCGCGCGTCGCCATCTCCTCGCGCAGGGCCGCCAGCCGCTCGTCGATGGCCGCCCGCACCGGTGCCAGCCGCAGCAGCTCGGTCTCGCGCCCTTCCTGCACCTCCTGCACCAGCTCGCTCATCCCGACGCGGACGATGCCGGCGCCCAGTGCATCTTCGGGATCGACGTTCGGCGGTACGCCGAAGTCGATAGCCAGCGTGTTGCCTGCTACGGACTGCGCCGCCGCAAGCAGTTGCAGCGCGCGGCTGTCGAGCACCAGCTCGCCGCCGCCCGCGGCCAGCACCAGTGCCGCGACCGCCTGCGGCTCGGCGCGGAACTGCTCGAGGAGGACCGCCTGTCCGGACACGCTTGCGGCGAATTCCGCCGCGGGTGCGAGCGAGCGATTCACGATCAGGAGCGGTACCCCGGCGCGATGCAGCGCCAAGCCGCAGCGGCGGGTCATCGGCGAGACGCCGACGAGGGCCACGGTGTCGATCCTGCCGGTCAGGTGCTGTAGCACCCGAGCCGCGGCGAGGTCGGCGAGGGAGGGCGCCTGGGTCACGGTCTGGAGCCGGCGCACCCGGTTGGCCATCGCGAGTGCCTCGCCCATCAGGCGGTCGAGCATCGGGCCGCTCGTGCCGGCAGCGCGCGCGGCCTCCCAGGAGGCGCGCAGCTGCAGCGCGATCTCGCGTTCGCCGGCTTGAGCGGAATCGAGCCCACAGGCAAGGAGCAGCAGGTGCTCCAGCGCCGACTCGCCGGCCCATGCCCGCAGCAGCCGCGCAGCCTGTCCGCGCGGGGATCGCCCGCCGCTCAGCTGCTCCAGCGCAGGCTCGCGGAGGTCTCCCGCCGGCTCACCGTCATGGGTGGCAAAAAGCAGCTCGACGCGGTTGCAGGTGCCGAGGTAGAGAAGCTCGGCGACCCCCAACGCCTCGCGCAGCGCGCGCAGGCGGGCCGCGAGTTCGGCCTTGGGGATGGAGAGACGCGCGACCTCGTCGATGCCGGCGTGCCGGTACGACAGGCCCACGACGCCGATCTGATGCATGGGCCAAGCAGACCACGGCCTCCGGCCCGATGTGTCACAGAATCATCACGGCGCCCATCCGCGCCCCGGGGCGCGGATGTACCGTGTGACGTCATCTGCGGCCGCGCAACAGCCCCATCAGGATCAGTCCCGCCGCGAAGCCGATCCCAAGTGCCCAGGCTGTCGACTGGTACGGCTGGGATTCGACGCTGTGCTGCAAGTCGCCCCAACGCGCTTTCGCCCAACGTTGCGCCTGCTCGGCCCGCTCGCGCGCCGCGCCCGCTGCCCTCGAGGCTGTGTCGCTTGCCGTATCCGCCATGCGTTCCGCCTGCCGTGCGGCCTCGGCCGCGGCCCTTTCACCATCAGTCGCAGTGAAGCTCGGATTCATTTGTAAACCTCCTCGTGAGTCTTAGCGCTGGACAACCCGCCCAGTTCACCGGCCCGCGCTGCGGTCAACGGCAGCCGACAGCCAAAGTTCCGGCGCGCTCGCGACGCGGCCATCCGGTCAAACTCGGCCGGGGCAGTGGGATGTGGGTGTGTCGGGTCGCTACGTCTGTTATTGCCCGCGGAGACGCTCTCGAAGGTACTGCCCAGGCGTAATTCCCAGCAAGCGTCTGAAGCGCCGGGTGAGGTGGCTCTGATCCGCATAACCGGCCGACACGGCTGCGGACGCGATGCTGTTCCCGCAATCGAGCAGCGCGCGGGCCTGGCGAATCCGCACGCCATCCAGATAGGCGTGAGGAGGCAGCCCCACCGCCTTTTCGAACACGCGCGCGAAGTGCCAGGGGCTCAGGCCGGCGATCTGCGCCAAACGCGACAGCGAGACATCCTCGGCGAAATGAGCACTGATGTAGTCGCGCCCCTTGGCGACCGCGCCCGGCTCCTTGCCGAGGCGGGGCGCCGCGCGCGGCACCGTCGCATGGTGCATGAGCAACAGTGCGACGGCACTCAGGAGCAGCGACTCCTGCTCGAGCGTTGGCGCATCCCGCGCGAGCGCGCGGTGAAACCGCGAGAGCGAGCTCGCGAGGGCAGGGTGCTCGAGGACCGCGCCGCGCATGAAAGTGGACCGGGACGGGGGTCCTCTCAACTCGGCCAGCGTGCGAGTCAGGAATGCCTGCTCCAGATACAACGTGCGGTAGAGGTACCCGGCCGAGCCGGCGGGCTCGCCGGTATGGGGCTCATCGGGATTGACGACAAACATCCGGCCGGCGGGCGTGAAGTGGCGACTGCCGCGGTAGGCAAACGACTGCACGCCGCGTTCCACCAGACCGACCACCGAGTAGTCGTGCGCATGCCGCGCGTAGCGGTGGACCACGAAGCGCGCATGCAGGGCAGTCACTCCGCCGCTGGCCCTCCAGCGGTAGAACTTCGTCCATTCCGGCTGATCCGGCGCGGCAGCCATGCAGCGATCATAGCGCTTTGCAGGCGCAAGATTCGACAAGACAGGGCCGGCGACACGCGCCCAGAGTGAGCGCGTGCCGCAGGCTCATCAGTGGGAGGCCACCTTGATCAAGTTGGAGCTCAAGCGATTCGATCAACCCGACGAGGTCCGGCTGTTCGAGAAGGGGCGCTTCGATATCGTTCGGATCGGCGGCATGACGGTCGGCCGGGCCACGTATGCGCCCGGATGGAAGTGGTCGACACATGTCGGGGCGCCCCTGGGCAAGCGCAGTTGTGAAGTCGAGCACGTCGGTGTGGTCATCTCCGGAAGCGCGACCGCGGCGATGACTGACGGCGTCGTGAAGGAGCTCGGGCCTGGCGACGTCTTTTACATCGCGCCCGGCCACGACAGTTGGGTAGTGGGAGACGAGCCGTACGTATCGCTACACTTCCTCGGGGCTGACGATTACGCCCGGCAGAAGCGCTAGCTTGCCGTTGCGGCGGTCTACAGCCGGATCAGCCCTCTTTTATGGGCCACTGCCACTGCCTCGGTGCGGCTGATCGCATCGAGCTTGGTCAGTATCGACTTCACATGCGTCTTTGCCGTTCCCTCGGTGATCGACAGGCGCCGCGCGATGTCTTTGTTGCTTCTTCCCTGCGCCACGAGTTCCAACACGTCCAGCTCCCGCTGCGTCAGGCTGGGCTTGCCCATCCTCTGCAGCGCCTTCGCCGCCACCGACGAGGAGGTGTACGGCCGATCCTCGCTCACCGCGCGGATGGCCGACAGAATCTCCTGCCGCGGCGCATCCTTGAGGAGGTACCCCTTCGCTCCCTGGCTCAGGCACTGGAAGATGTCCTCGTCCCCGTCGTAGGTGGTCATGATGAGAATGCGGGCCTTGGGGTTGATCTCCAGCACCCGCTGCACCACCGCCACCCCGTCCCGCTTCGGCATGCGCAGGTCCAGCACCAGCACGTCCGGCTGATGCTGCTCGAAGAGCGCGATCGCCTCATCGCCGTCGCCCGCCTCCGCGACCACCTCCATGTCCGCCTGCTGATTCACCATCGCCGCCAGGCCGTCTCTCACCACCGGGTGATCATCCGCCAGGATCACCCGGATCTTCTTTCTGGTCAGGACCGCGACCATTACGCGGCCGCCTTGCGCTTCGGCAGCCGCACGCTGACCCGCGTGCCGGCGCCGGGCTCGCTCGCGATCTGCCACTCGCCGCCGATCGCGCTCGCCCGCTGCCGCATGCTGGTGAGACCAAACCCTTCGCGGGCATAGAGCTCCGGCCGCTGCGTCATGCCGCGGCCGTCATCCTCCACGGCCAGTTCCCAGTGTGCCGTCTCGTCCGTCATCGTGATGCGGATCAAATGTGGCCGGGCGTGGCGCACCGCGTTGCTGACTGCCTCCTGCGCGATGCGCAGCAGCTCATGCTCATGCTCCGGCTTCAGGCCGGTGGTGATGCCGCCGCCCTCGAAATTGCAGGTCACGCCGCCCGGCACCGTCGAGCGCTCGGCCAGCTGGCGCAGAGCGAGCTCGAGCCCCGCGCGCCGTGTCTGATCGAGCCGCAGCGACATCACCGAGCGCCGCGCCTCCGCGAGTCCCTCGCGCGCCAGGTCGCGAATGCGTGTCAGTGTCAGAGCCAGCCCCGAGTTCTTCTTCTTGCAGGACGGGAACTCCTCCACCGCCCCGAGCTGCATCAGAATCCCGGTGAAGGCCTGCGCCAGACCGTCGTGGATCTCCTGCCCGATGCGCGCGCGCTCCACCAGCACCGCCGCCTCCTTCGCCTGATAGGCGAGGCGGGTGAGCTGGACGGCGAGCGTCGCCTGTTGGGCGAGCGCGACCAGCAGCTCGCTGCGCTGCACGTCGGCTGCGTTACGCCGGAACCGCAGGATGAGGAAGCCGACATTGCGCGAGCCGAACACCAGCGGATAGACCACTGTGCCGGCGTAGCCCTCCTGCCGATGAAAGGCGAGCATGCCCGGCCAGAACTCCTCGGATTGCTCCTCGACGTCGAGATACATGGGCTCGCTCGGCTTGGTGAACCGGTCGCCGAAGGAGGAGCCGTCGATCGGGACGCTGATCGGGTAGGGCGGCTCTTCAATGCGTCCGTCCCTGACGTGCGCCGCGATGCGCCATTGCTGCAGGCTGTCCTTGGAGACGACCACTGCGCCTGAGGCCGCATCGAACTGGCGGGTCGCTTCCAACAGCACATGGCCGAGGAAGCTGTGCAGGTCCGGCTCGCTTGCCAACCGCTCGAGGTTGCCGCGGATGACGGCGTTGGCTTTTGCCAGTTCCGCCACGCGCTCCTCCGCTGCGCGCTCCCGCTCCCGTCTCATGTCGTCGATGAGACGCTGCCGATGGAGCGCCGCGCCGATGACGCCGGCCGCGTTCTCGAGCGCGGCAAGCTCCGCGGAGTCGATCGCGCGGCGCTGGCGGGTGTTGTCGAAGCCGACGACGCCGATGAAATCGCCGGCGACGAAGATCGGCACGATGGCCTTGGTCTTCGTGCCGATGCCCTCGAAGCCCGTGACCCCGGCGTACTCGACCGACGCATCGCACTTGGTGAGGCAGACGCTGCGTCCAGCGCGCAGCTCCGCGGAGACCGCGACGAATTGACGTTCGTCGCACTTGCAGACCGTCGGGTCGTCGATGTGTGGCGGGACGCCTTCGGCGGTCCACTCGCTCACCACCACCAGCAGAGGCTCGTCCTGCGGTCCGCGACGCGTCAGCATGACATTCACGCGATCGACGTGGGCCGCCTCGCCCATGAGGCGCAGGACCTCGGGGATCGCACCGCGCACGTCCGGCGCCTCGAGGAGCATACGGCTCGCCTTGGCGGAGGCCACCAGCAGCGCCTCGCGGCGCCGCAGGGACTCGTTGATCTGGCTCAGCTCCTCAGCGCAGGGACTGGATTCTGTCAAAGGCTCCAGTCGGGCGAGGGCCGGATCGACCACCGAAACACTCATGGCACGCTCTCTATCGTGAAATCGAGGCGTCAGTGTACCTCGGCAGGGGGGCGGTCTCCCAACCGCCGCCCAGCGCTTTGTAGACGGCGATCAAGCTGGTGGCGGCCTCGGTGCGATCCTCGGCCAGCGCATCCTCGGCCTGCAGCTCGGTGCGCTCCGCATCCAGTACCGAGAGAAAGTCCACCATGCCGCCCTGATAGCGGATCTTGGCCAGCCGGGCCGCGGTTGCGCTGGCGCTGGCAGCGTCCTGCGCATGCGCCAGCTGGTCACGGTCCCGAGCGTGGGTGACCAGCGCATCCTCGGTTTCCTCCAGGGCGTTCAGCACGGTGCCGTGGTACTGGTCGAGGGCGATCACCGCGCCGGCGCGCGCGCCGGCGATTTGCTCGTGCACGCGGCCGAGGTCGAAGGCCGGCCAGGAGATGCCCGGTCCGAGGACGTAGCTGCGCGAGGCAGCCGTACCGAAGCCGGATGGCGCCCCGGCAGCGAAGCCGAAGCTGCCGTTGAATGTGACCTTGGGGAAGAGATTGGAGATGGCGACGCCGACCAGATCCGTCGAGGCCTCCAGATTGCGCTCCGCCGAGCGGATATCCGGACGTCGGCGCAGCATGTCCGTGGGACTGCCCACGGGGATGATGTGCGGCAGCGGCGGCAGGTCGTGCGGCGAGCTCAACAGTCCCGTGAGCGCATCCGGATCGCGGCCGGTCAACACGCCGAGTCGGTGAATGGAGCGGGAGACCGCGGCCTCCAGCGGTCCGATCGTGGAGAGCGTCGTGCTGAGCTGCGCCTGTGCGCGCGCCACGTCAAGATCGGTACCGCTGCCGGCGGTGCGCTCCGCCTCCGCCAGCTGCAGGACCTGCTGTTGGTTCTTGACGTTGGCGCGGGCGACGGCGAGTTGCGTCTGCTCGCCCCGCAACTCGAAGTAGTTGCGGGCGACTTCGGCGATCACTGAGACCTGGGCGTCGTGCAGATTCGCCACTTCGCCTTCCAGCTCGGCATTGCGCGCCTGAACGTTGCGCCTGACGCCGCCGAAGAAGTCGAGCTCCCACGTAGCGTCGAAGCCGGCGTTATAGAGCTTTGTGGTGTAGGCGCCGCCAAACGGGTTTTCCACCGCCGGCGTGCGCTGCTTGGTGTATCCGCCGGAGGCAGTCACCGTCGGCGCGAGGTCGAATTCCGACTGGTTGCGCAGCGCGCGTGCCTGTACCAACCGTCCCACCGCGATGCGCAGATCGTAGTTGGCGCTCAACGAGTCGCTGACCAGCTGGTCGAGAGTGGAATCGTCGAACTGCTTCCAGAACTCGACCTGGGTCTGCTGGTGGGTGTAGACATCGGACTCGGCACCCGCGAACTGCGCGGCTACGGGGGTCTTTGGTCGGACGTAGTTCGGGCCCACCGCGCAACCCGCAAGCGCGGCTGTGGCGGCCAGAGTGAGTAGCAAATGAGTCTTACGCATGATGGAAGTCCGGTGAGGGCAACTGCTCGGGCGCCGCTTCGGCCTGGTGCGAAGTGCGCCGGATGACCACATAAAACACCGGCGTCAGCAGGAGCCCGAAGAAGGTCACGCCGAGCATGCCGGAGAACACGACGGTACCGAGCGCGTGGCGGATCTCGGCGCCGGCGCCGCTCGCCAGCATCAACGGTACGACGCCCATGATGAAGGCGAAGGAGGTCATCAGGATCGGCCGCAGACGCAGGCGAGCGGCTTGCAACACTGCGGACACGGCGTCGTGCCCCCGCTCTTCCTGCAGGTGCTTGGCGAACTCGACGAGCAGGAGCGCGTTCTTGCAGGCGAGACCGACCAATACGATGAGACCCACCTGCGTGAACACGTTGTTGTTGCCGTGGTCGAGGAATACGCCGGTGATGGCCGCGAGCAGGCACATCGGCACGATCAGGATGATCGCGAGCGGCAGTGTCAGACTCTCGTACTGGGCGGCGAGTACCAGGAACACGAACAGCACGCAGAGCGGGAAGATGATCAGGCTGGTGTTGCCCGAGATGATCTGCTGATAGGAGAGGTCGGTCCACTCGAACGACATGCCGCGCGGCAGGCTCGTTTTCAGGATCCGGGTCATCGCAGCCTGCGCCTCACCGGAGCTATATCCGGGGGCTGGTCCGCCGTTGATGTCCGAGGCGGTGTAGCCGTTGTAGCGCTGTACGATGTCGGGCCCGTAGGTCGGGGTGACGGTGAGGAACGACCCCAGCGGGATCATCTGCCCCTGGTTGTTGCGAACCTGCAGCGTCGAGATGTCCTCGATGCGGGAGCGGAATGGCGCGTCGGCTTGTGCCAGGACTTCATACGTCCGTCCGAACGCGTTGAAGTCGTTGACGTAGAGCGATCCCAGGTAGACCTGCAATGTCTGGAAGACATCGTCCAGGTTGACGTGGTCCTGCATGACTTTCACGCGGTCCACGTTGATGTTGAGCTGCGGCACGTTCACCTGATAGCTGCTGAAGAGCCCGGCCAGTGCAGGGTTCTGATAACCCTCCTTCAGGACGTTCTGCGTCGCGTCGTAGAGCGCCTTGGGACCGGCCTCGCCACGATCTTCGATCTGCAGCTTGAATCCGCCGAGGGTACCGAGACCCATCACTGGGGGAGCCGGGAACACGACAACCATGCCGTCCTGAATGGCGGAGAGCTTCTGGTTGAGCTGCGCGGCGATGGCGTCGGCCGTGAGGCCCTTGGACTTGCGCTCATTGAAAGGCTTGAGCCCGAAGAACACCAGTCCGGCGCTCGAGCTCTGCACGAAGCCATTGACGGACATGCCGGCAAACTGCACGGCGTGCTCGACGCCCGGCTGGTGCATGCCGATGTCGCCGATCTCCTTGACGATCTGCGAGGTCCGATCGAGCGATGCCGCCGGCGGCAGCTGCGTAATCGCCACGAGGTATTGCTTGTCCTGCGAGGGGATGAACCCGTGCGGGACGGCCGCAAAGCCCAGGTAGGTGAGACCGATCAGGCCTGCATAGACGACGAGCGCAATGCCGACACGGCGGACCGTACCTGCTACGGCGGTCTGATAGGCGTTGCCGAGAGCGTAAAAACCGCTGTTGAACCGACGGAAGAAGCGCCCGAGGACCCGATCCATGACACGCGAGAGGCGGTCAGGCCGGACCCCGTGGGGCTTCAACAGGACGGCCGCCAATGCCGGCGAGAGCGTGAGCGAGTTGAAGGCCGAGATGACTGTGGAGATGGCGATCGTCAGCGCAAACTGCCGATAGAATTCGCCGGTCAGTCCACTCACGAACGCGACGGGGACGAATACCGCGCACAGCACCAGTGTGATCGCGATGATCGGCCGGCTCACCTCGCTCATCGCTGACTTGGCGGCCTCGCGCGGGGATTGGCCACTCTCGATGTGCCGCTCTACGTTCTCGACCACCACGATGGCGTCGTCCACGACGATGCCTATGGCCAGCACGAGACCGAAGAGGGACAACGTATTGATGGAGAAGCCGAATGCGAGCAGCACCGCCATGGTGCCGATGATCGATACCGGCACGGCGATGAGGGGGATGACGGAGGCGCGCCAGGTTTGCAGGAACAGGATGACCACCAGCACGACCAGCAGCACAGCCTCGAGCAGAGTGTGCACTACCGCCTCGATCGACTGACGCACGAACACCGTCGGGTCGTAGACGATCGTGTAGGCCATCCCCTGCGGGAAGTCCTTGGAGAGCTGCGCCATCGTGGTGCGCACCTCCTGCGACAGCTGCAGCGCATTGGAGCCCGGCGCCTGGAACACCGGGATGGCGACGGCATCCTGGTTATCCAGATAGCTGTTGGTGCCGTAGGACTCGGCACCCATGTCGACACGGGCGACATCGCCCAGGCGCACGACCTGGCCATTGCCACCGGTCTTGAGCACGATATTGCGGAACTGGTCCGGGCTCGTCAGCCGGCCCATCGCATTCAGGGCGAGCTGGAAATCGGCGCTCGGCGCCGGTGGGCCGCCGATCTGGCCGGCGGCCACCTGGATGTTCTGCGCCCGGATGGAGTTGATCACGTCGCCGGCGGTGAGATTGAGCGCGGCCAGCTTTTGCGGGTCGAGCCAGATCCGCATGGCGTAGTCGCCGCCGCCGAACAGCTGCACGTCGCCCATGCCCGGGAGGCGCGCCAGCACGTCACGGATGTTGCGGACCGCGTAGTTGCGCAGGTACAGCGTGTCAAAGCGCCGGTCGGGCGAATAGACGTGCACCACCATCGTCAGGTTGGGCGAGCTCTTGGTGGTAGTCACGCCCAGATTTCGCACCTCATCGGGCAGTCGCGGCAGCACCTGTTGCACACGGTTCTGCACTAGCGTCTGCGCGCGGTCGACGTCCGTCCCGACGCGGAAGGTAATGGTCAGCGCCAGCGAGCCGTCCATGGTCGAGGTCGATGACATGTAGAGCATGTCTTTGACTCCGACGATCGCCTGCTCGAGCGGCGCGGCGACCGTGCTCGCCACCACCTTCGGGTTGGCGCCCGGGAAGGTTGCGCGCACGACTACGGAGGGTGGCACCACCTCCGGGTACTCGCTGATCGGCAGCTGCGTCAGTGCGATCGCGCCGGCGATGAAGATGAAGGTCGACAGCACCGCCGCGAAGATCGGGCGGTCAATGAAGAAGTGGGAAAGTTTCACCGATTCTCCCTCGACGCGGAGCCGCCGTTGGCGGACCGCGCGTCACGAGTCGTGTTCTGGGCCACCATCGTGCCGTCCGTGCCGTGGCGCTCACCCATTGCGATGAGCTGCGGATTCACCTGCATGCCGGGCCGCACGCGCATCAGGCCGTTGACGACGATGGTGTCTCCCGGCTTGAGTCCGGATCGCACTACGCGCAGGCCGTCGACCAGCGGGCCGAGCTCGACGGGGCGGTACTCCACTTTGTTATCGGCGTGCACGAGGAGCACGTAGCGCATCGTCTGGTCGGTGCCAATCGCGCTGTCATTGATCAGCACTGCCGGGTAGTGGTCGTTGCCGATCAGCTTGACGCGGGCGAAGAGACCGGGGACGAAGTGGCCGTCCGGATTGGAAAGCAGCGCGCGGGCGTAGATGGTGCCGGTCTGCGAGTCGAGAGAGTTGTCCATGAAGACCAGGTGGCCTGCATGCGGGTAGCCATTCTCGTCCGCCAGGCCAACATAGACCGCGTTGCCCACCGCGTCTGAGCCTGCGGCGGCACTGGTGCCGGCGGGCGCGTCCTTGCGCCCGTGGTTACCGGCGTACTTCTCGAACGTCAGATAAGCCTGCTCATCCGCGTTAAACTCGACATAGATCGGGTCCAAGGACACGACCGTGGTCAGCAGCGTCTGGCCGTTAGCGACCAGGTTGCCAGTGGTGACGATCGCGCGACTGACACGACCAGTGATCGGCGCCGTCACACGCGTGAAGGTGAGATTGAGCGCGGCTGAAGCCACTGCTGCCTTCGCCGCTTCGACGTTCGCAGCCGACTGCCGGGCATTGGCGGTGCGGGTGTCGGACTCATCCTTCGAGATCGCATGGGCTGCGAAAAGGTTCACGGCCCGGATCTCTTCGGCCTTGGCCAGCGCCGCCTGGGCGCGTGCTTGATCGAGGTCCGCGGCTGCCCGCTGATAGTCAGCCTCGTAAGGACGAGGGTCGATGACGAACAGCACCTGGCCTTTTTGGACCACGGTGCCATCTGTGAAATTGACCGACGAGATATATCCCGAGACTCGCGGGCGAATGTCGACGTGATTGACAGCGTCGAATCGGCCGGAGAAGGTCTCGGAGTCCGTGACCGTCCGCGAGATGACGCGCGCCACGGTGACCTGTGGCGCCGGCGGTGGCACAGCGGCGTGCTGAGCTGACGCATTGCCGGCGCAGCCGGAAAGCGTCAGGACGGCCGCCAATGCGGCGGCGGCGAGCGGGGCGAGTGAAGCGAAAGCGATCGAGCGGTTGCGCACGATGAGACTCCGTTGGGTTTCCCTGACTAGACGTAGCCGACCCCTGCGGTTCGACGGCGCTGGGTGGGAATTCTGCGGTTGACAAGCCGTTTGCGGAATGACCCACGCGGAGGGGATGCGCGCTGTCCGGCGACGGGTGGTGCTCTATCTCTTATTAGGTAGATGCACAGGTCAAGCCGCGCGCCGGTGGATGCCTTGCGCCCGGGCGGCTTCGAAGTGTGCTCTGAAGCCGGCGCCGTTGCGGGCGCTACATCGTTGCGGAATGCACTCCGCCCACCAGAGGTGGCGGTTGAATGCCGGGCCGGCGGATCTCCTGTCGAAGCGTTGGACGGCGCCTGCGTTGCGGCAACTCGGGCGATACCCATCGGCCGGTCTCGATACTGCGGTTCAGCGCCTCGATGACCCGGACATCGGCGAAGCCTTCTTCACCCGATGGCTCAGGCTCGGAGTTGTGCAGGATGCAGTCGGAGAAGTAGAGGAGCTCCGGTGCGAACTGGTCGCTCTTCTCATAGCGCTTGGCGCGCCGGCGCTTGCCCAGGCGGAGCATGTACTCGACGCCCTGGGCATATTCATATGCCGGATCGAGAGTGATGCTGCCCTTGGTGCCGACGATCTCGTAGGCGGAGCGGTCCGCGCCGCCGAAGCTGCAGGTGAAGGAGGCGGTCCGCTCCTGCGGAAACTTCATGATCACCGCGACCGTTTCCGGGATCTCCTTGAAGCGCTGATCGCGACGCGTGACCCGCTGTGGCCAGCACCTGCGTCGGCTCCGCCGCGAACGCGGCACGGGCGGCATTGATGCAGTAGATCCCTATATCATAAAGAGGCCCGCCGCCGAGCTTGCGGCTGCTGCGGAAGTTCTCCGGTGCCACCTGCATGGAGAAATTGGAAGAGAAGAAACGCAGGTCGCCGAGAGTCCCGGAGTGCGCCATCTCCGCCGCCTCCAGATTCGCACGCTCGAAATGCAGTCGGTAGGCGACCATGAGCTTGACGCCGTTCTGCCGCGTCACATCGATCATTCTCTCGCAGTCCGCCGAGGTGACGGCCATCGGCTTCTCGCAGAGCACATGCAGGCCGGCGCGGGCAGCGCGCTCCGTGTACTGACGATGCATGGAGTTGGGCACCGTGATGTAGACAGCGTCGACGTCGCCGCTCTCGAACAGGTCGTCGGCATCATCGTAGCTGCAGATGCGCTGGATGTCGTAACGGCGGGCAAGCTTCCTGAGCTTTCCCGGGTCATCGGAGACCAGAGCCGTCAGCGTGCTGTTCGGCTGCGCCTGCGCAAAGGCGGGCAGGATCGCGATCTGCGCGATGTGCCCGAGACCGATGACGGCGTATCGAACCTTCCTTCTGGAGGCGGCACTCTCACTGGCCCGGCGGACCGTGACTCTGTCTCGGCCTCTGCGGGCGGTGCCGGAGCCCGCTTTGTGGGCTGGCGCGCGGCGGGAGCTGGGTGATCGGGTGGCCATGCGCCGTGCGGCAGCAAGCACGGTGCCGGAAGGAGCACCCGCCGCGGTTTGTCTCCGTATGCAGAATAGTTCCGGAATCAAAGGCTTAGGCTCGAGATTGCTTGACGGCCGCTATTAGGCCCGGTCTAATACGCGGCCCTCCCCAAAGGCGGCCAGGTAGCTCAGTTGGTAGAGCAGCGGATTGAAAATCCGCGTGTCGGTGGTTCAATTCCACCCCTGGCCACCATGAAATCAAGAACTTAGAAGCTCGGTACCAACTCACGCTGTGGAATATTCGGGCGAGTATTCCACTAAGCGAGAAATTCGATTCCCGTAAGTCTCTGTTCCTCAAGCAATTATCCCGTGATGAGCGCACCGCAACACGGACAGAAGGGCGAAAACTGAAGTCTTGGCTGTATGTCAGAGCTGACATATACTTCATCCCGTGAGCCCTAAAGACAAACCTCTTTCGTGGCTCCACAGCCAGGTCAGGACTCCGCCGTTTTCACAGGCTGCTCGAATTGAGACCGGCTTTCTGCTGAGGCGGCTGCAGCAGGGTGAGAAGTTGGCTATGCCGCAGTCGCGGCCGATGCCATCGATTGCCGCCCGCTGTCATGAACTACGGATCAATGACGAGAGCCGAACATGGCGGCTGGTGTATCGCATTGATGCCGATGCCATTCTGATCTTGGCCGTGTTCGCCAAGAAGACCGAGAAGACGCCAGACGACATCATTCGAGTTTGCCAAAAGAGACTGAAGAGTTACGACGATGCGAGCCGCGAAGCGAAAGCGCCTTGAAGCGAGAGGCTGGAAAATCGGAAGCGTTGGGGATTTCCTGGATCTGTCAGACCAGGAATCCGTATACATTGAGCTGCGACTCAAACTCGCGCGTGGATTGAAGGCAAGACGTAACGCGCGTGGCCTTTCGCAAACTCAACTGGCTAAGGC
Organism: Steroidobacteraceae bacterium; assembly: GCA_050738635.1. Lineage (GTDB taxonomy): Bacteria > Pseudomonadota > Gammaproteobacteria > Steroidobacterales > Steroidobacteraceae > 13-2-20CM-66-19. The sequence continues at coordinate 27,512 of JBOIAB010000114.1, forward strand.
AGTGCAGTCCAGCCAGTCGCGTGTGGCAAAGATGGAAGCCGGTGACCCGACCGTCTCGCTCGATCTGCTGGTGCGGTCGCTACTGGCGCTCGGAGCGTCGAATCGCGATCTTGGCCGAATAATCGGCCGCGGCTGAGTGCCTGACATAGTGAGCGGATTGCGGACATTCGCGCCGCTTACCGCTTCGCCTCAAACCGGCCAGGACCAGCCAGTCACGGGCTCTCGAGAGCGGTCGCTCGAACGACCGTTTCACTCTGACACCAGCCGTTGTATTCAGATAGCAAGACCAGTCTCTAGGCGATGACACCAGCCCCTTGACCAGACAGTTGAATTTCTGTATTTTGATATTTATCAAAGTACAGGGGCGACTATGAGAGACGAAGTATTCCGAGCGATTGCAGACCCCCACCGTCGCAAGATACTGAAGCTCCTGCAGCAAGGCTCGATGTCCGCTGGACAAATCGCCGCGCGCTTTGAGATTACTAAGGGCTCACTGTCCTATCATTTCAACGTCCTAAAGGGGGCAGGGCTGATTCGGTGCGAGCGCCGCGCCCAGGAGCAGGTCTATTCCCTCAATACATCGGTCTTCGAGGAAATCGCGGCCATGCTTCTTGAACTGTTTCCGGCGCCCCGGTCCCTCCGGCGGAACGCATGAGAAAGTTCGGTCGCTATTGGCTCGCGATGACGCTGGTGGCCGCAGCCTTCGCAACCTCCGTGGTGCTCTATCCGAGACTTCCGGCAATCATTCCTACACATTGGAACGCTGCTGGCGTGATCAACGGTTGGATGCCGAAATCGCGTGGCGCATTTGTTGCCCCTGTCGTGTCGTTGGTGATTGTCGCCGGCCTGATTCTGTTCGAGCCGATCCAAATCGAGGAGGATGGCGACGACCTGAAGGTCCGGTATTACCCGACTATCGTAGCCAGCGTCGCAGGATTGAACTCCTTCGCCAACCTTTGGGTTCTCATGGCGGGGATGGGATGGCATCGCGCTCTGCCTTCGCATCTGGCCATCGCGGTTGGCCTATTGCTCGTTGTTCTTGGCAACAGCCTGGGCAAGGTACGTCAGAATGGAGTCGTCGGCATTCGGACGCCGTGGACCTTGGCGGACGAGGAAGTCTGGGCCCGCACGAACCGTGTCGGTGGCTGGCTCATCGTTCTCGCAGGATTGGTGATGGCCGCCACGGGCATTATGGGATTTCGAATGGTCCCCGGGCTAATCGCCGTCGGCGCCGCAGCAGCGGTATCGGTCGGGTATTCCTACGTCATATGGCTTCGCGTCAACAGGGGCAATGGTAAATCGTCCTGATTCGATTGCTTCCCACCAGAAGCCGCGCGAATGGCCCATTCATCCGCATAGCGGACGTTTAGCCTCTCTCGAATCGACTGACGGCAGCGGGCACTGAGCGGTCACGCGTCGAACGTCGGTCGCTTAGTGCACGCCGTGCCAAACCTTGTGGTGAACCTCTGAAGCTGCGGTGAGAGCGGTTTCGCGGGCCTTGCGTATTATATAAATACTTGTATACTCCTACGGTGGACCGCAAGCCCATCGAGTTCCGGGGAAGCGCACTCGATGATCTGCGCGCTTTTCCGCAGACTGCGCGACGCGAAGCGATTCCAGCTTGACCGCGTGCAGTGCGGTCAGGATCCGGACGATTGGAAGCCGATGAAGGCCATGGGGCCCGGCGTCCGGGAGATCCGGATCGTGGATGCCGCGGGAGCGTTCCGAGTCATGTACATTGCGAAATTCGCCACCGCCGTCTACGTGCTGCACTGCTTCCAGAAAAAGTCGCAGAAGACCAGCAAACCCGACATCGAGTTGACGGCCCGGCGGTATCGAGAACTGCTACAAGAGTTACGGCAATGACCCATAAGCGCTATTCCAGTGTCTGGGATGCCATCGAAAACACTCCCGAGGAGGCGCAGAACATGAAACTGCGCTCCACCTTGATGATGGCACTGCAGAATCACATCGCCCGCGCCAAGCTGA
>JBOIAB010000115.1:0-12431 GCA_050738635.1 Steroidobacteraceae bacterium
CACCTGAGACGTCGTAGATGGCGAAATGCGACAGGTTGATCATCCCTACGGTATCGCTCATCGCCAGCTGCTCGGCATTCGAGACCGGCCAGAAATGGCGCGAGTCCCATTCGTTGCGCCGCTCCGGCACGCGGTCACCATAGGTCTCGAGCAGACGCTCGTTGGCGCTATAGCCATGGGCGCGCTCCCAGCCAGCGGCCTCCATGAAGTAGCCGCCCAGCTCCTTCTCACGCGGCCAGAATGGACCGCGGCGCAGATCGCGGCCGGTCAGGTACGGCTCGCGCGGGTGCACGGCCGGGTTGTAGACCTTCTTCGCGGTCTCGAAGCAGCGACCGAAGGCGTACGCCGGCGTCTTCTGCACTGCGTAGAAGCGGGCAATGTCGATGCTGGCGGTATCCCATTCCGAGCGCCCCGTGGTCATCCAGTCGGCCAGCACCTTGGCGACCCCCGGCGCATCCTTGACCCACACGGCCTCGGCGAACCACAGCCCGCCGACCTCCGGCGACTCGCCGACCAGGGGCGAGCCGTCGGCCGTGATGGACATGAGGCCGTTGAAGGAGCGCTTCGCATCCCATCCCAGCTCCCCGAGCAGCGGCACCAGCTCCGTGGCGCGCTCATAACCCTGCATCACCTGCTCGATGTCCATGTCGCGCATGGAGGGCGACAGGCGCGCCTCGCCGGGCTCGGCGATGTCCCGCGGATAGACCAGGCGGGGCTCGGTCTGCTCGTAGTAGCCCCATTCGAGCTGTCCGCCCTCGGTGGTCTTGGGATCGCCCGTGTCGCGCATGTAGGAGGAGTTGCCCTGATCCCGCAGCAGCGGATAGCCGATCTCCTTGCCGGTGCCGGCGAACTCGTTGAAAGGCCCGAAGAAGAGCAGCGGATGCTCGAAAGGCATGAGCGGCAGCGGCGAGCCCATGCGCGTGGCGAGCAGCGGCCCCCAGATGCCGGCGCTCAGGATCACGATGGGCGTCTTGATGTAGCCCTTGCGCGTCTCGACACCCCGTACGCGCCCATCCTGTATGTCTATGGAGAGCGCCGCCGTGTTGGCGAAAGTCTGCAGTCGGCCGCTCGCGACCGCCCGCTCGAGCAGCACACCCGCGACCCGTTGCGAGCGCGGAACCACCAGCCCGGCATCAGGATCCCACAGCGCGCCCTGAACCGCCGACTCTTCCAGCAGGGGAAAATATTCCTTCGCCCGCGCCGCCGAGATCATCTGCGCGCGGGTGCCGAAAACTTTGGCGGACCCCACCTTGCGCTTCAGCTCCGCCATGCGCTCGTCGTCGCCGACGCGGGCGACCTCGAGTCCGCCGACCCGACTGTAGTGTCCGAGGCTCTCGTAGAACTCGCGGCTGTAGACGGTGGTGAAGACCGACATCCTGTCGTGACTCGTCATGTAGCAGAAGTCCGAGGCATGGGCGGTCGAGCCGATGTCGGTCGGGACGGCCGACTTGTCGATGCCGACGAGGTTTTTCCAACCGCGCTCGATCAGGTGGTGGGCGACCGCGGCGCCGACGATCCCTCCTTGGCCGATGATGACCGCGGCCGCCTCCTCCGGCAGCCGTCTCTCGCCTGCACTCTGATTGCTCATTTCACGAGTATGGCCTTCCGGCCCCGGCCGCGGCTGATCGAATTGCGTCATCGGCTTGTCGGGATACGTCCACGCGTTCGAGGCCGTGGCCACGGGGGCCGGACTCGCGCCGCCAGAGCAGCGCGACCGACACGAAGGCGACCAGGCTCAGCAGGCCGAAATACCACAGCATGGAGTCGTAGCCGGCCGGATGGGCGCGTCCGGCGTGTGCCTGGTCGGCCAGCCAGCCGGCCGCGAGATTGCTGGCCGCCAGGAAGAGGTTCTGCAGCAGATTGATGAGCCCGAACGCGGTCCCGAGCCGCCGCGGCGCAACGAGCATGGCCGTCGAGGGCCAGATGACCGCCGGCACCACCGAGAAGCTGATCCCCATCAGCGCCGTCGAAATCCATAGGCTCCAGTCGGTGGTGCCGAGGATGAGGAATACGAGCGGCATGAGCAGCGTTGCGATCATCATCATGAGCGAGCGCCTTCCCAAGCGGTCGGCCAGGAACCCGAACAGTGGCGTGGCGAAGATGGCCGCGAAGAAGACCCAGCTGTTGGCGACCCCCGCCTGCTGCAGCGTGAGACCCTTGGCATCCTGGAAGTATTCGATGGCGAAAGTGCTGCGGAAGGGAAAGAAGACGGCCGCGAACAGCACGTTGAGGGCGAGGATGTACCAGTAGGAGAGATCGAAGCCCAGCAGATCCGACCAGGTGATCCGCTCCGCAGCCGCTGCCGCGGGCAGCCTCCCCGAGGCGCGGGCGCGGCCATCGCAAACGCGGTAGACCAACGCCGCGACGAAACTCGCCGCGGTGGCGCCGGCAGCGAGCCACAGCGGTAGCCGCCAGCCGTGAGCGTAGAGCGCGTGCGCCCAACCGGGCGAGGTGTCGGCGGCGTAGGAGCCGATGCGCGCGAAACTGAAGAACAGCGCCATCGCGAGCGCGGTGCCGCCGCCCGCGAACCACTGCGCCAGTCCCGCCAGCAACGCGATGAACAGTGCCTCCTCGGCGACGCCGAATATCAATCGCCCGGTCACCATCACGGCGTAAGGCGAACCGATCGCCGTGAGCGCCGCGCCCACGAGACACAGCGCCGCCGTCCAGGTCGCGATGCGCGCGGGTCCGTAACGATCGATCAGCACACCGCCGAGCAGGGCGAGCAGGATGTTGGGCAGGCTGAATACGGCATTCAGCATCCCGATCTGCGATTGCGTGAAGCCGCGCTCGCTGCGCAGGAAGTCGGCGATCGGCGCGATCGCATCGTCTTCGAAGTAGCTGCCGGCGATCGCGAGACTGAGCAGCGCCAGCACCCACCAGCGCGCGACCCCGGGTGGCGGCACCGCCGGCCTGATTGCGGATGGCGCGCCGCAGCCGCTCAATGGATGCGGGCTCCCTGACGCACGAGCTCCTGTTGGACCGCGTGAACGTCGAGCGCGTCGAACGACTGCCCGGTACGCAGCGAGATCGCGGCGGCGGCGCCCGCGCCCTGCCCGCTCACCGCGCAGCACATCATATTGCGTACCGCCGCATGCGAGATGCGATCGCCGCCGATCGCGCGGCCAGCGACCAGCAGGTTGCCGACACCACGGGGAACCAGCGCCCGATAGGGAACGTGGAAATAACGCCCGGTCGTCGGCAGGATGAGCAGTCCGTAGCCGTCGATGAATTCCGGAAAGATGCCGATCGCATCCGCGAAGCGCCCCTGCTCACGCACATCAGCCGCGGTCAGGTTGTAGAGCGCATCGATCTTGCGCGTGTCGCGCACCCCGAGCGTCATGCCGAAATTGCGCAGCTTGGCCTGCTCGCAGCCGGGCATGAAGCGCTTGAGCGCCTCGATCGCGTAGATCGCCTGGCGGCGGCCCGCGATCTCCGCCGCCGTGAGGTCGTTGGCGTCCGTGCCGTCGGTGTTGGGAAGGAAGATCAGATTGAGGTAGGTGAGATCGCCCTGATCACTCACGCTGCCCCACGTTCCGGCGATGGTGCCCAGGCCCGGCGGAATGATGCCCGCCTCGACCGCCCGCTTGAAGGGCTTGCGCAGGAACGGCGAGAACAGGTCGTCTTCCTTGCCGGTGGTCTCGATGTTCCACTCGCCGTTGCCGGCCCAATCGCGATAGGTCTGCGGGTCGGCGCGTACCTGCTCGAGAAAGCGCGCCTTGTTGACGCCGGCCATGGAGAACATGACGGAGGCGGCCATGAGCTGCTCGCGCGGGGCTTTGTGCACCGGCGCCCCGGCACGCGCGGCGATGTCGGCGTCACCAGTCGCATCGATCACGCAGCGCGCGAGGAAAGCCTCGCGGCCCGACTTGCTCTCGGTGATCACGCCGCGGATCGCGCCGCCCTCCAGTACGGGCGCGACGCACAGCCGGTGCAGGAAGGGAGTGATGCCGGCCTCTTTGACGAGCACGTCCGCGACGTACTTGAACATCTCCGCATCGAGCGCGTGGCTCAGGGATTGCGGCTCCGGCGTTGCCGCGCCCATGGCCCGCGCGCGCTGCTCGAGCTCGACGCCGATTCCCTCGCAGTCGACCGTCTGCTCGTGGCGGTACCAGGCGAACCCCTCGACACCGACCTGCGTGATGTTGCCGCCGAAACAGCCATAACGCTCGAGCAGTGTGGTGCGGGCGCCGGCGCGGGCGGCGGCGAGCGCGGCTGCCAGGCCGCCCGGGCCGCTGCCGACCACCAGCACGTCCGTCTCGTGGACGACGTCCACCGAGCGCGCGGGCTCAGGAATCGTTCTTTGCATGGCGCATTATCCCGGCCCAACGGGCTCGCCCGCCATCTCCAGGTGCAGCGCCGCGCCCGAGTAGGGATGCGCCAGGGCTACAGCCTCGTCCAACTCGACGCCGAGGCCCGGCGCCGTCGGCGGGATGACGTACCCCTCCTCCCAACGGATCGGCTTGCACAGCAGCTGCGCGTGCAGGCCCTGCCAACGCTCGATGCCCTCGAGGATGAGGAAATTCGGGCTGCAGGTGGCGAGCTGAATGTTGGCGGCGCCGACCACCGGACCGCAGTAGAGGTGTGGGGCGATCTGCGCGTGTTGCACCTCGGCGAGGGCCGCGATCTTCTTGGCTTCCAGCAGACCGCCTACCCGGCCGAGATTCGGTTGCAGGATGGCGGCGCCACCCGCCTGGAGCAAGCGCGCGAAGTCGTACTTGGTGGCCAGGCGCTCTCCGGCCGCGATCGGCACGCGCGTCGCGCGCGCTACCTTGCCCATCTCCTCGGGCGCATCCGGCGGCACCGGCTCCTCGAACCAGAGCGGCTCGTACCGCTCGATGCGCCCCGCCAGCCGGATGGCGCCGGCGGCAGTCATCTGTCCGTGGGTGCCGAAGAGAAGGTCGGCCCTGGAGCCCACCGCCGCGCGCAACTGCTTCATGAACCGCTCGCAACGTTCGAGCGCGGCGAGAGAGGGTTGCCGCCCGTCGAATGCCGAGTACGGTCCGAGCGGATCGAACTTCAGCGCCGTGAATCCCTGGGCGAGATATTCGGCGGCCCGCTCCGCCGCCAGATCCGGATCCTGATAGACGTCCGTGCGGTCCCCGGGCCTGGCATAAATGTAGGTATAAGTGCGCAGCCGCGCATGCACACGGCCGCCGAGCAGCTTGTATACCGGCTGGCCGGCCGCCTTGCCGATGATGTCCCAGCAGGCCATCTCGAGCGCGCTCAGCACGCCCATGAGCGTGAGGTCAGGATGCTGCGAGTAGCCGGACGAGTAGACGCGCCGCCAGATCCTCTCGATGTCGTGCGGATCTTCGCCTTGGAGATAACGTCCGAACACGTCCTCGATCAGCCGCGCAACCTGATGCGGCTCGAAGGGAACGCCGTACGCCTCGCCGATACCGGTTATGCCATCGGCAGTCATCAGCTTGGCGAATATGAAGTACCGCCCGCCGTTGTGTGGCGGCGGATTGCCGACGACGAAGGTGCGGATCTCCTGCAGCTTCATGAGCGCATGCGGCTGCCGCCGGAATCGTAAGCGCACCCGGCGAGCCGCTCCGCCGACCGCCGCTCACCGATGATCTCGATCTCGAAGCCTCGGGTCGCCGCGGCGATCGCCGCCGGAACATAGCCGAGCGCGAGCGAGCGCCCTACGCGATGCCCGTAGGCGCCGGAAGTGACCCAGCCGACCACCCGACCGTCGTGCCAGATGGGCTCATCGCCGATCGCATCGGCATCGCCGGCATTCACTGCAAACGCGACCAGGCGCATCGCGCCACCGCTCGAATGCTCCTGCATCGCGGCCGCGCGGCCGACGAAATCGCCTTTCTCGAGCGCGACGAAGCGTCCGAGACCAGCCTCGAAGGGACCATAGATCGGACGGAACTCGCGCGCCCAGTTGCCGAAGCTCTTTTCGATACGCATCGCGTTGAGCGCGCGCCCCCCAAAGTGCTTCAGTCCCTGCTCGGCGCCGGCGGTCACGAGCAGTTCGTATAGCGTGCGCTGATAGTCGGGCGGTACCCAGATCTCGTAGCCCAGCTCGCCGGTGAAGGAGATTCTGCCCACCAGCGCGGGGATCATGCCGAGGTCGACGCGGCGGAAGGTCAGGAATGGGAATGCAGTGTTGGAAAGGTCATCGCGTACCAGTCTCTGCAACAGTGCCCGCGAGGCGGGTCCAGCCACTGACAGACCGACGTGCTCCATCGCGCAGGCTCGCACGTGCACTCCGGAGGGCGGCAAGTGGCGCTCGAACCAACGAAGGTAATACGTCTCCGCCGCCAGAGTACCGATGAGCAACACGCGATCGGCGGCGAGCCGGCACATCGTGAAGTCGCCGATCAGCTTGCCGCCCTCATTCAGCATCGGGGTCAGCGCAATGCGCCCGACAGGCGGCACGCGATTGGCCATCACCCGCGCCAGCCACTCCTCGGCCGCGGGGCCGGAAACCTCGATCTTGCCGTAGTTGGAGGTTTCCAGGAGGCCGACCTGCTGCTGCACCGCCCGGCATTCCTCGGCCACATGGACATGTGCGTTGGAACGGTGAAAGGTGACATCTTCCCGTGCGTCCGCTTGCGAGGGTGCAAACCATAGCGGATGCTCGAGCCCGCAGTACTCCCCAAAGACCGCGTGGGCGTCGCGCAACCGGTCATAGATCGGCGTCGTGCGCAGCGGCCGCGCCGCCGGCAGCTCCTCGTTCGGGAAGCGGATCCTGAAGCGGCGTGAGTAGTTCTCGCGTACCTTGGCGTTGGTGTAGGCCAGTGTCGCCCAGTCGCCGTAACGCGCTACATCCATCGCCCAGATGTCGGAGCCGGGATCGCCGTTCACCAGCCACTGCGAGAGCGCGAGACCGACGCCACCGCCCTGGCTGAATCCTGCCATGACCCCGCACGCGACCCAGAAATTGCGCAACCCCTTGATGGGTCCCACGAGCGGATTGCCGTCGGGCGCGAACGTGAAGGGCCCGTTGACCACCTTACGTATGCCGACCTCCCCCAGCGCCGGAAAGTGCTCGAAAGCCACTTCGAGGCTGGGCGCGATTCGATCGAGGTCATTGGGCAACAGGCTCTGGGCGAAATCCCACGGCGTCGCCGCCGGCGACCACGGTACGCCGGCACGCTCATACGTGCCGAGCAACATCCCGCCGCGCTCTTCGCGCAGATAGAGCTCACCCTCGAAGTCGATGCAGTGCAGCTGCTCGGGCAGGCCCGCGATCTGTGGGATCTCCTCGGTAATGAGATATTGATGCTCCATCGCAAGGATCGGCAGCTCGAGCCCCACCATCCTCCCGACTTCCCGCGCCCAGAGCCCGCCCGCATTGACTACGTGCTCCGCATGTACGTTCCCGTGATCGGTGATCACGTCCCATGTACCGTCCGATCGCGGCTTCAAATCCACAACACGAGTATGGCGGACCACCTCGGCGCCGGCGATCTGCGCCGACTTGGCGTAGGCGTGCGTCACGCCGTAGGGATCGACGTGACCCTCGACGGGGTCGAAGATCGCGCCGACGAAGTGCTTCTTGTCGAGGAGCGGGAAGCGGCGCGCCGCCTCCTCGACCGTGAGCATCTCGAGCTCCATGCCGAGATAACGGCCGCGGGCCTGCGCCATCTTCAGCCAGTCGAGCCGCTCCCGGGTGCCCGCCAACATCAGGCCGCCGGTGAGGTGCACGCCGCACGACTGTCCGGAGATGCTCTCGAGCTCGCGGTAGAGATTGATGGTGTACTGCTGCAGTCGCGCGACATTGGGATCGCCGTTGACGGTGTGCATGCCTCCCGCCGCATGCCAGGTCGAGCCGCACGTCAGCTCGTCTCGCTCGATCAGCATCACGTCCTTCCAGCCGGCCTTCGTCAGGTGATAGAGCACACTGGCGCCGACGACACCGCCGCCGATCACCACTACGCGCGCTGCGCTTCTCATGAGCCCTGCCGCTCCGCCTTCTCCCAATCGTTGGATACCGCCAGCTGCACCGACGGAGTCGCGGCAGTCGCGCTCGCCCCGAAGCGCTCAATGAGCCAGGAGCGGAAGAGGCCTATCGCGGTGTCAGCGAGCCCTTCGGGATGCGTGAGAAGGTAGTAGCCGTACCCGTTGTCGACCGTCGTGTCGAAGGGCCTGACGAGACGCCCGCCACGGATCTCTTCGGCAAACAGGTTGGTATCGACCAGCGCAATGCCCTGCCCGCTCAAGGCGTATTGGCCGGCGAGCAGAGCGGTGTCGAAAACCAGTCCGCGCTCGACATTGATCGGGCCGAGTCCGGCATGCCGCACGAACTGAGCCCAGGCCTCGTGCCGCGGCAGCTCGTCGATGCGCACGTGGACGAGCTCGTTCGCCTCGATGAAGGCGACGAGCCCCTTGCCGGCATGCTGCGCGGCAATCTGCGGATGGCAGAGGATACTGAGCCGGACCGGCCACAGCAGATCGGCGACCAGATCGGTCACCATGGGCCGCGAGTAAACCACCGCCACGTCGACATCACCCAGGGGCGGTCCCGCCGCGGCAGGGCTGATGAGGTCGATGTCGACCTCAGTGCTCGCCTGGCGAAAATCCCTGAGGATGGGCACCGCGAGCTGCATCGCGAAGCTCGGCGGCATGCGTACCCGCAGGGTGCGCTGGGCCGGAGCGCCCTCGTTGCGGATGTCGTCGATCGCGTATTCCAGCCGATCGAAGGACTTGGCCACCGCCGGCAGCAGATGTTGGCCCGCCTTGGTGAGCGTCAACGCGTGCGGGCGGCGCTCGAAGAGCTGCACCCCGATCAGGCGCTCGAGCGAGATGACGTGGCGTGACAGAGCGCTCTGGGAAATGAGCAGCGCGTGTGCGGCAGCCGTGAAGCTGCCGTGCTTGGCCACTCCCTCGAACGCACGCAGCGCGTTGAGCGGCAGCCAACGTCGATCGATCGTCTTCTTACCCATCTGTGCCTCCCGGGCGGCCCGAACATACTAGCCGCCCCCGGGCGCGGCGGCGCATCGCGTTTCGATGCCTTTTTTCGATGCGGGTAGCCAAATTCTCGGCTTGGAGGGTCGCGGCGAATGTGGAAGCCTACGCTCAGTCCCATGAACCCGTTGCCTCAGCAACCCGCGCCCCGTTCCCCGGGGCACAGGATCGCCTCGATCCGCATCACCCATCATCGGCTGCCACTCGAGCCGCCGTTCCATGCGAGCTGGGACACACGGCCGCGGGTGCACTTCGACGCCACGATCGTGCGGGTGACGACCGACACGGGGTTCGAAGGCTACGGCTCCGGCGATCTGATGGTCGGCTTTGCCGGCCACGAGCCCCTGTTCATCGGCCAGGACGCGCTGGCCGTCGAGCGGCACTACCGTGTCCTCTCGCATATCGATTTTCACTACGGGCGTTGCTGGCCGCTCGATCTCGCCCTCTGGGACCTCGCCGGCAAGATCACCGGCCAGCCGTGCTGGCGCCTCCTCGGCGGTCTCTCGAGCCGGGTGCGCCTCTACGCCTCCTCGGGCACGCGGCGCGCGCCGGCGGCGCTCGCGGAGCAGGCGGAGCGTTATGTCGCGCAGGGCTTTGGCGCCATGAAGATCCGCTTTCAGCGCGGCGACTGGCGGCACGACATCCGTGCGCTCGAGGCAGTGCGGCAGCGCGTCGGCGAGCGCCTCGAGCTGATGGTCGATTGCAACCAGGGCTGGCGCATGCCGTGGGACACCGAGGCGCCCTGGAGCCTGAAGGATGCCCTGACGGTGGCGCGGGAGCTCGAGCGCCTGCAGGTATTCTGGATGGAGGAGCCGCTGCATCGCGCCGATCACGTCGGTATGAAAGCGCTGCGCGAGGCCACGGAGATCAGGATCGCGGCTGGCGAGATGACACGCCAGCTGCACGAGTTGCGTGACCTGATCACCACCGGATCGGTCGATGTCCTGCAGCCGGACGCGGCACTCGTGGGCGGAATCACGGGGCTCAGGCGGATTGCCGCCATGGCGCACGAGCATCAGCTCGTCTTCACGCCTCATACCTGGACCAACGGCATGGGGCTCACGGCCAACGCTCATCTGGTCGCCGGACTTGCCGATGCACCATTCCTCGAGTACGCGTACGACCCCCCGGAATGGACGCTCGCGCGGCGGGACTTCATGATGGCGGAGACACTCGCGGCGGATGACGGCTGGCTCGTTCTGAGTGACGCTCCCGGAATGGGCTATAGGCTCAATGAGGAGGCGCTCGCGCGCACCCTGCTGTGAGTCAACTGCGCAGCCGCAGTCCCTCCGGATCATGGAGCGCCTGCGAGCGGACGATCGCGGCGCGAGACTCACCGAAGATGTCGATCTGGAATGGCTCGCCGTCGCGTGCCAGCGCGGTTGGCACGTAGCCCGCGGCCAGGCTCTTGCCGATACAGTGTCCGAAAGCCGCGGAAGTCACATAGCCCACCGCCGCGCCATCCTTGAGGATGGACTCGTAGCCGATCGCCTCCGTGTCGGCGCCCGCCAGCTCGAGGATCACGAAGCGCCGCTGCGGCCCGGCGGAGCGCTCCGCGAGAGCGGCGGCACGACCGGTGAAGTCGGGCTTGTCGAACGCGACATAGCGATCGAGGCCGGTTTCTCCCGGGGTGTAATCCGGCCGAAAGTCCTTGTTGAACGAGCCATAGCCCTTCTCCAGCCTGAGCGATGACAGCGCGCGGCCGCCAAAATGCACCAGGCCCAGGTCCTGGCCCGCCGCCAGCAGATCATCGTAGAGCGATGCCTGGTAATCGGGCGTGGTCCAGACTTCGTACCCGAGCTCGCCGGTGAATCCGGAGCGCATGAGAATCGCCGGCGCGAAGCCCACGGCTGTTTCGGCCAGCTGAAAGAGCTTGAACGCGCCGCCGGCGAGATCGCGGCGGACGAGGCGCTGCAGAAGCTCCCGCGACCTCGGGCCCGCAATCGAGAACCCTGTTAGGCTCGATGCCGCCGAGCGCACGAACACATCGCCTGGGATATCGCTCGCCCAGAACCAACGGAGGTGGAATTCCTCCGCAAACCCGGAGCCGAAGATCAGATAGCGATCGTCGGCCAGACAGGCGATTGTCAGATCGCCCACGATCCGGCCCGCCGGATTGAGCATGGGCGCGAGCCGCAACCGTCCGGGCGGCGCAATGCGCGAGGCGAAAACGCGTTCGAGCCAGGCGCGCGCGCCGCGCCCGGTCACCTCGTACTTCCCGTAGTTGGTCGTCTCGTACACACCGACCGCGCTGCGCACTGCGCGGCATTCCGCACCCACGTACGGAAACGCCTCGGAGCGCCGGTAAGTCGGCGTTTCGGCGGCAGCTACTCCCCGGGGCGCGAACCAGAGCGCATGCTCCAAGCCGAAATTCGCACCCATCACGGCACCGGCGGCCTGCAGCCGATCGTAGATCGGCGAGCGTCGTACCGGGCGCGCCGCCGGCAGCTCCTCGTTGGGATAAGCAAGACGGAATCGCCGCGAGTAGTTCTCCGGAACCTTGATGGAGGTGTACTTGGGCGTCGCGAAGGCGCCGAAGCGCGCCACATCCATCGAGAGGATGTCCTGACCGGGGTCGCCCGCGGCCATCCAGCGCGACAGCACGAGCCCGATGCCGCCGCCCTGGCTGAAACCTGCCATCACGGCACAGGCGACCCAAAAATTTCTCAGGCCGCGAACCGGGCCGACTAGCGGATTGCCGTCGGGCGCGAAGGTGAACGGACCGTTGATCGCCTTCTTGATACCAACCGTTCCGAGCGCCGGGAAGTGTTGGAATCCGACCTCGAAGTAAGGCGCCAGGCGCTCGAAATCCTCGGCCAGGAGCTGCATGGAGAAATCGTCGGGCGTCTTGACGGGCGCCCAGACGACACCGTGCGGCTCGTAGGTGCCGATCAGGGCCCCGGCCCTCTCCTGCCGCATGTAGATCTCGCCGGCATAGTCGGTCGTGTTGACGATCTCGCGCTCGCGTCCCCTGAGCTCCGGGATGTCCTCCGTCACCAGGTAGTGGTGCTCCATCGCGAGCACCGGCAGGTCGATGCCTACGAAATGTCCGATTTCGCGTGCCCACAATCCAGCGCAATTGACCACGTGCTCGGCATGGACCGTACCCTTGTCGGTCATCACGTCCCACGTCCCGTCACGACGCTGCGTGAGCGCGAGTACACGCGTGAAACGCTCCACGGACGCCCCGAGCTGGCGGGCCGCCTTGACGTAGGCGTGCGTGGTCCCAGAAGGGTCACAATGGCCGCCATCCGCGCGCCAGAGCGCACCGATGAAGAAGCTGGTGTCGATGAGTGGGTTCAGCCGTTGCGCCTCCTCGAGCGAGATCATCTCGGTCTCCATGCCGAGATAGCGGGCACGAGAGCAGATGAGCCGCAGACTGTCGAGCTCGCCGGCCGTCGCGGCCAGCATGAGGCCGCCGTTCGGATGCAGCCCGCACGACTGGCCCGAAAGCGCTTCGATCTCGCGGTAGAGATCGATCGTGTATTTCTGCAGCTTCGAGA
>JBOIAB010000116.1:0-2599 GCA_050738635.1 Steroidobacteraceae bacterium
GCTGACGGAGGATGGCGATCAACAGCGACTGCTCGAGATTGAGCCGCTGGCGCCGCACCAGAGGATGTGACCATTCTCCCTCGACGCTATTGAAGACCTGGTCGGCTACGACGATGTACGCCAGACCTCGAATCGCATCGACGCGCATGGCGAGATCCAACGGTTCGAGCACGCGGCCTAGGGCTTCGTGCTCTGTAAGTGCGGTCCGGTAGAGATTCGGTTTTCGTTGCTCCTCGAGCAGTCCGTACTTCAGCAGCTCGAGTGCCGCATCCTTGACCTGACGTGGGGTATACGAGACCGGGCCTGCGGAAGCGGCGTCCCGATACAGGTCGCGAGAGGCGTTGAGCTCAGGGCTGGCGGTAGGTCCGATGCCCAGAGTCTCCTGGTCAATCGAATCCACTGTTTCCACGCTTTCCGGTCTCGTGGTGAGCCGGTCAAAGATGTTGGCCACGTCTACGGCTCCCACTCGAGACCCGCCACTGCCGTGGCCGTCAGCTCGATCTTCGGCACGTGGAACCGCAGTCTTGCACCCTCTTTCGCCAGCACGTCGACGGTTTCTCGCTCGCCGCCGACAGGCACATCGGCTTCGCGCGCCAGGCTGAGCCAGAGAGCGATTGTCTCCAGGTCGTGGGTCGGAGGAAGATGACGCGCGAGGCCGCCAATTCCGAGCGCCGCGCCAGTCTTGTGCAGCAACTCCAGCGTCTGTTGCAACAGCGCATGACGATCCAGGCCGTCGAACGCGGACCAGAAGTCTTCCTCGACCTCGTCGAGGTTTGCCGGTTGCCGCTGCAGCTCGAGATCGCGTTGACCGTCCTGGTCGAGCGACTTGAAGAGGAGACGCTCGACGACCGGCAGGGCGCCGTTGGCGATCGCGACTGGCGGCAATGGACCGGCCTTGCGCCGCAGCGACTGACTTCCCCAGTCCATATCCAGCGCCTGCTGGAAGATGTCGTTGAGCAGCGCACCGACGCGATGATGCTCCGCCGCGAGCCCGGTCTTTAGGAATCCCTTCACGTCCCGCTCGCTGCGCGCCCGTGCCTGGATGACGGCTGCTGATTCCTTCACCAGGCGCATGATGAGCCAGCGGAGCTCCCCCTGTTGTGCCCGTGTCAAGGCGGACTGGGTCGCAGGATGCCGCAGGATCGTGCGCAACCGCTGCTTCATGTTGTCGAGCTCGATCGAATGCCCGAGCTGCTGGTGAAACGCGTGGAATACCCGTCCCTCTGAACTATCGAGCAGATCGTCATGTCCATCGAGCAACTTGTCCACGATCTCGCCGCGATGCGTCTGCTCGCTGACGATGGTCTGGCGCAACTGCCGGTCGGCTTCGCGCCAGGAGTCCTCGACCCGGCGGAAGTCGGCCCGGAGGCTGGTCGCCAGGGCGTAGACCTCGCGAATGCGCTCCGCAGCCTCGGAACCCTGCAGTACGAGGAATTCGCCCTGCTCAACGGCAGCCAACTCGTGCTCCAGCTCGGCGATCTTGTGCCGCAGGTGGGCGGAGCGGCTCCGGGGGTCGGGATTGAGGCTCGACTCTAGTCCGTCGATCTCTCGTTGCACCACCGATAGGCGAGACGCTGTCGAAGTCATGATCCGTCCGCCGAGCGCGGTCGCGAAGCGCAGTGCCTCCTCGAAGGCATCGGTCGCGTACACGCGTCCTTCTCGCTCTACGACCAACGAGAGCTTGATCCAGCTCCTCAGCTCTTTGCGCGCCTGCGCGGCAAAGTCCTCGTCGCCGATCTCAAACTCCCCAGCGTTAGCATGGTCCGCGAGCATCTCCGCCAGGGCACGGAGCGCATCGTCAAAGCCGACGCCGTCCTGACTCTGCTCGAAGAGAGTCTGCAGAGAGCTCAGGATCAGCGGCGCGCGTCGTGCAGCCAAGAGTTGCCAAGCCGGGTGGTGATGCCTGGCGTGGATGTACGCGTCGGTACGTTCTCGAATCTCAGCTTCCATAGGGCTGTGACCCCCTCCGTCGCTCGCTCTCGGTCTAATTCTCCGGCTGATGTCGGAAGGCAGATTACCCGATGGGCATGTACTGATCTATGTGCCAATACTATCGCGTATTTGGCGCAATATTTGATTTATGCGCCATACGGCGTATCTTATTGGCGTATAAACTGGATTTGCGCCAAACCGCCAATGCCAAAATTGCTTCCCAATGACCTCCTCGAGCGTGTCACGAATGCGCTGGCCGCTGCCCCTCAAGGCTTGAGCCTGGCGGAACTGCAAGAGGCTCTCAAAGACGTCGTGAGTCGCCGGTCCTTGCAGCGCCGGCTGGATGTGTGGGCGCGTTCCGGTGCGATCAAAACCGAGGGCAACCGTCGGGGCCGCCGATACTTTCCAGCCGGCAACAACACCGTGCCGACAGCTGCCGCCGAAGTGGGACAACCCGCCGGCACGTCGGAGGCAGAAGCCGCCACATCATCCGTTGTCGTTTCTGCAGCGGGGCGGCAGGTCCAGGCTCTAGTTCACAGGCCGATCGCCGACCGCGCGCCCATCGGCTATCAGCGTGACTTCCTGGAGCGCTACGTCCCGAACGAGACCGACTACCTCTCCGAGAGCCTGAAGACACACCTGCGGGCGTTAGGCCACACGCCTGACG
>JBOIAB010000117.1:0-17809 GCA_050738635.1 Steroidobacteraceae bacterium
CTCGACGTCCATACCGTCGTCGGCAATGCCGCCTACCCGCCGGGTCTCGAGGCGGCCGGTGCGGCCGAGGCGGAGCTCATCGTCGCCCTGACCAACAGCGATGAAGTCAACATGATGGCCTGCCAGGTGGCCTTCACGCTGTTCCGCACGCCGACCAAGATCGCCCGCATCCGCTCCGCCGAATACACCCAGCGACCGGAGCTCTTCGGCGAGCAATCGATCGCGGTCGACGTGTTCATCAGCCCCGAGCAGCTCGTCACCGAATACGTCGAGCGGCTGATCCGCCATCCCGGCGCGCTGCAGGTGCTCGACTTCGCCGCCGGCAAGGTGCGTCTGGTCGGCGTGCGCGCCGTGAGCGGCGGCCTGCTGGTCGGACATTGCCTGCGCGAGCTGCCGGAACATCTCGCCCGCATGGAGGCGCGGGTGGTCGCCATCTATCGCCGCGGCCGCAGCATTCCGCCCGAGGGAGCGACGGTCATCGAGGAGGGTGACGAGGTGTTCTTCCTGGCGGCGAGCGCCGACATCCGCCGCGTGATCGGCGAGCTGCGCAAGGAGGAGACCCGCGTGCGCCGGGTGGTGCTCGCGGGCGGCGGCAACATCGGCTTTCGGCTCGCCCGCTCGCTGGAGAAGACCAGCCAGGTGAAGCTCATCGAGCGCGACGTCCAGCGGGCGCGGCGCGTGTCGGAGCAGCTCGAGAACACCATAGTGCTCGCCGGCGACGCCGCCGACGAGGAGCTGCTGATCGAGGAGAACATCGACAGCACCGACGCCTTCGTCGCGCTCACCAACTCCGAGGAGGCGAACATCCTCTCGGCCATGCTGGCGAAGCGGCTCGGCGCGCACAAGGTGATGGCTCTCATCAACAAGCCCTCCTATGCCGACCTCATCGAAAGCGGCAGCATCGATGTGGCCATCTCACCGCAGAGCATCACTATCGGCTCCCTGCTGGCGCACGTACGCCGCGGCGAAGTGGTGCGCGTGCACTCGCTGCGTCGCGGAGCCGCCGAGGCCATCGAGGCGATTGCGCATGGCGATGAGCACACCTCGCGCGTGGTCGGCCACACCGTAGCCGAGATTCCGCTGCCGGAAGGCTCCTCCATCGGCGCGGTGGTGCGCGGTGAGCAGGTGATCATGGCGCATCACGACACCTTCGTGCAGTCCGGCGATCACGTGATCCTCTTTCTCTCGGACCGCCGCCACATCGAGGCGGTCGAGCGCCTGTTCACGCGCGCGGTCCGTCCGTGACCGTCGACTAGAGGCGTACGTTGCTCGGCATCGCACACCTCCTCGGTCTCATCCTCGCCGCCTTCGGCCTCGCCTATATCCTGCCGATCGGCTGCTCGCTCGCGACCGGCGATGGCCTCTGGGCGCAGTTCCTGCTCGCCGCCGCGATCACGATGGCCGCCGGCGCGGTGCTCGCCGCGGCGACCTACCGCCATCGCCGGGAGCTCAAGCCGCGCGACGGCTTCCTGCTGGTGACGCTCGGCTGGATCCTGCTGGCGGCATCCGCCGCGCTGCCGCTCATCTTTACGCTACCGGGGCTGAGCTTCACCCGCGCCTTCTTCGAGACCATGTCGGGACTCACGACGACCGGCTCGACCGTGCTCGACGGGCTCGATGCGCTGGCGCCCTCGATCAACTTCTGGCGTCACTCGCTCATCTGGCTGGGCGGCCTCGGGGTCATCGTGGTGGCGGTGGGAGTGATGCCGCTGCTCGGCGTGGGCGGCATGCAGCTCTCGAAGGCCGCCGCGCCCGGCCCGGTGAAGGACGAGAAGCTGGCGCCGCGCATCACCGAAACCGCGCGCTCGCTGTGGCTGGTTTATGCGCTACTCACGCTGAGCGGCGTTCTGGCGCTGCGGCTTTGCGGCATGACATGGTTCGATGCAATCTGCCACGCGTTCTCCGCCGTCGCGCTCGGCGGCTTCTCGACCCACGACGCCAGCATCGGCTACTTCCATTCAGCCGCCATCGAGCTGGTGCTGATCATCCTCATGCTGGTCTCGGCGCTGAACTTCGCGCGCCACTTCGCCGCGCTGCGGCGGCTGTCGCTCAAGCCCTATCGGCACGATCCGGAGGTCAAGACCGCTGCCATTCTCATCGCGGCGAGCGTCGTCTTCATCGCCGCCCTGCTCACCTGGCACGCGGTCTATCCAACCTTCGGCACCGCGCTGCGCTACGCGGCTTTCAACGTGGTGTCGCTGGCGACGACGACCGGGTGGGTGACGGTCGGCTCCACGGGGTTCACCACCTGGCCGGTGTTCGCGCCCATCTGGATGCTCTTTCTCTCCGGCATCGTCTGCAACACGGGCTCGCCCGGCAGCGGCATCAAGATGTTCCGCACGCTGGTGCTGGCGCGTCAGGCCGGGCGGGAGCTCAAGCTCCTGGTGCATCCGAGCGCCATGGCACCCGTGCGTGTCGGCGGCCGGCCCGTGCCGGAGCGCGCCGCCGATGCCGTGCTGGCGTTCATCTTCCTCTACTTCATGACGGTGTCGCTGCTCACCTTCGCGATGCTGCTGACGGGGATGAGCTTCGATTGGGCCTTCCGCGTCGTTGTCGCCTCCATCAACAACACCGCCTTCGGGCTGCCCGGTCCGGTCGCCTGGAACCTGCACTCGCTCACGCCGCTGCAGACCTGGATCTGCACGGCAGCGATGCTGCTCGGACGCCTGGAGATCTTCAGCGTGATCGTGCTGTTTACGCGGACGTACTGGCGGAAGTAGCGCTACGGCGTCTCGCCGCGCAAGCCCAGATCCTTGCTGTACGTGACATTCATGATGTTGCCGTACCAGCCCGTGACCCGCGGCTTGACGAGGTTTTTGCTCACGTAGTAGTAGATCGGGATCACCGGCTGATCCGCCAGCATGACCTTCTCGGCCTGCTGCAGGAGAGCGCGGCGCTTCTGCGCATCGGTCTCGGCCGCGGCACGCTTGAGCAGCTCGTCGTATGCGGGGTTGTCGTAGTGGGTGAGATTGACGCCGAAGTCGCTCTTGAAATACTGGGCGAAGGTGTAGGCGTCGTTGTAGTCCCCGATCCAGCTGGAGCGAAACATCTGCACGTCACCGCTATCGATGTCCTGCATCAGCGAGCGGAACTCTTCCCCGTGCAGTGTTACCTGCGCGCCGAGCGCCTGCTTCCACATCGCCGCGATGGCGATGGCGACCTCGGTCTGGATCTCTTCCGTGTTGTAGCGCAGCTCGAAGCGCAACGGTTTCACCGTGGAGTACCCGGCTGCGGCGTACAGCTTGCGCGCCTCGGCGAGTCGCTGTGCCTGGGAGAGCGCGCGGTAATCCGGCGACTGCGGCGTGTAGCCGTCCACACCCGGGGGCACCCAGCCATAGGCCGGCATCTCGCCAGTGCGCAGAACGAGCTGCGCCAGCTTCTCCCGATCGATCACCATGGCGAGGGCACGGCGCACCTTCACATCACCGGCGAAAGGCGCGCGCCGCATGTTGAAGCCGTAGAAGTAGACGCCCAGCTGCGGCGAGATGTGGAGCTGATCCCCCAGGTGCGAGTGGATCCAATCGAACTGGCTGCGGGGAATGATGTCGGTGATATCGAGCTGGCCCGCGCGATAGAGCGTCAGCTCGGCGTTGTCATCGGGGACGATCAGGTACTTCACCCCATCTAGGCGGGTGGCGGCGTCGTTCCAGTAGTAGTGATTGCGGGTGAGATAGACGTATGAGCCGTGAACCCATTGCGACAGGATGAAGGCTCCGTCAGAGGGGAGGTTGCCCGGACGAGCGTAAGCATCCTTGTCGTTGACGAGGGCGACGGGATCCACCGGGCAGGTGCTCGGATGCGAGAGCAACGCCGGCAGATACGGAGCGGGGTCACTCAGCTTCACAATGACGGTGTAAGGGTCCGGAGCGGACACGCCGAGGCTCTCCGGCGGTTTACGGCCGGCGACGATATCGCCCGCATTGACGACCACGTCGACGACCTCGGCGTACTGCGAGGCTGTGTCAGGCTCCACCAGACGGCGCAGGCCGGCCACGAAATCGGCGCCCACCACGGGCTGGCCGGTCGACCATTTGGCGTTGTGCCGCAGATAAAAGGTATATGTCTTGCCGTCAGGGCTGACCTGCCATTTCTCGGCGATGCCGGGGGCCACGCCACCTGACTTGTCGAGGGTGGTCAGGCCCTCGCAGATGTCCCGCAGCACGCGCTGCGCTTCGACCGCGCGTGCCTTCTGCGGGTCGAGGGAGTCAGGCTCCGCGCCGAGGCTACGCAGCAGGATCGCCGCGCCGTGCGCCGCGCCGCCCCCGCCGGTAGGGTGAGAGCGCGAACAGCCGCAGAGCACCACAAGCGCCAGCAACGGGATGACGAAGGCGCGCGCAGCGCTGCGCATCAACACTGCCTACGCCCGCCGCAGACGGTGACCATTGACCTGCTCGCGCAGCGCGAGCGCCGCGGATCTGGCGGCATTGGCGAAGTCCTCGCCGGCGGAAGCATAAAGAAGTCCCCGCGATGAGCTGACGAGAAGACCGGTCCCGGCCGCAGTCTGTCCATTGCGCACCACCTGGGCCACATCGCCACCCTGGGCGCCGACACCGGGCACCAGCAACGGCATGTCACCCACGATCCGCCGGATCTCGGCCAGCTCCTGCGGATAAGTGGCGCCGACCACCAACAGGCAGTTGCCCCGCGTATTCCAGCGCGTTGCGGCCAGCTCCGCCACCACGTGATAGAGGCGTCGGCCGCCGGCGCCGAGCTCCAGATCCTGCAGGTCGCGCGCTCCCGGATTCGACGTACGGCAGAGCACCACGATGCCGCGGTCCTCCCGCCGCAGAAAGGGTTCGAGCGAGTCACCGCCGAGGTAGGGGTTGACCGTGACGGCGTCGGCACCATAGCGCTCGAAGGCCTCGATCGCATAGCGCTCCGCGGTGTTGCCGATGTCGCCGCGCTTGGAATCGAGGATCACCGGCACGCCCGGGTAGGTACGATGGATGTAGTCGATGGTGCGCTCGAGCTGGTCCTCCGCCTCGTAAGCCGCGTAGTGGGCGAACTGCGGCTTGTAAGCGCAGACCAGGTCCGCGGTGGCGTCGATGATGGCTTTGTTGAATTGGAAGATCGGCGAGGGCTGCTCGGCGATCTGCTGCGGGAAGCGCTCGATCTCCGGATCGAGCCCAACGCAGACCAGCGAGTCGCTGCGCGCCCAGGAGGCGGCGAGTTGGGTCAGGAATGTGGTGGTCATGCGACCCGCGCGCGTTCCGCCGCCAGGCTGCGCTTCTTCAGGTGGACCAGCAGCAGCGTGACGGCGGCCGGTGTCACGCCAGGCAGCCGCCCCGCCTGCCCGACCGTTGCCGGGCGATACTCCGCCAGCCGGCCGCGCACCTCGTGCGAGAGTCCCGCCACCTGGCCGTAGTCGATGTCGTCCGGCAATTTCGTCTCCTCGTTGCGGCGCTGGCGGTCGATTTCCTCGCGCTGCCGCTCGATGTACCCGGCGTACTTGGCGCACGCCTCGACCTGCGCGCGTACCTGCGGGGGTACGCGATCATCAGGTGGTGTACGCAGCCAGTCCGGACTTCCTACAACGTCGAGCAGGTCGTCGTAGCTGACTTCCGGCCGACGAAGCAGCTCGAAAGCCGTCACGTCCCTCGCCAGGGGACCGGAGAGGACGCGCTGCGACCATTCGTCCGGCACCTCTCGGGGATGGACGCGCAAGCCCTGCAGGCGCGCCGTCTCCTCCTCCGACAGACGCTGCTTCGCCTCGAAGACCCGCCACCGCTCATCGTCGACCAGTCCGAGCTCGCGGCCGAGCGGTGTCAGCCGCAGGTCGGCGTTGTCCTCGCGCAGCAGCAGGCGGTGCTCGGCTCGGCTGGTGAACATGCGGTAAGGCTCCCGGGTCCCCCTGGTTACCAGGTCATCGATCAGCACGCCGAGATACGCCTCGCTACGCTTCGGCACCCAGGCATCCCGCTGGCGGCAGGCCAGGACCGCATTGATGCCGGCGACGATGCCTTGCGCCGCGGCCTCCTCGTATCCGGTGGTGCCGTTGATCTGCCCCGCGAAGTAGAGACCGCGGAGCACGCGCGTCTCCAGCGAGGGACGGAGATCCCGCGGGTCGAAGTAGTCGTATTCGATCGCGTAGCCCGGCCTCGTCAGGTGTGCGCGCTCGAACCCAGGGATGCTGCGCACGAGGTCGCACTGCACATCGAACGGCAAGCTGGTGGAGATGCCGTTGGGGTAGATCTCATGCGTGTCGAGGCCTTCCGGCTCGACGAAGATCTGGTGCGAGGTCTTGTCGGCAAAGCGGAAGATCTTGTCCTCGATCGAGGGACAGTACCGGGGGCCGACGCCTTCGATGACCCCCGTGAACATGGGCGAGCGATCCAGAGCACCGCGGATGATCTCGTGAGTGCGCTCAATTGTATGTGTAATGAAACAATCTATCTGTCTCGGGTGCTCTATGGATCGCCCGAGAAACGAAAACACCGGCAGCGGCTGATCACTGGCCTGCCGGGTCATGGCCGCGAAATCGAGCGTCCGGCCATCGAGTCGCGGCGGCGTGCCGGTCTTGAGCCGTCCGACGCGCAGCGGCAGCTCCCGCAGCCGGCTCGCAAGCCGGTTCGACGGCGGGTCGCCGGCTCGCCCACCCTGGTAGTTGTCCAGCCCGACGTGGATCCGACCGCCGAGGAATGTCCCCACTGTGAGTACGACCGCCGGCGCCTCGAAGGCAATGCCGGTCACCGTCACGACGCCATTTACGGTCTCTCCCGCGAGCAGCAGGTCCGCGACCTCCTGCTGGAAGATCGACAGGCTTGGCTCGGCCTCGAGCAGGGAGCGGATGGCCTTCTTGTAGAGCTGGCGATCCGCCTGGGCACGGGTGGCGCGGACCGCGGGGCCCTTGCTGCCGTTCAGGGTCCGAAACTGAATGCCCGCCCGGTCGGTGGCGCGCGCCATGGCGCCGCCCAGCGCGTCGATCTCGCGCACCAGGTGGCCCTTGCCGATGCCGCCCACCGCCGGGTTGCAGCTCATCTGGCCGAGAGTTTCGATGCTCTGCGTCAGCAGCAACGTGCGCGCGCCCATCCGCGCAGCCGCCAAAGCCGCTTCCGTGCCGGCGTGGCCGCCACCGATAACGATGACATCGAAGGTTTGGGCAGAGCGCATCCCGAGTATTGTAGAGGTGAGCGGCGCCTGAACAAAGGCGGGGTCGACATCTCTGCCCGCTATCGCCGGGGAGCACTGCCGGGATGAGCCGCCCGCAGGGCGTGTAGATATCTATCGGCGAAGGCGCGCGCCTCGACCTCGAAGCGGTTGTTCCAGTAACCGCGGCGCAGCGACTCCAGGCAATAGCGCGCGACGGTCAGATTGCCCGGCTCCCATTGCTTCAGCACGTGACAGAACTCGTGCAACATCAACCAGGGATCGTCGAAGAACTCCTGCGCGGAGCCGCGCAGGTAGATGCGCCGGCGGCGGGTGGTGGCGATCGCGCGCGGGTGCACCCGCACATACAGGGAATGCTCGATGATACTGACTCGCGAGACTGATTCGCCGACCACGGCCTCGAGCGCCGTGCGAAGGGAACTCGGAAGAGCTACCTTGCGTCCAATCTCCACGATCCTGCCCTGTAGAATACCCGCATGAGACTACTGGCTGCCGTCGCGCTGACTGCCGCTTCCTCCTGGGCGCTCGCCCAACCTTATCCGGGCCCGCCGTCAGGCACCCGGTCCGGGCCTGCGACCATGGAGGTCACCGGCGAGGCCCAAGTATCGGAAACCCCGGACCGAGTCTACATCGACATCGGGGTATCTACCCAGGCGCCCAAGTCGGAGAGCGCAGCCGCGCAGAATGCCGAGCACCTGTCGGCCGTGATCGCAGCGGTGAAGCGGGCCGCGGGGGCCGGAGCTCAGCTCGCGACAACCGAATATTCCGTCAATCCCAACTATCGCTATCCGCGAAACGGTGCTGCGACGATCGTGGGGTACACAGTCAGCAATGTGGTTGAGGTCAGGCTGGATGACCTGCAGAGAATCGGCCGGGTGATCGATGCTGCGACCCAGGCGGGATCCAACAATGTGCAGAATATCCGCTTCGCGTTGCGCGACGAGCAAGCCGCCCGCGACGAAGCCCTGCGGCAGGCCGCTCTGAAGGCTCGCCGCGACGTCGAGACCCTCGCCGGCGCGCTCGACCTGAAGGTCGTCCGGGTACTGACGGTGAATGAAGAAGGCCCCGCGATGGCACCCATTTACCCGCGCATGGCTCTAAAGATGGAGGTCCAGGCCGCTCCTGCCACCCCCGTCGAGGCGGGCACGCTCGATGTCAGCGCTACCGTCACCCTGACAGTGGAAGTCGCCCCCGCCAAGCGCTAGGCTATCTGCGACCGAATGCGGCGGGTCGCCGCAAAGGCGGAGGTGCACCATGACTACCGTGCGTCACCTGCTCGAGCACAAGGGTCGGGCCCTTTTCAGTATCGAGCCGGAGGATCCGGTACTCGAAGCGATCCGGATGATGGCCGAGCACCACGTCGGCGCGCTCCTCGTGATGCGAGGCACCGAGCTGGCCGGCATCCTCTCGGAGCGCGATTACGCCCGCAAAGTCGTCCTTCTCGGTCGCTCCTCCGCCGAGACACCCGTCTGGCAAATCATGACCTCGCCCGTCATCACCGTGTCACCCGACAACTCGGTGCAGGACTGCATGCGCCTGATGACCGACCACCGCATCCGCCATCTTCCCGTGACGGAAGGCAACCGCGTCATGGGCATGATCTCGATCGGCGACCTGGTGAAGGCGGTCATCGAGGAGCAGCAGCAGACGATCGAGCAGTTGGAAAGCTACATCCATAGTTGAGACGTGGTCCGCGGCCTGATACTGATGGAGCATTGCGCTGCGCGTCGTTACGCGGCGCGATGGCCTGCGGACGCATTCAGTGTCTTGACTTTCCCCGGTGATGCCCACCCGGCTTCGGGTCGCTGGAAGTTTTTTGAGAGAGCGCTCGTTCCGTGCGCCGCTGATTCCGGCGCCGTACATGTTCCTTCCACGCCGCCGTGCGATCGCGAACGAAGTCACTGAGATCGGACGCTGACGCGAACGTAGGGATGGGTACGTCCTCCGGATAGTGTCCCTGCTGATTGCGGACAGGCAAGGCCGCCACCAGCGCGGCGTGAATTCTGTCCAGCTTGGTAGGCTTGGATGGGTTTGGATGTGTCGCCGAGGCGACGGGCGGCAGAACACCGCTCAGCGGATCATCGGTCCGCGGGGTCGCGAGGGTAAGGACATCCCCCAGCGAAGCTGCGTTGCGATCGCGATTCGTCAGCGCCTC
This sequence comes from Steroidobacteraceae bacterium, assembly GCA_050738635.1. Lineage (GTDB taxonomy): Bacteria > Pseudomonadota > Gammaproteobacteria > Steroidobacterales > Steroidobacteraceae > 13-2-20CM-66-19. The sequence goes on from JBOIAB010000117.1 coordinate 9,263, forward strand.
CGTGCCCCAACGCAGCGAGATCGTCTTCAGCACGGAAGTATGGTCGATGGGCCCGGAGCCACTGAAGACGGTGCCGGCGGCGATCAGCGGGGAGACCAACACCGCGGGCACGCGTAAGCCGAAGCGGGTGAAATCGAATCCGTGCTCGCCGACGGTCCCATCACCTGGCGCAGTGGCATTCGAGGGCGGCGCGACATGGTCGTAGTTGCCGCCGTGCTCGTCGTAGGTAATGATGAGCAGTGTGGAATTCCACGCTGTCGCATTGCTGCGCAGCGCGACGTAGACGTCGTGCAGAAACTGCTCGCCCTTGGAGACGTCATAGTTGGGGTGCTGGCTGTTGCCCGAGGCGTCCCAGCTCGGCTCCAGGAACGTGTACGGCGGCAGCGTTCCGGCCGCGGCGCGCTGCTGAAAATCGCGGAAGTGGCCGAAATGACTGTCGGCGGCGGCCTTGGTATCGGGGAAGGTCTGCCGCGTCAGCGGCTCGCTGTTGTAGCCGTAGATCGCCCAGTCGAGGCTCTTGTCCGACAGCCTGCCGAAAATCGTCGGGCAGGTATAGGTCTTCGGGGTATCGTCCAGATGACCCTGCGAGGTCGCGGCGGCGGCGAAAGCCCGGTTGGGCAGGGTCATCGTGGGCACCGATGCGAACCAGACATCGCAGACGGCGTAGCCGCGCGCCAGGCCGCAGAGGATGGGCAGCAGCTCCGGGGTGTACATGCCCATGATCTGCGACGGCTGCGTGCCGGGCAGCGTATCGCTGTAACCCTTGGCGAGGTCGGAGGCGATCGCGGCCTTGAAGTTGACCACGAACCCCATGTTGGTCGGCGCGGCGCCGGCGGCAGGATCGTCCGTCGCGAAGAGCTGATAGTTGGTATTGAGGAAGCCCTCGCCCGGATCCGCCCCGGGCATGAGATACGGAGCCGGGTCCGATGCCTGGATGGCGTAGACGCCGACCCGGCGGCCGGTGTCATCCGCATTCCACTCCTCGCCGGTCAGCCCGTCGAGCGGCTGGCCGCTGGGCGAGGCGTTGCCGCTGGCGGCGTACAGATTGCCGAGCATGTGATCGAAGGAGCGGTTCTCCAGCATCACCTGCACGATGTGCTCGATCTTTCCAAGTTGGTTCGGCACGGCGATCCTCCTCGCGTCATTCGGCCGCGACCCGGCGCGCCCGGATGATCTTACTCCGCCCGGATGACGGCAGCATGAGCCCCGGGAGGAGCCTTCGTGCGGCGCAGGCGGTCAGACCTCCGCGACGGTCGAGTGCGCTCCGCTCGGAGGCGGCGATCGCCCCGCGAATACCACCAGCAGCGGAATCACCGCGAGCGTGGCGATCATCAGGAATTTGTAGTCGTCGATGTAGGCGATGACCTGCGCCTGCTGGGTGATAAGCGCATCGAGGGCAGCGCGGCCGGCGGCGGTCAGCGGGTTCAGTGTCTGGGCGACGATGGGATTGCCGAACTGAGGGTTGACGGCGGTGACGTACTGCGCGATGTCCGCATGATTGGCCTGAGTGGTGCGGGTCAACAGCGCACCGACGATGGAGATGCCGACGCTGGAGCCGACGTTACGTGCCAGGTTGTAAAATCCCGCGCCTTCAGGCCGCACGCCCGGTGGCAGAGTCGCAAGCGAGACGACGCTGAGCGGGGTGAAGAGAAAGCCCAGGCCCACACCCTGGACCACCCCGACCCAGATGATGGTCCAGCTCGAGACATCCGGGGTCCACCCCGTCATGAGGTAGAAGGTCCACGCCGAGAGCCCGAGACCGAGACCGAGCAGCAGCCGCGTGTCGGTCCGACCCATCATCTTGCCGACGACCATCATGGCGGCCATGGTGCCGATGCCGCGCGGACCCATGACGAAGCCGGCCGTGATCACCGGGTAGTTCATGAGCACCTGCAGGTAGGGCGGCTGCAATGCGAGTGATGCGTAGAACGTCAGGCCGACTATGGCGACGAAGATGACGCCGGCGGTGAAGTTGCGATCGCGGAACAGCGCCGGCCGCATGAAGGGCTCGCGTGCCGTGAAGATGTGCGCCAGGAAGATGTAAAACGCCGAGCCCGCCACGATCGCCTCGGCGACGATCTCCTTCGAGCCGAGCCAATCGAGCTCCTGGCCGCGATCGAGCAGCACCTGCAGGGCCGCGATTGCGATGCTGAGGCTGACGAACCCCGTCCAGTCGAGCCGCGCATCGGTGCGGCGGCGCGCCTGCGGCAGGAAGAGCACCATGCCGATGAAGGCGAGTATGCCGATCGGTAGGTTGATGTAGAACACCCACCGCCAGCTGTAGTCCTCCGTCAACCAGCCGCCGAGCACGGGCCCGAGAATCGGCGCCGCCATCACCGCCATGCCCCAGGCGGCCATCGCCGAGCCGTGGCGCTCGGGCGGATTGATGTTGAGCAGCACGGTCTGCGAGAGCGGCACCAGAGCCGCGCCGAACAGGCCCTGCAGCCAGCGGAAGATCACGATCTCGGGCACGGTCTGCGCCATGCCGCACAGCATGGAGGCGATGGTGAAGCCGACTACGGAGACGATGAACAGCCGCTTGAGGCCGAGCCGCGCCGTCAGAAACCCGGTGAGCGGCGTCGCGATCGCCGCCGCCACGATATACGATGTCAGGACCCAGTCGACCTCGTCCTGGCTCGCCGCGAGGCTCCCCTGCATGTGCGGCAGCGCCACATTGGCGATCGTGGTGTCGAGCGACTGCATGAGGGTGGCCAGCATCACGCAGATCGTGATGGCGCCCCGATGCGGCGTGTTGGGGTGCAGCTCCTCGGCCATCGCCTCTTTCCGTCAGAGAATGGACCAGCCGCGCACGTGACCGGTGCGAATGCTGACTTCGACGCTCATCCCGGCACGCAGCGGCGGGAGATTGCGCTCGCTCGTGTCGACGGCGATGCGCAGCGGGATCCGCTGCACCACCTTGACCCAGTTGCCGCTGGTGTTCTGCGCCGGCAGCAGCGCGAACTGCTGGGCGGCCGCCGGGCTGATGCTCTCGACCGTACCGTGCCACTTCTCGCCCGGATACGTATCGACCTCCACCGTGACCGACTGTCCCGCACGCACGTAGGTCAGCTCCGTCTCCTTCGGATCCGCATGCACCCAGACGTGCTCGGTATCAACCAGGTAGAACGCAGTAATGGACGCCGCAAGATATCGGCCCGGCTGGATCGAAGGCACACTGGTCACGATGCCATCGAACGGCGCCCGCACGACGGTGTGCGCCAGCTCGCGGGCCGCCTCGTTGCGGGCGGCAAGCGCGCTCAAGTACTGCGGATATTGCTCCACGGGCGCCGTCGGACGGCCGTTCAGGTTGGCCGCAATGCCCGCCTGCTGCTCGGTGAGGGAAGCCAGCGCCTGTTGGGCGCTCTCGACGTCGCGATGCGCCGTATCGAACCCCGTGCTCGAAACGATGTGTGCGTGGGCAAGGTTTTGCGCACGGTGGAACAGCACCTGGCTATAGCCCAGGTCGTACCGCGCCTGTGCGATCCTCGCCTGCATGTCACGATAGCTCGCCTGCATTGCGACCAGTTGGTCCCGCACGGTGCCGAGCTGAGCGTTGGCATGATCCAGCGCGTAGCGATATTGCAGATCTCCGAGGATATAGAGAATCTGACCGCGTGTGACTCGTTGGTTTTCCTTGACGTACACCTGCGAGACGATACCTGCCACGTCGGCCGACACACCAACGGTGTTGGCATCCACGTAAGCGTCATCCGTCGACATGGTGCTACCGCCCATGGCGTACGCGATCAGCGCGAAGATGAGCGCCAGAGGCAGCAACAGAAACAACACGACACGCAAACGGCGACGGGCGGCCGACGGTGCGGGGTGCGCCGGAGCGGGCGTCGGTGACGGCGCATGCACCACCGGGGTGGGAGCGGCAGCCGCCTGCCCCACAGCTGCGGCGCCCGCGGGTCCGAGCTCACTCCGCGCCAGCAGCGCCGCGAACTGCGCGTCATCGATGACGTTCTGGCAAACCAACAGGCTGCAGCCGATGTGATCGCTGAGATACGCGCCGCTCGGCCCCGACCACCAGCGCCCGATCGCGGTCTGACGCCGATGCCCGACCACGACCAGATCGGCTTTCACCTGCTCGGCGTAAGCGCCGATCTCCCGCGCGGGCTCACCGATGACGAGCTTGCCCGACGCCTGGAAGCCGAGCGCCGCGAGTCGCGTCATGCCCTCCTGCAGCACCCGCTCGTATTCCACCTGCTGTTGCGCGACGCCTCCGCCCCCGACGCCCTCGCCGAGCTTGGTGCCGGCCGCTTCCCGGATGACCGAGAGCACGAACACCTGCGCGCCATAGCGGCGCGCCAAGAGCGCCCCTTCACGCAGCGCAGTGCGTCCTGCGATGGTGCCGTCGTAGGCCAGGAGAATTCGCTGGTACACCGTGCCAGGATACCCTGGGTCATTTACCGATGCAGAAGCTGCCGAAGATCCGACCCAGCAGGTCCTCGCTGGTGAACTCGCCGGTGATCTCGTTGAGCGCCTGCTGGGCGCCGCGCAGCTCTTCGGCGACCAGCTCGCCGGCGCGGCTGTCCCGCAGCTGCCGCTCCGCTTCAGCCACCAGCCGGCGGGCGCGGTCGAGCGCATCGAGATGGCGCTGTCGCGCGGAGACCGTGCCGGCTTCCAGCGTCTGGTATCCCATGCAGGTCTTCAGGTGGGCGCGCAGCATGTCGAGTCCTTCGCCCGTGCGCGCGGAGAGAGCGACTCGCGGCGGCCCGGTCACCGTGTCGGCAACCGGAATGCCGGTCGCCAGGTCGCACTTGTTCAGCACCAGCGTCACGGGGACGTCAACCGGCAATCGGCTCCGTTCCTCGGCAAAGGCGACCGCACCGGGGTCGGCGACGGCATCGATGACGAAGAGCACTCTGTCGGCGCGCCGCATCTCGGCGTGCGCCCGTCGGATGCCCTCCGCTTCGACCACGTCCGCATCCTCGCGCAGGCCGGCCGTGTCGAGGATATGCAATGGCATGCCGTCGATGTCGATCCGCTCGCGGACGATGTCGCGGGTAGTCCCCGGGATGGCCGTCACGATGGCTGCGTCATATCCGGCCAGTCGATTGAGGAGGCTCGACTTGCCCGCATTGGGACGACCCGCGATCACGACCGTCATCCCTTCGCGCAGCAGCCGGCCCTGGCGCGCGCTCTGCTGGACCGCCTCGAAATGGTCGTGCACGGCCTCGAAGCGCTGCTCGAGCTCCCGATCGGCGAGGAAGTCGATCTCCTCCTCGGGGAAGTCGATGGCGGCCTCGACATAGGTGCGCAGGTCGATCACCGCCTCGGTGAGCCCGCGCACTATGGCGGAAAATTCCCCCTGCAGAGACCGCATTGCCGCGCGCACCGCCTCGCGCGAACCGGCATCGATCAGATCCGCGATCGCCTCCGCCTGGGCGAGATCGAGCTTGTTGTTGAGGAAGGCCCGTTGCGTGAACTCCCCCGGCAGCGCGCGCCGCGCACCGAGCTCCGTCACCCGTATGACCAATGCCTCGAGCACCAGCGTTCCGCCGTGGCCGTGCAACTCGAGGATGTGCTCGCCCGTGTAGGAATGCGGTCCGGGGAAGAAGAGCGCGAGGCCGGCATCGATCGGCTCCTGCGCGGCATCGAGGAAGCGGGCAAATCCCGCCCGCCGCGGCAGCGGCAGCTCGCCAAGCAGCACGGCGGCAATCTCGGGCACCCGCGGACCCGAGACGCGTACGATCCCGATCCCGCCTCTTCCGGGCGGGGTGGCCGCCGCCACGATGGTATCGGTGCGGCTCATTCCGCTGAGGCTACAGCCGCTATGGCTCCGGTTGAAGAGCCGCCCGCCGCAGCCTCCGGCGACTCCGTCGCAAACCGCGCAACCGTTCTGCCGATGGAGCAGCCGGGTCCATTGTTGAACCGCTGGAGCCGGGCATCCTGCCCGTCAGGCGCCCGTCAGCGCGTTGCTGACCCCGAGCCGGCGATTGATGTTCCACTGCTGCGCGACCCCGAGGATGGTGTTCGTGACGTAGTAGAGCACGAGACCCGCGGGGAAGAAGGCGAACATGGCCGACATGGCGATCGGCATGACCATCATGACCTTCGCCTGCGTCGGATCGGCGGAGGTGGGATTGAGCTTGTACTGCACGAACATGGCGACCGCCATGATGCCGGGCAGGATGAAGTAGGGATCGCGCGCCGACAGGTCCTGGATCCAGAACGCGAACGGCGCCTGGCGCATCTCGGCGCTATAGAGCAGCACCCAGTAGAAGGCGAGGAATACCGGTAGCTGCACCACCATCGGCAGGCAGCCCGAGACCGGATTCACCTTCTCGCGCTTGTACACGTCCATCATGGCGCGCCCGAGCTTCTCCTTGTCGTCCTTGTAGGTCTCCTGGATGTTCTTGATGCGTGGGCCGAGCCCTTTCATCTTGGCCATCGAGCGACCGCTCGCCTCCGACAACGGATAGAGCACCAGCTTGAGCAGGAACGTCACCAGGATGATGGCGACGCCCCAATTGCCGGTGATCGCATGCACCTTGCTCAGCAGCCAGAAGAGCGGGCCTGCGACTATGGTCAGATAGCCGTAGCCGACGACGTACTCGAGATTCGGGTCGATCTTCTTCAACTGCGCGTGCAGCATCGGGCCGACGAACAACGTCTGGTTGATGGTCGCCGTCGCTCCCGCGGCAACCGTCTGCGTCGGACCCATCGCGGCCAGCACGTATTCGGGCCCGGAGACGTTCAAGCTGAACGTATAGGCGGCGCCCTTCGGCAGCACGACCGCGCTCACGAAGTCGTTCTGGGTGGCCGCAATCCAACCGTTGGTCACGGTCTCGGAGAGGTGCTGGTTCTCCGTCTTGGAGGGGTCGAGCCGCTCGTATTTGCCGTTCCAGAGTGCGGGCCCGTGATAGGCGTAACTGTTGGGATTGAAGTAGCTGCTCTTGGTGCGCGGATCGTCCCGATAGAGCTGGCCGTAGGGCGCCACCTGCCACGGCGCGTCGCTGTGATTCTGGACGGTGTACCCCAGAGCGATGGCGTAGGAGCCTTTGGTGAAGACGAAGGTCTTCGTCACCGTGATGCCGCCGCTGCGCCAGGTGAGCGGCACGCGCAGCTGCTGCGAGCCGTCCATGTCATAACTCTGCTGCGGCGCGGTGAATAGCGCTGCGTGATTCGGGTAGGCGGCGCTTCCCGAGCCCGTGAGTCCGCTCTGCAACAGATACACCGTCTCCGGGCCGGCGTCGTTCTCGAGCTCCACACGAGCGGCCTGCCCTTTGATTTCAGCGTATCTGAGCAGGTGCACCTCTTCCAGAGTACCGCCCCGGGTGCTGATGTTGATGTCGTAGACGTCGGTATGGACGTGGATCAGCGGTGCGTTTGCAGACGCGGTGGGTATCTCAGCAGGAATGCCCGCAGCGGCACCTGTCGGCGGCGGAGGCGGCGGCGGTGCTGTCGTGGCAGGCGCCGGAGCGCCGCTTGGCGCAGTGGGCTGCTGCGGCTGCGGAATGGTGTTGGCCAGTGAGCTGGACTGTTTGGACGGCACAGTCTGACTCGGGGCAGCCGTGGCTGCGGCCGGCAGCGGCGGGTACTCGCGTTGCCAGGTCGTGTAGTTGATCCACAGGACGACTGCGAGCGCGAGCCAGAGGTAGAAGCGCGGGCTGTTATTCATGAGCGTGATCGGAAGAGGTCGGAGCAGCAGGCGGGCACCGGGTCGAACCCACCGGGATGCCAGGGATGGCAGCGCGCAATGCGCCTCGCCGCGAGCCAGCCACCGCGCAGCAGGCCGAAGCGGTCGATCGCCTGCACCGCATAGTGGGAGCATGACGGCTGGAATCGGCAGCAGGGTCCGAGGAACGGACTGATGGTCCACTGGTAGCAGCGGATCAGGCAGATGGCGAGGAAGCGCATTACCCGGCTCATCTCGAGCCCTCGATGATCTTCGCCCACAGTTCCGCCAGGCTCGCGTGCAACTCCGCTCCCGGTACTCCCCGGGCTTTCGGGCGCGCGCCGACGACGAGATCGACGGCCGGCAGGGAATGCTGGTGCAGCCGGAATGACTCCCGGACGATGCGGCGGAGGCGATTACGCTCCACAGCATTACCGGCGGTACGCACGGCAACTGCCATGCCGAGGCGCGCGCCGTGCTTGTCGTTGCTGCTTGCTGTCACCGCGAAGAATCCGTTGCCAAAGCGCCGGCCGCGCGCATACGCGGCGTCAAATTCCGACTTGCGCCGCAGACGCTTGTGCGCCGGGAAAGTAAGCCGGTGCATAGGCTAAGGGCTCGGGACGGCCCGGGCCGTCCCAGCAGATCTCCGCCGGCCGTGCCCCGAGGTCGGCCAGGAGGTGGCAACCTGGAAAGTCGGAGCCTGTTCGGAGGGCCTTAAGGGATCAGCTTCCGCCGCCCCTTGGCGCGGCGACGGGCCAGCACTTTGCGGCCGTTCTGGGTCGCCATGCGTGCCCGGAACCCGTGCGTGCGCTTGCGGCGCACTTTGCTAGGCTGATAGGTACGCTTCATACCGGGCTCCAGACGATCCGTGGGGTTCCAAAAAGGGGCGGCAAGGCTAAGCCGCTGAGCGCCAAGGTGTCAAC
>JBOIAB010000118.1:0-11405 GCA_050738635.1 Steroidobacteraceae bacterium
TGGAGCAACACCGCGCGCAAGCAGGGGTTGCTCGGGCTCGAGCCGCTGATCGCGCGCGAGAGCGACGCGTTCGTGCAAAAAGCGCTGCAGCTCGTGGTTGATGGCAGCGAGCCGGAGGCGATCAACAACGCGATGCTGGTGGAGCTCAGCATGCGTGAGCATGCGGACGTCGCCGCGGCCAAGATGTTCGAGGGCGCGGGCATTTACTCGCCGACTCTCGGCATCATCGGCGCGGTGCTCGGCCTCATGGCCGTGCTGCAGAATCTCACCGATCCCGCCAAGCTCGGCGCCGGAATCGCCTCGGCGTTCACGGCCACGATCTACGGCATCAGCCTCGCCAACCTCTTCTTCCTGCCGGTCGCCAACAAGCTCAAGGGCATCATCCAGGGACAGACGCAGATCCGCGAGATGATCATCGACGGCATGATGTCGATCGCCCAGGGCGAGAACCCGCGCGCGATCGAGGCCAAGCTGCAGGGATATCTCCACTAGGAGCCCGCCATGCGCCGCCGCAAGAAACAGCACGAGGAACACGAGAATCACGAGCGCTGGGCCATCCCTTATGGCGATCTGTTGACGCTGCTGCTCGCGTTCTTCGTGGTGATGTACTCCATCTCGTCGGTGAACGCGGGCAAGTATCGCGTCCTCTCCGACTCCCTCTATGCGGCGTTTCGCGGCGAGCCGCGCACGCTCGAGCCCATCGTGGTCGGCCACAAACAAGTCGGCTCCGGCGCCGACATCCGTGTCAGTGTCGTCGAGCAGGCCGCCCTCCAGGGAGAGCCCCGCACGGCCATCCAGCCGGTGCCGCTCGCCCTTGCCACACCCATGCCGAACTCGCCCTACCACGACACCATGCCGCCGCCCGGAGACCGCACTGGCGTCAGGGCCGCGACCGGCGAGGCGCATATCACCGACACCGCGGAGTCCGCGCAGGCGCAGGCGGCTGCGATCATGCTGACGCACGTGGCGGACGACGTCGCCCGCGCCATGGCGGGACTGGTGAAAAAGAACCTGGTGGTCGTGCGGCGCAAGCAGAGCTGGATCGAGGTCGAAATCCGCACCGACATTCTCTTCCCGAGCGGCAGCGCGCGGCTGGCACCGAACGCGATAGACATCATCCGTCGCCTCGCCGACGTGCTCGCCCGCTTCCCCAACCCGGTACGGGTCGAGGGATTCACCGACAACGTGCCGATCCGCACCGTGCAGTTCTATTCGAACTGGGAGCTCTCGGCGGCGCGCGCCGGCAGCGTCGTGCACGTGCTCGCCGACCGCGGCGTTGGGAGCGATCGGCTGGCCGTCGTCGGCTTCGGCGAGCAGCATCCGGTGGCGAGCAATGGCACCACGCAGGGGCGCAATGCCAACCGGCGTGTCACGGTCGTCATACTCTCCACCGGAGCCGACCAGCACAATGAGCGCGGATGGGTGCCGAACGCCACGGCGAACGGCTCGAACCCGACAGGTCAGCCAACTGACAACACGACGGGTAATGGCACGGTTCCTGCACGATAACTCCTGACGCGTCTCGCTCCCGCCGGAATTCCGACACCGCGGGCACGTCGTGTGATCTGCATCACAGGAGCTGTCCGCTCATGAACCTGTCGCTCTCGAACCTGCCGTCCGCCGATTTCCTGCTCATCGCGGGACGGGCGGTGTTCCTCGTCTTCTCGTTCGTCGTTGCCGCCATCAGCTTCACCGCCTGGCGCAGGGCCACGCGCCGGCAGACGGCCGAGGTGCTCTCCCAGTCGCAGCTCGTGCTGCAGCGGCTCGCGGAGCTCGAGGCGCGGGTGGATGCGACCCGATCGGCGGTGACGGCGCTCGGCGAGCGCCTGGATCGTCCGGCCGCCGCGCCGCCCGCGGCACAGTCGCCCTCGCCCGGCTATCAGATTGCGATCCGCCTGGCGCGTGGCGGCGCCAGCCGCGAGGAGCTGATGTCGGCCTGTGGACTGACGCTCGCGGAGGCGGAGCTCGTCCGCCGGCTGCACGCGCCGCATGCTGCGGAACTGCGTCAAGTTTCATAGCGCCCAACTCAAGAGCCGCGTCACAAGGGCCGATACCGGCGCTGTATCGGCAGCCACGCCCCGGAATCCGCGCGCCCACCAGATTATGACAATCCGCAAGAAGCAGACGCCGGTCAAGAAACTGGCGCACTCCGGGCCGGCGAAGCGCGGCGCGCCGGGATGCAGGACTCGCGGCCAGCGGGACAAATCGCTGATCCTCGCCGCCGAATGCACCGTCGCCGGGGCGCAGACGCTCAAAGAGCAGCTGGCGCGCCGGCTCGGGGAGTCGTCGCCGGTCACCGTCGATGTGAGCGCTCTGCAGCGTATCGACACCGCCGGACTGCAGCTCCTTGCCGCCTTCGTACGCGACCGTCGCACGGCCGGCCGCGCGGTTGCATGGCGCGGCCGGGCGCCCGCGCTGGAAGCCGCAGCGGGTCTTCTCGGTCTGCATACCATGCTCGAGCTGCCACGCGAGGCCGGCTGATGACCGTCGACCTGACACAGTTCCACGCCGCCTTTTTCGACGAGAGCTTCGAGGCGCTCGACGCCATGGAGGCGGCGCTGCTGAAGCTCGATGTCGGCTCGCCCGAGCCGGAACTGATCAACACCATCTTCCGCGTGGCTCATTCCATCAAGGGCGGCAGCGCGACCTTCGGCTTCGCGCAGATCGCCTCCTTCACCCACAGCCTCGAGACGCTGCTCGATGAGCTGCGCGGCGGCAAGATGGCGGTGACTGTCGCGGTGTCGGACCTGCTGCTGAAGTCGGTGGACGTCATGCGCGCGATGCTGCGCGCCGCGCAGGCGAAGCAGCCGATCGACGCGCAGCGGGTATCGGACCTGCAGTTCGATCTGGAAGTCGCGATCATCAAGAAGGATGAGCCGCCTCCGCTTGCCCAGCCACCGGCGGTCGCCGTCGCCGGGCCGCCCGCGGCTCACGGGGCAGCGGCACCGCAATCAGCGCACTGGCGGATCCGCTTTCACCCCTACCGCGAGCTGCTGGCGCGCGGCAACGATCCGTTGCGGATGCTGCGCGAGCTCGCCACCCTCGGTGAGCTCGACGTACGGGTCGACGCGCAGACGCTGCCGCCGCTCGCCGATGTCAATCCGCAGGACTGTTATCTCGCGTGGTCGCTCGAGTTGCCGGGTGAAGTGTCCGAGGAGGCAATCAGGCAGGTGTTCGAATGGGCCGAGGGGGATTGTGACCTGACGGTCGAGCGCCTGCCGGTAACGACGCCCGCCGCGACGCAACCGGCCGCGCAGCAGACGGCTGCTGCAGCGCCGGCTGCGCCCGCATCAGCGCCTGTCCGCACGGATGCACCCGTGAAGCAGGAGGCATCGGTGAGCGGGCTCGGTGACTCGGGCTCCATCCGGGTAAGCGTCGAGAAGATCGACGAGCTGATGAATACCGTCGGCGAGCTCGTGATCACGCAGGCGATGCTGAGTCAGCTCGGCTTGCACTTCGACGGCGCGGACGCCGAGAAGCTGCGCGGCGGTCTCGCGCAGCTCGAGCGCAACATGCGCGAGCTGCAGGAGAGCGTGATGCGCGTGCGCATGCTGCCGATCAGCTTCGTCTTCAGCCGCTTCCCGCGCATGGTGCGCGATTTGGCGCAGCGGCTCGGCAAGCAGATCGAGCTCAAGCTCACCGGCGAGCAGACCGAGCTCGACAAAACCGTGCTGGAGAAGATCGGCGACCCGCTGATGCACCTGGTGCGCAACTGCATCGATCACGGCATCGAGTCTCCGGAAACGCGCCTCGCGGCCGGCAAAGCCGCCGAGGGCACGGTGCATCTCGACGCCTATCACCGCGGCGGCAACATCGCTGTGGAGGTGAGTGACGATGGCGGCGGACTCGACAGAGAGCGCATCCTCGCCAAGGCGCGCGACCGCGGGCTCGTCGGCGCGGACGATTCGCTGACGGATGCCGAAATCAACGAGCTGATCTTCGTCCCCGGGTTCTCTACGGTGGAGAAGACCACGGACGTCTCGGGCCGTGGCGTCGGAATGGATGTCGTCCGCCGCAACGTGAAGGAGCTCGGGGGCAAGATCGACGTGAACAGCGACCGAGGACGCGGGTCGCGCTTCACCATCACCCTGCCGCTCACGCTCGCCATCGTGGACGGACAGTCGGTCGCCGTGGGCACCGAGACCTACATCGTGCCGCTCATTTCCATCGTGGAATCGATGCAGCTCAAGTCGAGTGGCGTCACCCGCCTCTCCGGGCACAGCGAGGTGCTCTCCTTCCGCGGCGATTACCTGCCGATCATCCGCTTGCACGACCTCTTCGGCGTAGAGCCGCGCTCGCGCGCTCTGCACGAAGGACTTGTCGTCGTCGCCGAAGGCGACGGACGGCGCGTGGGCCTGTTCGTCGACGACCTCCTAGGACAGCAGCAGGTGGTCATCAAGTCTTTGGAAGCCAACTACGGGCACATAGAGGGCGTCTCGGGCGCGACGATCCTCGGTGACGGCTCGGTGGCGCTCATTCTCGATGTGCCGGGACTCATACGCGCCGCCTCCATGCGGGTGGCGGCGTGAGGCTCACGGCGGTGAAGACGAGGCATCACAATCATGGCTACTAACGCGGTCGAGCGGCAACAGGGATCCGGCGGCGGGTCTCACCAGGTCCTGACCTTCGTGCTCGGCAACGAGACCTACGGAGTCGACATCCTGCGCGTGCAGGAGATCCGCGGCTGGTCCGCCGTCACCAAGATCCCGCATGCGCCGGCGCACGTCCTCGGTGTGTTGAACCTGCGCGGCTCGATCGTTCCGATCGTCGATCTGCGTATGCGCTTCGCGCTCGAGCGGGTCGAGTACACCACTGTGACGGTGATCATCGTGATGTCGGTCGACACGCCGGCCGGCCGGCGTGATTTCGGGGTCGTGGTCGATGGCGTCTCGGACGTGGTCGACGTCAACTCCGCCGAAGTGAAGCCGGCGCCCGAGCTCGGCTCGCGCTCCGCCACTGATTACATCCGCGGGCTGGTGTCGGTCGCCGAGCGCATGGTGGTGCTGCTCGACATCGACCGCCTCATCGGCAGGGACCTCGCCCTTTCCACTGAGGCGGACGGCGAAGAGACGCTCGCCGCGAGCGCCGCCTGACCGGCCCGATCGGAGATAGAACTCAAATGAGCGTGACGAGAAACATCGCCGAGGAGACCCGTGAGGTCATCAGCGCCGCTTCGCAGGGCGACCTCACCCGCCGCCTCGATACACGCCTCGACAGCCCCGAGCTGCGCGCCATGGCCGAGGGCATCAATACGCTGCTCGAGAGCCTGGCGGGCATCGTCCGCGGCGTCAGATCGACCGCGACCGACGTGAGCCGTTCGGCGGAGGAGATCTCCGCCGGCAACGCCAACCTCTCGCGGCGCACGGAGGAGCAGTCCGCATCGCTGGAGGAGACCGCCTCCTCGATGGAGGAGATGACGACTACCGTCAAGCAGAATGCCGACAACGCGCACCAGGCGAGCCAGCTCGCACTCGCGGCCCGCGATCAGGCCGAGCGCGGCGGCGTGGTGGTGAATCAGGCGGTCGCAGCCATGGCGGATATCAAGCAGTCCTCGAAGAAGATCGCCGACATCATCGGTGTGATCGACGAGATTGCGTTCCAGACCAACCTTCTGGCGCTGAACGCGGCCGTCGAGGCGGCGCGTGCGGGCGAGCAGGGCCGCGGCTTCGCGGTGGTGGCGAGCGAGGTCCGCAGTCTCGCCGGCCGCTCCGCCACGGCCGCCAAAGAGATCAAGGGTCTCATCCGGGACTCGGTGCGCAAGGTCGAGGACGGCTCGGCGCGAGTCACCCAATCCGGACATACGCTGGTGGAGATCGTGGCTTCGGTGAAGAAGGTTTCCGACATCGTCGCGGAGATCGCCGCCGCCTCGCGGGAGCAGTCTGCCGGCATCGAGCAGGTCAATCGCGCCGTCATGCAGATGGACCAGCTCACGCAACAGAACTCGGCGCTGGTGGAGGAAGCGACTGCCGCAGCGCAGGACATGGCCGGCCAGGCGCGCGAGCTCAACGAGACCATGGGACGCTACCGCATCGCGCATGACATGGCTCACGGGCTACGCCCGGAAGCCGGGGCCAGACACTCTCATGTTGGCGCTGTGCGCGCTGCGCGCCGCGCCTGAGTAGCCGACATGACCATCATGGCGCTCAATCGTATGAATCTCTGGCAGAAGCTGGGAGCCCTCGTGGCGGCGCAGCTCGTGCCGATGATCCTCGTCGGGCTTTTCTATTTCAGCGCCATGGGCGGCGCCCTGAGCCAGGCGCGCAGCGAGCTGCAGGGAATCCGCTTTCTGCAGGCCATCAACACCGTCGAGTCGGAGGTGAAGACGCATGCCGCCCGCGCGTTCGTCTTCGCAAGCGGCGATGTGGCGCGACGCGCCTCTGTGCTCTCCATGCAGCGGCAGGCCGATACCGCGATGAGCCGCCTCGAGGCGATCTCGGCCCGGCTGGGCGAGGTCTACGGAGTCAGTCAGGATGTCGCCGCGCTGCACGCGCAGTGGAGCGCGGAGGCCACTGCCACCCTCGCGCAGTCAGCCAGCCAGATCGCGCACGCGCACGCCGCGCTGACCGCCCGTTTGAATGACCTCAGTGCCGCGGTCGCGGCCGGCTCGAGGGTCGCCTCGGATTCCGACCAGACGACCCGCACGCTGCTCGCGATCGGCTCCGAGTTTGCGCCGACCGCGCTGACTCAGTCCGACGACATGCGGCGCTATGCCGTCGATGCCGCCTCGAAGAGCTATCTCGGCGGCGACGACCAGATGGGCATCGCGATCTACCGCAGCCGGGTGCTGTCGCGACTCGATCAGATCCACGCCGGGCTGGTGCAGCTGCCGCCGGCAGTGCGCGCCCCGCTGCAGAGCGACCTCGACAGGGCAACCCAGGCCTTCATGCAGTTCGGCGCCGTGGTCGATTCGCAGATCGTCAACGCCTCCAGCATGAAGACGAGCGGCGGCGCGATCTACGACGCCGGCATCCCGACGAGCCATGCGCTGCAGAAGCTTGCCGCCGACAGCCTGGACGCCGCCGCGACCGCGCTGGCGGCGCGCGCCTCCGCCACCGCCACCTATCGGGACGTCACGGCACTGCTCGCGCTGCTGGCGCTGAGCGGCGGGCTGCTGCTGGCAAGACTGGCGAAGGTCAGCCTCTCCCGCCCGCTGCGGCGGGCGATCAGCGTGTTCGAGCACATCGCTCAGGGCCGCTATGACAACGAGATCGACACGCGCCGGGGGGACGAGGCCGGACAGGTGCTGCAGGCGCTCGCCGCCATGCAGACGAAGTTGCGCGCCCAGATCGAGAACGAGCGCGCGGTCGCGGCGGAGAATTCGCGCGTCCGCCACGCGCTCGACAAGGCCTCCACCTGCGTCGTGCTGGCCGATGCCGAGCACCGGATCATCTATCTCAACGATGCGGCGCAGGCGACTTTCGAGCGCCAGGCGGCTGAAATCCGCAGCGCGCTGCCGGCCTTCGACGCCGCACGCCTGCGCGGCTCGAGCCTCGAGGCGCTGTCGGACGACCCGAGCGCGGAGCGGCGCATCCTCGATGGGCTCACCGGCGAGCGGGTGGAGGAGCGCACCCTCGGCGGACTCTGCTTCCGCACCGTCACCAACCGGGTGACCGGCGAGCACGGCGAGCGGCTGGGCACCGTGATGGAGTGGAAGCAGCGCACCCAGGAGGTGCGCGTCGAGCAGGAGCTGCAGGGTGTACTCGCCGCAGTCAACGGCGGCGATCTCAGCCGCCGCATCGATCTCAGTCACAAGTCGGGTTTCTTCGCGGCATTGGGCGCCGGCGTCAACCGCCTGGCCGAGAGTCTGGTCGAGATCGTCTCGAAGGTGAAGGACGCGGCGCGCGAGATCGCGCTCGGCGCCGCGGAAATCACCGCCGGCAATTCGAACCTGTCGATGCGCACCGAGGAGCAGGCCACCTCGCTCGAGGAGACCGCCTCCTCCATGGAGGAGATGACCACCACGGTCAAGCAGAATGCAGACAACGCGGCGCAGGCGAATCAGCTCGCCGTCGCGGCGCGTGATCAGGCCGAGCAGGGCGGCGCCGTGGTCGGCAAGGCCGTCGATGCCATGTCCGGCATCAACGAGTCGGCCAAGAAGATCGCCGACATCATCGGCGTCATCGACGAGATCGCCTTCCAGACCAACCTCCTCGCGCTCAACGCCGCGGTCGAAGCCGCGCGCGCCGGCGAGCAGGGCCGCGGCTTCGCGGTGGTGGCGAGCGAAGTGCGCAGCCTCGCCGGCCGGTCGGCGACGGCCGCGAAGGAGATCAAGAACCTGATCGAGGACAGCGTGCGCAAAGTCGAGGACGGTTCCGGGCTCGTGACCCAGTCCGGGCGCACGCTCGGGGAGATCGTCACCTCGGTGAAGAAGGTCTCCGACATCGTCGCCGAGATTGCCGCCGCATCGCGCGAGCAGTCCTCGGGCATCGAGCAGGTCAACCGGGCGGTGGTGCAGATGGACGAGCTGACGCAGCAGAACGCGGCGCTGGTCGAGCAGGCGACGGCCGCCTCGCAGGCCATGGCCGGGCAGGTGCGGGAGCTCAACGAGATGCTCGCGCGCTACGAATTCGGCACGCAGGAAGCGGGCGCCGCGGAGCGCTCGCGGGCTGCACCGCCGGCACCGGCCGGCAGGACTGCCCGCCAGCCCGCGCACGACAAGACGCGGGCCGAATCCCGCCGCGCCGCCGCCGCGGGCGGCGAATGGATAGAGGTTTAGAGGTAACTCCATGCAACTCCTCAACCGTTTGAAGCTCTGGCAGAAGCTGGCCGTGCTGGTCGCCGCGATGGCGGTGCCGACGGCGCTGCTGGGAGTCTTCTACCTGCGCACCGCCGACAGCGAAGTCGCGCAGGCCCGCAACGAGCTCGCCGGCGCGGGTTATGCCCACCAGATCGGCGCACTGCTCGACGATGTCGCCAATCACCGCAGCATCCTCTTTGCCGTGCTCACCGGTGATACCACGCGCCGCTACGATCTGACCACATCGGAGCTGGTCATCGACAAGGAAGTGGCCGACATCGACAACAGCGATGCGGCCGTCGGCTCGTGGCTGGGCGCGACCGACTGGCGCGCGATCAAGAGCGACTGGCAGCAGTTGAAAGCAACCGAGTTGAAGCTGTCGGCGGACGAGGCGGTGGCACAGCACGACGCGCTCGTCGCGCGCATCGTCAAGCTCGGCAACCAGGTGGTAGGCCGTTCTGCCCTCAACATCGACCCATCGCCGCAGACCGTGGCGCTGATTCAAGTTGCCACCCGCGACGTTCCCGGCGCCCTCATCGCCTCGGGTAACGTGCAATGGTTTGCCACGCGCGCCGGCATCAAGGGCTATCTGGGCGGCGACGACCAGATGGCGCTGCATCTCTACCACGACGAGGTGCTCGCGGACTTCGCCGCCACGGCGCGCGACCTCAATGGCGGCTCGGCGCAGGCGCGGGCGCAGATCGCCCCCGCCCTGCGGCAGGTCCAGGATGCGTTCGACGGCTCCTATGCGATCATCGAATCGCGAATCATCAACGCGCAGAAGATGACCATCACGACCGCCGAGCTCTTCGGCGACTCGCGCGCCATCAGCCAGAGCCTGCAGAGCCTGTCCGACATCGCCTACTCGTCGATGGACGAGGCGGTGCGGCAGCGCCTGTCCCAGGTGACGACCTGGCGCAACCTGACCGTCGGAATCACGATCGTCGCGCTCGCCGTGGCGCTCGCCCTCTCCTGGCTCATCACCCGCTCGCTTGCCCTGCCCCTCGCGCAGGCGATCGAGGTCTTCGGGCGGATCGCCGCCGGCAGATACGACAGCGCGATCGAGCTCAGCGGCACCGATGAGGCCGGACGGGTGCTGCGCGCCCTGGACGACATGCAGGGAAAACTGCGTACCCAGATCGAGAACGAGCGGCTGGTGGCCGCGGAGAACGCCCGGGTGCGCCAGGCGCTCGACAAGGTATCGACGTCGGTGGTGCTCGCCGACGCACAGCAACGGATCATCTACCTCAATGAGACGGCCGGCGCCGTCTTCGCGCGCAACCAACATGAGATCCGCGCCAGCTTGCCGGCATTCGACGCCGCCAGGCTCAGCGGCTCGACCCTCGAGGCGCTGGCGCTCGATCCGGCCGCCGAGCGGCGCGAGCTCGACGCCCTCGCCGGCTCGCGCACCACCGAGCGGCAGCTCGGCGCCTGCACGTTCCGCGCCGTCGTCAACCCGGTCCTCGATGAAGGCGGCACGCGCATCGGCACGGTGATGGAATGGACCGATCGCACGCAAGAGGTCGCGGTCGAGAACGAGATGCAGGAAATGCTGTCGGCCGTGGTCGCGGGCGACCTCGGCAGCCGTATCGAGCTCGCCGGCAAGAGCGGCTTCTTCGAGGCCATGAGCCGCGGCGTCAACCAGCTCGCCGACAACATCGCCGAGGTGGTCTCGAGGGTCAAGGGCGTCGCCGCCGACGTACATCGCGGCGCCGACGAAATCTCCGCCGGCAACGCCAACCTGTCGCAGCGCACGGAGGAGCAGTCCTCATCGCTCGAAGAGACCGCCTCCTCCATGGAGGAGATGACCACGACGGTCAAGCAGAACGCCGACAACGCCGCCCAGGCCAATCAGCTCGCCCTCGCGGCGCGCGACCAGGCCGAGAAGGGCGGCACCGTGGTGAGCCACGCGGTCACCGCAATGGCGGGGATCAACGAGGCGTCGAAGAAGATCGCGGACATCATCGGCGTCATCGACGACATCGCCTTCCAGACCAACCTCCTGGCGCTCAACGCGGCGGTCGAGGCGGCCCGCGCCGGTGAGCAGGGCCGGGGCTTCGCGGTGGTGGCGAGCGAGGTACGCAGCCTCGCCGGCCGCTCCGCCACCGCGGCGAAGGAAATCAAGGAGCTGATCCAGGACTCGGTGCGCAGGGTCGAGGACGGCTCGGTGCTCGTCACCCAGTCCGGGCAGACGCTCGAGAGGATCGTGGCCGCGGTGAAGAAGGTCTCCGACATCGTCGCCGAGATCGCCGCCGCCTCGCGCGAGCAATCCTCCGGGATCGAGCAAGTCAACCGCGCCGTCATGCAGATGGATGAGCTCACCCAGCAGAACGCCGCCCTCGTGGAAGAGGCCACCGCCGCCAGCCAAGCGATGGCCGAGCAGGTGCGCGGACTGAGCGAGATGCTGGCGCGCTTCCAGGACGGGATGACGGAGATCGCCGCACCGGCAGCCCATGCGCCCAAACCGGCGCGGTCAGCTGCCGCCCCGGCGCGGAGCGAGCGGCGCGGAGGGAGTCGGCCCTGGTCCGGGCGCGGCGGCGCGACGAAACCCGCGAAGCGTAAATCGGGCACTGAGCCGGCAAGCGGCGAGCGGGCCGCCGCCGCACCGCGCGCCAACGGCACGCTCGGCGGCGCCGACGGCGGCGATTCCGAGTGGCAGGAGTTCTGA
>JBOIAB010000119.1:0-2631 GCA_050738635.1 Steroidobacteraceae bacterium
CCCCGATCCAATACCTGACCCAATGGCGCATGGTGCTGGCTTCCAATCTGCTGGCACACAGCAGCGCACCCATGGCGCGCATCGCCGAGGCCGTGGGTTATCAGACCGACACCGCCTTCAGCCGCGCGTTTCGCCGTGAATTCGGCACGCCGCCGGCGTCCTGGCGCCGCGCCCGCGCAACCACCCAACAGATCCCTTAGCTACGCCTCTTCAGCCTGGCGGCAACGCGGTGGTAGGCCTCGCGGAAGGGAATGCCCTCGGCCACCACCAGCCGGTTCGCCTCCTCGGCGGCGTGGATCGCCGGGTCGAGTCGGATGCGCTCCGGGCGGAAGCGCATGGCATCGAGTGCGGCAGGCAGCAGATCGAGAGTCTGTTGCGTCAGGTCGATGCCGCGGAAAAGGGGCAGCTTCAGCAGTTGCAGGTCGCGCTGATAGCCGGAGGGAAGCTTGGCGCAAAGGCCGAGCGCTTCCGCGAGACACGCCTGCGCCGTCGCCGAGCGGCCGCGGATCAGCTCGAACACATCCGGGTTGCGCTTCTGCGGCATGATCGAGGAGCCGGTGGTGAAGGCATCGGGCAACTCGAGGAAGCCGAACTCCTGGGTGTAGAAGAGCAGTATGTCGGCGGCCAGGCGGCCGAGGTCCTGCATGAGAAGAGCGATCTCGAACAACAGAGTCGCTTCCGCCTTGCCGCGGGACAGCTGCACCGCCGTCACCGGCTGGTGGACTTCGGCGAAGGCAAGCTTCTCGCGCGTCGAGTTTCGGTCGAGCGGCAAGCCCGGCGTGCCGTAGCCCGCGGCCGAGCCCAACGGCGATCTGTCGATCCGGCGCCGGGTCTCGCTCAAGCCCTCCGCATCGTCACGGACCTCCGCCGCAAACCCGCCTGCCCAGAGCGCAACCGAGCTCGGCATCGCCTGCTGCATGTGGGTATATCCCGGCAGTGCCGTGTTTTTCTCGCGGCCGGCCAGGCGTTCGAGCGCCTCAGCCACCAGGACGGCGCCCTCACTCAACTCCTCGACGGCATCGCGCATGTACAACCGCAAAGCGGTCAGCACCTGATCGTTGCGCGAGCGTCCCAGATGCACGCGCCCGCCGGCAGCTCCGATGCGCTCGGTCAGCCTGCGCTCGAGCGCAGTCTGGCCATCCTCGTCCGCGAGCTCGATGTGCCACAGGCCGTGCGCGTGCTCATCTCCCAGCGCGGTCAGGCCACCGCGGATCGCCTCGAGATCCGCTGCCGACAGAAGCTTCTGCTCGTGCAGCATCTCCGCATGTGCAATGGATGCGAGCACGTCGTACAACACCAGCCGCTCATCGAGCGCAAAGTCCTCGGCCGCCGTGTAGTGCAGCACCCGCTCGTCGAGCGGCGCGCCCTTGTCCCACAAACGTGTCATGACGGATTCCGCGGCAAAGGTCAGCTTTGCGCGCCCTGCTGCTCCGCAGGGGTCAGCGCCTTGATATCCGCGACGATCAATGTACCGGTTCCCTCGTTGGTGAAGACCTCGCCGAGGATGCCCTCGGGCGCCTGATAGGACACCACGTGGACACGGCGCACGCCGCCACGGATCGCATCCTCTATGGCCTTGGCCTTGGGCAGCATGCCGTCGGCAATGCGTCCTTCGTCGCGCAGGCGCTTCAGCCCCTGCAAATCGATGTAGGAAATGAGTGACCCCGGATCGGAGAGCTGGCCGAGGATTCCCGGCGCCCCGGTGCAGAGGATCAGCTTCTCCGCGCCGAGCGCGGCGCCCAGGGCCGCGGCCACGGTATCCGCATTGATGTTGAGCAGCACGCCGTTGTCGTCCGCCGAGAGCGGGCTCACCACCGGCATCAGCCCGTTGTCGAGGAGCTTGCGCAGCGCTCCCGGGTCCACCTCGTCGATGTCGCCCACGAAGCCGTAGTCCACCAGCTCGCCGCTCGAGCCGAGCTTCACCGGCGGGCGCTTGTGTGCGCGCACCAATCCGGCATCGACACCGCTGATGCCGACCGCCTCGATGTCCAGGTCGCGACAGATACCGAGAATCCGGGTGTTGATCAGCCCATTCAGCACCATCGCCGATACGTCTATCGACTTCTGGTCGGTGATCCGCCGGCCTTCCACCATGCGCGTCGGCACGCCGAGTGCCGTGGCGAGTTCCGTGAGCTGCGGACCGCCGCCATGCACGAACACCACCCGTACCCCGAAGTAGTGCAGGATGGCGATCTGCTCGATGAGGACCCGCGTAGCGTCGGCGTCGGCGAATACCCCGCCGCCCGCCTTGACGACGAAGGTCTTGCCTTTGTACATGCGGATGTACGGGGCGGCCTTCTTGAGCGCCCGGATCGCCAGGGCCTGATCGGCAGGATGCATGATCATCTGCGTATGTCCCTCAAAGGTTGCTCTTCAACATGCGATAGAGAACCGCCATCTGCGCGGTGAGCCGATTGTAGGCTTCCCGTTGCACGATGCTGCGGGGGCTATCGAGCACCTCGTCCGCCACCGCGACGTTGCGTCGTACCGGCAGGCAGTGCATCAGGCGGCAATCCGTGGCGGTGCGCTCGAACCAGTCGTCCCGCACGCACCAGTGCTTGAGGTCGCTGCGCAGCTGCGCGTCGGCTGCCGCGTCTCCATAACAGGACGTCGCGCCCCACTCCTTCGCAT
>JBOIAB010000120.1:0-66495 GCA_050738635.1 Steroidobacteraceae bacterium
TCGCGGTTGTCCGTGCCCTCGTTGTTGACCTGAATCGGGCTGCTGACGTCGTTCGCGTCCGCCGGCGTGGTGAAGCTGGAGAACACGTTTGACTCGTCATCGCGCGGTATCACGTAGTAATACGCCGTGGTCTGCACCCGATCGTAGAGGAGCCGCAGGTCCGCGGTGACGGGACCACCCGGCTGCCACAACAGCCGCATCCTGGCGGAATAGTTTCGGTCCGGATCGGCTTTGCGATGCAGATAGACGTTCTCGAGGTAGCCGTCCGTGTTATAGAAGTTGAGAGCGGCGCTGTACTTCAGGGTGCCGGCGGAGTCGAGCGGACCGCTGAAGATGCCGCGGGCGCGCTCAGCCGGACCATTGCCCACGCCCGCCGTGACGCTGCCCTCGAAGTGGTCGGACGGCGGCGTCGTCGTGATGATGATGGCCCCGCCGATGGCGTCGCGCCCATAGAGGGCGCCCTGCGGCCCCTTCAATACCTCGATTTGCTGGATGCCGTACAACTCCTGGGCGAACTGCTCCGGATCCGTCTCCTCGACCCCATCGACGATCACGGCCACCGACGGCTCGCTGTTGCGGGCCTGGGAAATTCCCCGCACGGTGACGAAGGCGTTACCGACATTCTGTGTCTGCACCAGGGTCATGTTCGGCACCATTGCGATGAAGTCGCGCGCGCTGGTGATGTTGGCCGACTTGATCGTCTGCGGGGTGAACACGCTTTCGGTCATCGGTATATTGCGGAACAGCTCCGGGCGGCGGCGCGCCGTCACCACGACCTCCCGCAGGCTGGCGACGGACTGCGCCGTGGCCGGAATGGCGATCAGTTGCGACAGCACTATGGCCAGCGCAGTCGACCATCCGACGTAAGATGTGCGCACGTTGATATCCCCTTTGTTATAGATTCGATATTCGGTTCCGGTGCTCCTTACCTTCGGGCCGGCCATCTGGCGCCGCTCAGCGCGGCGCGAATCTCGGCTCCGTGCTCATCCAGAAGAGGAGCCGCGCCGACGCTCCTGGCGCGCTCCCCGGCGAACCTGACCGGCGGACGCACGGCGCGATCACCGCCGTGCGGCGACTCGACGGGAACGATCAGCCCGAGATGCTCGGCCTGAGGATCGGCGATCACTTCATCGACACCGTTGATCGGAGCATGCGGCACATCGTGGCGGCGCAACCTCTCGGCCCAGTGCGCGAGATCCTTTGCGCCGAACCGGCGCATGAGCTCCGAGCGCAGCGTTTCGTAGTTGTCGATGCGCGCTTGTCGGCTGTGGAAGCGCGGATCGCGTGCGAGCTGCGGGTCATCCAGCGCTTCGACGAGGCCGGTCCAGAATTTTTCGAGCGAGGAGAGATGGAGAACGATCAGCCGCCCGTCGGCGGTCCGTAGAATGTAGGCTTGCGCGAGGCGCGGCCGGTCGACCGAGCGCGGCACCGCGCCGAGTGCGAAGTAGGCCGCAAAAGGCTCCACGGCAAAGTGTGTCATCGCCTCGAGCATCGACACTTCGACGAGCGTGCCTGCGCCCGTGCGGCCGCGCTGTACGAGTGCCCCGAGCACGCCGTAGGCGGCGTAGATGCCGGTGATGGCGTCCGCGAGCGCGGGCCCGAGAAACTGCGGATCGCGTGGGTCGACCACGACGCTCAGGAAGCCGCTGAGCGCCTGAGCCACTGAATCGTAGCTCGGCCTCTGCGCGTAGGGTCCATTGCGGCCGAAGCCGCTGATCGCGCAGTAGACGAGTCGCGGATTCAATTGCCGCAGCTGCTCCGGGCCCGAGCCCAGGCGCTCCGCGGTGCCCGGCCTGAAGTTCTGGATGAACACGTCCGCCTCGCGGATGAGCCCTTCGAACAGGGCCCGATCGCCATCGCCCTTGAGGTCCAGGGCGATGCCGCGCTTGTTGCGGTTGTAAGCCTGGAAGTGCGGCGAGTATCTGTCCCCCTGGTAGCTGCGGTAGGGGTCGCCCTCAGGGCTCTCCACCTTGATGACGTCGGCACCGAGGTCGGCGAGCATCATGCCGGCGCAGGGACCGGTGATGAATGTGCCCTGCTCGACCACGCGGATTCCATGCAGAACCGCCGCCAGATGCGCGCGCTGTTGGGTCAGCTCGGTCACGGCTTCGGCTTCGATCCCGGCGGCGCATCCCCGTCGTAGCGGATCGCCTCGGCGCCCGCATCGGACATGGCGAACCCGATGGGGCGCAGCTGCTCCTCCATCAGGTGCGCAATGAGGCTCGCCGTACGCGCGAGCAGCGGCACCCCTTTGAGCGCCAGCAGTGGATACCCGACATCGAGGAGCACCGCCGGTATGGCGCCCGAGACATTCAGGCTGAGCGGCTTGCCAGTCAGCGCGGGAAGCAGCCGCGCGACCGTACGCGCAGCCTCGGTGTGAACCCGTGCCGTACCGACCTCCTGCGCGATCGTCAGCAGCCGCTCCGCCCTCGGATCGGAACGTTTGTGAAGCGGATGTCCAAAGCCCGGGATGGCACGCCGCCGCGACCGATATTCGTGCACCAATGTCGCTGCCGCCGCCTCCGCTTCCTGCCCGTCGCTGATCCGCCGCGCGATCTCGGCGAGGAAGCGCCCCGCCTCCTCGGCCGATCCGAGGATCACCGAGCCGCAGCCGAGGAGTCCCGCAGCCACGGCGCCCTGCAGTGCCTCCGGCGCGGCTGCGAGCGTCATCCGGCTGACCTGTACGCTCGGCACCAGTCCGTGCTCGGCGATCGCAACCAGCGTCGCATCGAGAATGCGGCTTTGCACCGGCGTGGGACTGACGCCGGTGAGCAGCAGCCAGAAGTAGTCGGTGAAGCCGATCTTGCCCATCAGGTCCGCTGCAAGGTCGCGCCCGCGGACCCAGATCGCCGCATCGGTGGAGCCGCAGATTGCCGAAGTGTAAGGAGACGCCGGCCCGATCTTCATTTTCGTATAGCGAAACTACCTTCGTTATACGAATGATCGTGAACTGCGGCCGGGTAGCCGTCAAGAGCTCTTCCGTCCCTTCGCATACCGAAATAAACTGCCCCCATGGACGCACGCAAAACTCCGCCAGGCCGTCGCGAAGCGATGGGCGGCCTCGCCAAGGGCATCGCCGTCATTCGCGCCTTCACGCGGGAGCACCCCGCTCCCACTCTCAGCGACATCGCGCGCAGCGCTGCGATTCCCGCCGCGACGGCGCGGCGCTGCCTGCTCACGCTGGAGGATCTGGGGTACATCACCCGTCACGGCCGCAGCTTTCTGCTGCGGCCAAAAGTCCTCGAGCTCGGCGCCGCCTACCTCGACTCGATGGATATCGAGCATCTCACCAGGACGCAGCTCGAGGAGCTCGCGCGCAAGACAGGTGATTCGGCGGCCATGTCCGTGCTGGACGGCAACGACATCGTGTATGTCGCGCGCGCCTCGGTACGAACTCTGCTGCGACTGGAAGCGCACGTCGGCAGCCGCTTCCCGGCGCACGCAACCTCGATGGGCCGTGTTCTGCTCGCGGGGCTCAGCCCCGAGCGCCTGCAGCATTACTTAGCCACCGCCAAGCTCGAAGCGCTGACCGACCGGACGGTTTGCGATCCGGCCGCGCTGCGCACGCTCATCGAAGAGTGCAGGCGCAGCGGCTACGCCGCGGTTGCTGATGAGCTCGCATACGGCGTTGTTGCGCTTGCCGTGCCGGTTCTCGATCAGTCCGGCAGGGTTGTTGCGGCCCTCAATTCCTCGAGCCACTCCGGCAAGACCACCCGCGCTCGTCTGGTCAAGGATCGCCTCGACATGCTGCGGCAATTGAGCCGCCGGATCTCCGCCGACCTGCGGGCGATTCCCGGGCTCTCCCTGAGCGCGCAGATCTGAGCTGACGTGCCGGCGCGGACCGTCTTGACGGTGTATCGTCCCACCTCTAACCTCATAGCGAAAATCATTTCGCTATACGAATGTGACAATGCGGTCGCCTTCGACCAGCCCGGACCTGTACCTGCCTGTCGCGAGCGCCCTCCTCCGTTACCGCGACGAAGGCAGCGGAGCTGCCGTGTTACTCATTCATGGCTGGACGCTCGATCTCGACATGTGGGAGCCGCAGGTCGCGGAGCTCGGTGGCTCGTTCCGCCTCATGCGGTTCGACCGGCGCGGCTTCGGCCTGTCATCCGGCCGCCCCTGCCTCGCCACCGACGTGCAGGACGCGTTGTTGCTGTGCGAAGAGCTGCAGGTGGAGCGGCTTGCCTGCCTCGGCATGTCACAGGGCGCCCGCGTGGCGTTGCATCTTTGTCGCATCGCGCCGCAGAAGATCTCCTGCGTCGTTCTCGACGGACCGCCGCGGATGCTTGCGGAGGAGGCTCCCGGGGAGGATGAGGATGTACCGCTCGCGGAATATCGCAGCCTCGTTGCCGGCGGCGGGATCGAGACTTTCCGCCACCGCTGGACCAGCCATCCCCTCATGCAGTTGGAGACCCGCGCCGCGCAGCCGCGGGCCCTGCTCGCGCGGATGGCGCGGCGCTACACAGGCAACGATATGCTGCAGGAACTGACCGAGCCCGAAGATCACTGGAGCCGCGCCACCCTCGCGTCATTGACGACACCTGCCCTGATCGTCACCGGCGAGCACGATCTGCCGCCGCGCCTGCGCGCGGCCGATGCGCTGAGTGATGCGCTTCCCGGCGCGCAACGCGCCAGCATTTCGACCGCCCGTCACATTCCGAGCCTCGACAATCCACGCATATACAACGCGGTCGTGCGGGCGTTTCTCGAGCGTCACGCCGGACAACGCCGCTAGGAGAAAATCCATGCCCAGCATCCTCGTCGTCTACTACAGCAGCTATGGCCACATCGAGATCATGGCGCAGGCGCAGGCCGAAGGTGCGCGCAAGATTTCCGGCGCGAGAGTCGAGGTCAAGCGGGTACCGGAGATCGTACCGCTCGAGATCTGCCGAGCCTCGGGGTTTCGCCTGGAGCAGCCCGCCCCTGTGGCCGAGCCGGCCGAGCTCGAGCGCTACGACGCGGTCATCTTCGGTACCCCGACCCGCTTCGGCAACATGGCGGCGCAGATGCGCAACTTCCTCGATCAGACCGGTCCTCTCTGGACGCGTGGAGCTCTCGTCGGAAAAGTGGGCAGCGTCTTCTGCAGCACCGCAAGCCAACACGGCGGCCAGGAGACGACGCTGATCTCATTCCAGCTGACCCTCATGCACCATGGCATGGTCATCGTGGGCCTTCCCTATACGTTCAAGGATCTCACGACGCTGCGCGAAGTCACCGGCGGCACACCCTACGGCGCAAGCTGCGTCACCGGCGTGGGCGCCGAGCTGCGCATGCCCACCGCGCTCGAGCTCGAGATGTGCCGCTTCCAGGGCGAGCACGTCGCGCGGATCGCGGCGAAACTGGCAGCGGGCTGACGGTTAGTCGTTGAGCGAGCGCCGGCGTTTGAATGCCTCTAGCCGAAGCGATAGCTTGAAAGCGCGATTGTGCCGAGGAAGTCTTCCTGGCGATAGACGATGCGTCCAGGCTCGTCTTCCGCGGCTCCAACGACCACATGGAGCGGCATGAGGTGGTCCTCCTGCGGATGCGCCTCGCGCGCAGACGGTGCCCGCTCCCATTCGAGCAGGCGTTCCGTGCGCCGCGCAGGCTCGGAGTCGGCGAGCGTCTGCCGAAGCCATGCATCGAACTCTACCGAGTCCTCGCGGCGAACGCGCGGGCCGAAGAAACGCCGCAGGTTGTGGTAGCTGCTGCCGCTGCCGATCATGAGAACTCCTTCGTCCCTGAGAGGCGCCAGTGCTCGGCCGAGCTGCAGGTGGGCTTCGGGATCGTAACCAGCTCGAAGTGAGACCTGAAAGACCGGGACGTCCGCCTGCGGATGGGTGACCGCCAGGATGGAATACGTCCCGTGATCGAAGCCTCGATCGGCATCCAGGCGCGCGGGCAGCTTGGCCTGTTGGATCAGAGAATGCGCGCGTTGCGCCAGCCGGGGTGAGCCGGCTGCGGGATAGCGGATGTGGTACAGCTCCTCGGGAAAACCGCCGTAGTCATAGATCATGGGCGGCGACTCCGCGGCCATCACGGCAAACTCCTTCTCTTCCCAGTGGCCGGAGATGACGAGTATCGCCTCCGGTTTCCGTGGCAGCTGCCGTGGCAGCTGCCGCAGAGACTCCTCCAGCCTGGCGTAGGGCCGGCGCGCGACCTCATTCATGTACGGCCAGGGGCCACCTCCATGGCTCAGATAGAATGTCGGCAATCTGGCGCTCATCAGCTTCACCTCGGGTCGGAGGGCCCGTCAGCCGGTCGTCGCACCGGCGGTCCCGAGCGCCTCCAACAGCAGCCGCGCGAACTGCGGACCCTTCCCCGCCTCCTCATGTTTGAAATAGACGAAGACATCGCGGCAGTGCGCGGTCTTCTCCTGGATAGTGCGCGCCCACTGGGCGATGTCGGCCGGTGTGTAGCCTTCGTCACGCAGCCTGAAGTAGCCATGATCCGCAGTCATCTCCACGGGCGTGGTCATCTTCTCGCTGTCGGCGACACAGAGCGTGAGATTCTTCGCCCGCAGGCGCGCGAACACCTCGGCGTCGAGCCACGAGGAGTGCCGGAATTCGAAGGCGGCGCGCACCTGCGGCGGGAAGTCCGCCAGAAAGGCATCGAGCAGCGCCAGGTCCTTGCGCAGGAAAGGCGGCAGCTGGAAGAGCAGCATGCCGAGCTTCGGCCCGAGGGTCGCCGCGGTCTCGAGGAAGTATTGCAGCGATGCCGCACAGTCGCGCAGCCGGGCATCGTGCGTGATGCGCTTCGGCGCCTTCAGCGTGAACCTGAAGTGCGGCGAAGTCTGCCGGCTCCAGCCCGCGAGGATCGCCGGGTTGGGTGAGCGGTAAAAGGTGTAGTTGATCTCGACGGTGGCGAGATGCTCGGCGTAGAAAGGCAGCATCTTCGTGGTCGGGAACTTTTCCGGGTAAAAGCTGCCGCGCCACTCGGGATAGTTGTATCCGGACGTTCCGACCCAGATGGCCATGGCGTCGGCTTTATGCTCAGTGCTCGTGCCGCGTCACGAGCCGCCGGTACTGCCCGAGATGGCGGATCGCATGCTGCGTCTTGCCCGCGGATTCATACAGCCGCGCCAGGTTGTAATGGCAGTCGGCGAAGTTCGGGTCCTCGGAGATGGCCGCGTGGTAGGCCCCCAGGGCGCCCTCCTTGTCACCGAGGTCCTCGAGCGCCACCCCGAGATTGAAGAGCAGCAGCGAGTCGGCTGCGCAGTGCTCGAGCGCCTGGCGATACACCCGCTCCGCGGCTTCCGCTTGCCCGCTCTCGTGCAGCAGCCGCCCCCAGTTGATCCAGGCCGCGGCATTATCGGGATCGGCCTCGGTGGCGTGCGCGTAAGCAGCGATCGCCGCCGCGTGGTTGATGCCTTCGAGGCGCAGAGCTTCAGCGAACCATTCGTCCGCGCTGGCAGTGTGGTTGACGTTGCCGGCGGCATCGTCAGGCACTTTTGCCGCTGCCGGTGGGCCGCCCTTCGCCTGCCGGTGCTCGATGACCCGCAGCGTCCCGTTCTGCACGCTGACGTCGAGTCCGAGCAGATACTGACCGTCATCGGCCTGCCAGTGGTTGGCTCCCTCGCGCACCACGACCCGGTCGCCGACCGCGCAGATGGCGAGGCCCGAGAGAGGCACGGCCTCCGGCAGGCGCTGCCGCAGCTGTCCCAGCGAGTTACGTATTCGGCGGCGCGGGATGTTGGCCTGCACGAGGGCACGGGCCGCGCGCAGGATGATGAGGTCCTGGAACGAGAAGAGATACTGGCGTCGCGGGCCGCGTGTCGGACGGACGAACCCGAGCCGCACGAGTCCCTGCAGGGTGCTGCGCGGCAGCTGCAGGACCCGTTCCACGTCCCGCATGCTGTAAAGTTGCATCGGGATCCCCGGCGCTAGCGCTTGCCCGCTTTGCGTGAGGGCTTGGCCGCCTGGGTCGGCTGGGTCGGCTCGGCGCGTTTCGGTGCCATGCGTGGCCCCAGCTTGGCGGTCGATGCGCGCGCCGCGTCCGCCTTCTCGAGACTGGCGCGCAGCGCCTCCATCAGATCGATGACTTTGCCGCCACCCTCGGCCGGGAAGTCGGCCACCGAGATCTGTTGGCCTTCGACCTTCTTCTCGATCGCCGCCTGAATGCGCGCCCGCAGATCGTCGGTGTAGGCGGTCGGCTCGAACTTCTCGGTCGCCTGTTGGTTGATGAGCTGTTGCGCCAGGGTGAGCTCTGCCGGCTTCACCTCCTGCTTGGCAACCTCGATCTCGCTTGCCGGCCGGACGTCCGCGGCGAAGTGCAGCTGTTGCATGCTCAGCCTGTCGCCAACCGGCCGCAGCATCACGAGGTAGGCCTTGCCACGCGCCGCCCAGTGTCCGATCGCGCAACGCTTCGCCTGTTTGAGCGCCTCCGTGAGCAGCGCATAGGGCTTGGCGCCGCCCTTGTCGGGCGCGAGATAGTAAGTCTTGTCGAAGTAGACCGGATCGACCGATTCGATGGGCACGAACTCGGTGATGTCGATCGCGTGGGTGCCGGCCTCCTCCAGCGCCTTGATCTCCGCCGGCTCGAAGGTGACGTATTGGTCCTTGGCAAACTCGTAACCCTTGACCATGTCGTCACGCTCCACGATGGAGCCGTCCTTGAGGCATACGTACTGCTGCCGCAGACGCGAGCCGCAACCCTTGTGCAGCAGGTTGAAGGAGATGGCGCTCGCCGACTGCGTCGCGCTGTAGAGCTTGACGGGTATCGCCACGAGCCCGAACGAGATGGTGACCGAGCCGATCGACCGTGCGGCCATGATTGCCTCCGGACCAAGTGCCCCGCCTATCGGGGAGAGGAGCCTAAGATTCGTGCCAGATTCTGCTTGGTCGAACCCCAATCATGCCACCGGTCACCGGTCTTTTCCAAGCGGGCGATCACGCCGGCCACCGTAAAGTCCTCGGGACGGGCCCTTTCGAGCTCGTCCCAGGTCAGCGGCATGGAGACGGGCGCCCCGGCGCTGCCCCGGGGGGAGTAGGCGGCGGCCAGGGTCTTGCCGCGCACGTTCATGTTGTAGTCGATGAAGATCTTGCCGGGGCGCTTCTCCACCGCCCACTCCACCGTTACCTCCCTGGGATGGTCCTGCACCACGTGGCGGCCCACCATTTCACAGAGCTGCCGCACCGTGTCGAAGGTCACAGTCCGCTCGATGGGCACGAACACGTGCAGGCCTGTCTTGCCCGAGGTCTTGACGATCGCCCGCAGGCCCATCTCGGTGAGCAGCGCCCGCACCCAGAAAGCGACCTTCTTGCCCACCGCGAAGCCCTTCTCGTTGAGCTCCGGCTCCGCTCCTTTCGCCTCCTTGCCCGAGTAGATGTAAGGATCGATGTCGAACACCAGAAAATCGGGGTAGTTGAGCGCCGACTCCTCGAGCGTGGCGCGCGAGCCGGCATAGTCGCCGCCCAGATCGACCCCAGGGACATCCGACTCGACATTGGCGCGGGAATGCCAGACATGAAACTCCAGGGTGCCGCTCTGACCCAGCCAGAGCAACGTCGGCAGGTTGTTCACCAGAATGTAGTGATCGCTCCTGCCGAGATGATCGGTGAAGATCGGGATCGTGGCGACGTACTCCGGCCGCGCCTGCTCCCAATGCTTCTGATAGAACCGCTCGCCGCCGATGCCCTCGGGCATGCGGATCATGGTGAGCGGCCGGTCCTTGAGATGCGGCAGCATGAAGCGCGACACGGCGGCAAGATAACGGATGAGGTCCCGTTTGGTGATGGCCGGGGTAGCGTCGGTAGCGGGCCAGTAGACGCGCTCGAGATTCGTCAGGCGAAGCCGTGCGCCCGCCACCGTCAGGTCGAGTCGCGCTCCCGATCCGGACAGCTGTTGCAACACCTCGGCGACCGCATCCGGCGCCGCTTGCGCCGGCACGGCGCCGACCGTAGCCGCCTCCGCGGGCCTGCCGATCGACTGCGGCGGCACATCATCCCGCAGGCGCGCAAACACCGGCGCACGCAGCAGACCCGCCGGCGTCCAATCGCTGAAGTTGACTTCGGCCACGAGCCGCGGCTCGAGCCAGGTCGTCGGCCGATGAATCGGCGGCTTTACCGCGAACGGCGAGCGCTTGACCTTGAGGTCGCGCGTCCGCCGCGTCAGCTCCGCGACTGCGGCATCGTCCAACCCCGAGCCGACATGACCTGCGTACTTGAGCGCCCCATCCTGCCAATATCCGAGCAGCAGCGCGCCCAGAGACTCGCGCGCGCCCTTGCCCTGGGTACAGCCGCCGATGACGAATTCCGCCGAGCGAACCGGCCGCACCTTGCGCCAGGCCGTGACGCGCTGCCCCGGCTGATAGATGCTGTCGAGTCGTTTCGCGACCACCCCTTCGTAGCCGCTCGCGATGGCCGCGGCATATAACGCCTCGGCGTCCTCGCCGGCATGAATGAGTTGAATGTGCGCCGAGGGCAACAGGCACTGCGAGAGGTAGCGACGCCGCTCCACGTACGGCGCCGATCGCAGATTGACGCCGGCGAAATGCAGCAGGTCGAAGCACACCAGTATGGCGGGCGATTGCCGCTGCGCCTCGGCGATGTCCTTCTCGCCGCGCCGCTGCGCGCGATTCTGCAGCGCGTTGAAGGACGGTCGCCCGTCAGGCCCCAGGGCAACGATCTCACCGTCGAGGATCATGTGCTCACCGCCGAAACCGGCAAGCTCGGTGACGATCTCGGGGAACTGGGGTGTCAGATCGATACCGCGCCGGGATTGCAGCCGCACCTTGGTGTCGGCGATGAATGCAATGACGCGATAGCCGTCGAGCTTGGGCTCGAAGCGCCAGTCGATGTCGGAGCGCGCCGCTTCGCCCGTCATGGCGAGCATCGGCGCCAGCGTATCAGGCATCGTTTCGGCAGGCCCGGTCGGCGCCAGCCGCGCCGCTTCGAGCCTGCGCGGCGACTGCGCGGCTGCCAGGTCATCGAGTGACAGGCCCGAGAGAACGGAACGGTCCTGCAACACGACTTCCTGCTGGGTCGCGAACGCGTCCTTGTGCTTGATGAGCAGCCACTGCGCCGAGGTGGCCGTTCGCACCAGCGCGAACGAGCCTTTGAGCTTCTCGCCCCGCAGAAAGATACTGAGCTTGCCCTGCTCGATCCCGGCGCGGACCCGCTGCTCCGCCGTCGCACGCTCGCCGAACGAGTATTCGCGGTCCTCGTCCGGCGAATAGGTCCCGCAATCCCAGACGATCACGCGGCCGGCACCGTACTCTTTCGCCGGAATCACGCCCTCGAAGGACGCATAGTCGAACGGATGATCCTCGACGGCGACCGCCATGCGCTTGTCGCCCGGATCGAGCGACGGTCCCTTGGGCACCGCCCAGGACTTCAGGACCCCATCGAGCTCCAACCGAAAATCGTAGTGCAGCCGCCGCGCGGCATGCTTCTGCACGATGAAGAGCAGTGGGCCGCCGCGGCCGGCGACGACCGCGGGACCGGGCTCCGGCGTGCGCGTGAAGGCGCGCTTGGCTGCGTAAGGAGCGAGCGGCGGCTCCGCCTTCGGGGCGGGCGATGCACGGCGGCTCTTCGGCTCACGAGTTGCCACGGGCCCAAGATCGCATACGCCTCCGCGCCCGACAAGCCGCGCGGGGTGTCAGGCGGAGGTGGCGAGCTTATTGACGATGAGATCGAGCGGCGGCGCCGTGACCTGCCGCCGCACCAGCGTGCTCTTGCCGAAGAGCGACTCCAGCAGACTCACCGCGAGCACGGCGGTCTCGTTGCGCACGTCGAGCGCCGGGTTGAGCTCCACCACATCGAGCGAGCCCACCAGGCGCGTATCGGCGATCATCTCCATGCAGAGCTGGGCCTCGCGATAGGTCGGCCCCCCCGGGACCAGCGTGCCGACGCCTGGGGCGATGTCGGGATCCAGGAAGTCGACATCGAAGCTCACGTGCAGGTGGGTATCGCGATCGAGACCGGCGAGCGCCTGCTCCATGGTCTGGCGCATGCCCATCTCATCTATATAGCGCATGTCGAACACTTCGACGGCGAGCTCGTGCACGAAGCGCTTCTCGCCCTCATCGACGCTGCGCACGCCGATCTGCCGTATCCATTGCGGATGCAGGCTGGGGACGGCGCCGCCCAACTCCACCAGGGCCTTCGGTCCGAAGCCACAGAGGCAGGCGAGCGGCATGCCGTGCAGATTGCCGCTCGGCGACAGCTGACCGGTGTTGAAATCGGCATGCGCGTCCAGCCACAGCACGCGCACCTTGCGGCCGTTCGCACGGCAGTGCCGCGCCACGGCGCTGATCGAGCCGATGCCGAGCGAGTGATCGCCCCCCAAGAGGATGGGCAGCCGCTCGGCGCCGAGCTCCTGATACACCGCCTCGTGCACCAGGCGATTCCATTCGACGACTTCCTCCAGGTTGCGATAGCCGCCGACGGGTGTCCGGCGCGGATTGGTCGGGCCGGCCAGGTTGGCGCGATCGAGCACCTGCAATCCCCGCTGCTCGAGCGCCTGCTGGATTCCGGCGACCCGCATGGCCTCGGGCCCCATGGAGGCGCCACGCTCCGCCGCCCCGATATCCGTGGGCGCGCCTATCAGGCTCACCGTGCGCGGCGCTGTGTTGCGCAACTCGGTCACGCAGTCAACTCCGCCGCGGCAACGGCGTGCAGCCGCGCCGCTGACGGCGTGCCGAGCAGCGAGAACAGATCCTTCGGGTCCTCGAGATCGGGAATCAGGTCGATGGCGGCGCGCGTCCCGCGGCGCTGCTGATGCAGCCGATGCAGGTAGCGCAACGCCGAGAAATCCTGCAGCGCGAAGCCGACCGAGTCGAAAATGGTGACTTCGGTCTCGTTGGCGCGCCCCGGCCTGCGGCCGGTCACCACCTCGGTCAGCTCCGTCACCTTGAAGTCCGCCGCGAGCTGCTGAATCTCACCTTCGATGCGCGACTGCGGCTCGAATTCGACTATCACACGGGCATCGGGGCGCAGCAGGATGTCGGCGTGCAGCTCGGTCTTGCCCGGACAGTCGCCGCCGACCGCGTTGATGTGCATTCCGGGAGCGATCATCTCCGGAGTCAGAATGGTGGCATTGCACTTGTCCGCGGTAACGGTCGTCACGATATCCGCGCCACGGACCGCCTCCGCGGTGGAGCGGCAGCGCACGACCCGCAGGCCCGCAAGGGCGAGGCGCGCGAGGTTGCCCTCGAGCTTGTCGGTTGCAGCCGGATCGGTGTCATACAGCCGCAGCTCGCGGATGCCCTGCATCTCGTGAAAAGCGATGGCCTGGAATTCGGCCTGCGAGCCGTTGCCGATCAGCGCCATGACACGACAGCCGGAGCGCGCCATCCAACGCGCGGCCACCGCCGAAGTCGCGGCGGTGCGCAGTGCGGTGGCGAGTGTCATCTCCGAGAGCAGGAGCGGATAGCCCGTCTCCACATCGGCAAGCATGCCGAACGCCGTCACCGTCAGCAGGCCCTTCGAGGTGTTCTTCGGATGGCCGTTGACGTACTTGAACGCGTACTGACGGCCGTCGCACGCTGGCATCAGCTCGATGACGCCGACGGAGGAATGTGTGGCATGACGCGGCGATTTCTCGAACTCCGCCCAACGGCGATAATCCGCCTCGATCTCGCGTGCCAATCCCGCGATGAAGGGCGCGGGTCCCAGGTCGCCGACGAGTTCCTGGACGCGTCGGATGCCGATGAAGTCAACCATGATCGTTCTCCCGAGGAGGGGCCGCACGCCATGGGTACGCGCCGCCGTTGCATTGATGGCAACCATGATCCTCGGCGCCGCAGCCAATAAACAGGCAGAAACTCGCTCAAAAGCCCAACTTGATTGGGCAAATTGCCACTTCCATTGGGCGATTTGCTAAAGTTCCGCACCCAATCGGGCGAAAGAGGCCACGCTGCGATGGATGACCTGGATCACCGCCTGCTCGCGCTGCTGCGCGGCGATGCACGTGCCTCCGTGGCCTCCCTGGCCAAGAAGCTGGATGTGGCGCGCGGCACCGTGCAGAACCGGATGGCGCGGCTCGAAGCCGACGGCACGATCGCCGGCTACACCGTGCGGCTGAAGCCGGGCATCGAGGAACAGCAGATCCGTGCCCTCATGACCATCGCCGTGGAGGGCAACCAGGTCGATGGCGTCGTCAAGGCGTTGCGCGGCGAGCCTTCCGTGGCCAGCCTCCACAGCACCAACGGCAGGTGGGACCTGGTCGCGGAGCTGCACACCGACACCCTGGCATCCTTCGACCGGGTGCTGGCCATGATCAGCCGCATCCCGGGCGTCTCGAGCAGCGAGACGAGCCTGCTGCTCACGACCTTCAAGTTATGATCAAAATTCCTGTCCGAACTCGATGCCGAACGTGCGCGGCGGTGACGGCAGGATGTACACCTGGTTGTTGACGCTCGGGTTGCTGTCCGTGTAGCGCGACAACTCCACCAGCCGATTCATCAGGTTGCTGATGTAGAAATCCATGTGCATCCCGTTGGTGCCGTCGACTCCGAGCTTCAGATTGACGAGCGCGTAAGCCGGCAGGTTGCCGACGACCGCGGCCTGACTGCCCAGCAGCACCTGTGCCGTCTGATTCTGGTACACCGCGTCGACCTGCCAATAGGGCCGCCAGTTGCCGATGCTCGTCAGGGAATAACGGGCGATGATGTTGCCTTTGAACTTCGGCGCCACCGGGAGGTTGGTTCCCTCCGGGGTCTCGACGGGCGGCAGCGGCGTGCAGGGCGGCGTTCCCGGGACACAGCCGTAGTAATTCTGCGCCAGGATCGGATCCATGAAAGTGAAATCCGTGCTCAGCATCAGGTTGCTCGAGACGAGCCACTCGATGCTGTTCTCAATGCCCTTGATGCGCGCGCTGCCGCCGTTGGCGATCTCCGTCACACTGTTGGCGCCGAGGAACGAGAACTGCAGGTTCTTCCAGTTCTCCCAGAAGAGCGCGCCGTTCCACCGCAGAGTGTTGCCCAGCCACTGCGTCTTCCAGCCCACCTCGTAGTTGATCAGATAGTCGGCCGCGTACGGCACATTGCCGCCGATCCGGTTGACGCCGCCCGGCCGGAAGCCCTTCGAATAAGTCGCGTAAACCATCTTGTTGGGCGTCATCTTATAAGTGATGGTGCCCTTGGGTACCGAGCCGGTGGCGCTGGTGCGGGCATCGAGGTCGGTGCAAGGCGAGCCCTTGACGATGGTGGGCTCGAAGCAGGTCGCCACGCCCTCGCTCGAAGAGAAGTTCGGGTTGAAGCCGTAGAAGCCGAGCAGCGAGTTGTCGTACTTGTAGTAGCGCACGCCGCCGGTCAACGACCACTGGCTGTTGATGTCCCAGGTTGCCTGGCCGAATACCGCGCGATCGCGATCGACGCGCTGCTCGTCGGTCAGCCAGATGGTGTTCGGATGCCCTGGAACCGACACATCGGTAGGATTGCCGGTGGGTCCGAAGCCAGGTAGATAGCCGAACCCGTTCGGATTGCCGCCGTAGACGCTCGTCCAGCCGTAGCCCGGCATCGTATAGTTCTGCCAGATGTTGTGCATCTGCCGCTCCAGGAACACTCCGGCCGTGGCATGCACCGGCTCATCGAGCGGGGTCGTGAAGCGCAGCTCCTGGCTCCACATCTCGAAATCGCCGGCGCCGATCACGAACTGCTGCGGCATGATCGGCTTGCCGTTGTTACCGGTGTAATACACACCGTAGCCGCTCACCTTGTCGTAGAACTCCGCGTAGTCGCTGTAGTCGGCCACGGAGTGCTGATTGCGCTTCACGTAGGCACCGGCGTAGACGATGTCGAAATCGTGGACCTTGCCTTCGACGGTGAGAGCGCTCTGCGCCCAGTCGTCATGGGAATACTCCGGCCCGAAATGCACCACCTTGTCCTGGCCCACCACCGGGTCGTAGCCGAAGAATCCCGAGGTGGCGTCCGACTGCCCCTCGAAGGTGGGCGACACCGTCCAGTTCTCGCCCAGGTCGAACTTGAGCTCGGCCCGGCCGCCGTAGGTATCGACCTTGTTGTAGTTGTTCGCGCGCCAGGGTGCGTTGCTGATTGCGCCGGCGCCGATCGGGGTCGACGCCGGGGCGCACTGGCCGGTGCCGCCGCCGGGGCCCGAGCCGCTCGCCGACAGGGCCCAGGTGGGAAAAGTCCGCACGCCGCTGAAGATGCAGCCATTGGTATCGGTGCCGGCGACGTTGTCGATGTAGCCGCCATCGTGCTCCTGCCAGCCGACCAGACGGATCGCGGCCGTGCTCGACAGCGGCAGGTTGACGAACCCCTCGACGGTATCGCCGGGCGCGCCCCCTTCGATATCGTTGCCGACGACGTTGTAGCCGGCCTCGAACTTGGTCGGATCCGGCTTGTTGGTGATGAGCCGCACGGTGCCGGCCTCGGAGCTGGCGCCGAACAACGTACCCTGCGGGCCTTCGAGCACCTCCACGCGATTCATGTCGTACATGTGCAGCGGCAGGGCGCCGGTGATGGTCGTGACCGGCTGCTCATCGAGGTAGACGCCGACGCTCGGCTCGGATCCCGAGTGATTGCCATCGCCGCCGCTGACGACGCCGCGAATATAAATGATCGACGAGCCCGGGCCGCCGTTGTCGCCCTCACCCTGGCTGCGCACGTAGGTGATGGCCGGGGCCAGCTGCACGTAGTCGTCGAGGTTGACGATACCCAGCTGCGTGAGCTTCTTGTTGTCGAATGCCTCGACGCTGAGCGGCACGTTCTGCAGGTTCTCCTGCACCTTCTCGGCTGTGACCACGATCGTCTGCAGCGTGTCCGTGGTTGCTGCGCTGGCAGCCTGTTGCGCGTGCGCCGCCGGCATGGTGGCGACGAGCGCCGAGGCCAGCGGCACGCCCGCGCGAACGATGGTGCGCAGGGCTTTCGCCCGCTCGCGTGACAGTTTTCTACGACGACTGCGTGTCATGTTTCATTCCCCCTGGCCGAATGGTTGTATCGCTGTGGCAGGCGGCCTACCGCCTCAGAAGGCCGGAACCGCTGGATAATCCGTCAGAACGCTTCCCAAAGACTGCTTGAGCGGATCGAGCCACGGCTCGTAATGACGCCAGTGCTCGACCGCCTCGCGAAAAATCGGTTGCCGCACCTGCTCGGAGCTCGCCGTGCGCACCGCCCGCTCGTTCTCGTAAAACCTGAGACATGCCGGCTCGAAGGGCAGCCCGCAGTGCGTGAGGAGCCGCCGCAGCTCGCTCTCGGGGTCGGCGACCAGCGTCTCGTAGAACACGCGCCCAACCTTGCCCGGAAGCACCGCATCGAAATGCGCCATGAGCTCGACGTAATCCCGATAGTAGCGCCCGAGGTCCTCCACTCCGTAGGTGAACCATTGGCCGCGGGCGAAATGCTGCTTGTAGCAGGAGAAGCAGCAGCCGAGCGGATGCCGGCGCGCATCGACGACTACCGCGTTGGGCAGAATGAGATGAATCAGGCCGACATACATGCAGTTGTTCGGCATCTTGTCGAGGAAGAACGGTGCCTCGGTCTTGCGCATGATGCGCGTCTCGGCGAGGTAGCGCTCACCGAGGGCCCGCAGCTCGTCACGACTGAGCGCCGCGAGCCGCTTCAGGAAGGTCCCCTCCTCCTCCTGCTTCGGACCCGCGAGCTCGCGGGCGAGCTTCGGCAGCTGCGGAAGCTCCATCGTTCCCTCGACCAGCGGGTGACTCGCGAGCATCTGCTCGATGAGGGTCGAGCCCGCGCGCGGCAACCCTACGATGAAGATCGGGTCGCGGGCGCCGGCGCCGCCGCCGGCACGCGCGGCGAAGAACTCACGCGTGAGCAGTTGC
Source organism: Steroidobacteraceae bacterium (assembly GCA_050738635.1). Lineage (GTDB taxonomy): Bacteria > Pseudomonadota > Gammaproteobacteria > Steroidobacterales > Steroidobacteraceae > 13-2-20CM-66-19. The sequence goes on from JBOIAB010000120.1 coordinate 17,722, forward strand.
TTCGAGCGGCGCACGAAGCGGGAATTCTCCTCGGGGTCGTACCCGTGCTGGCTGCGGCGCAAAGCGTTGCCGGCGGCGTAATGGGCAAACGACTCCTCGTAGGAGGCGGCATCTTCGAGCGCTTTGCCGAGCGCGAACTCTAAGTGCAGGCGATCCTCCTCGGCGAGCTCAGTAGGCGCGAGCGCCCGGCGCATGGCGCTCACGTCAGCTTCGCTGAAGCGGAAGGTCTTGAGATTCGCCAGACTCCACCAGGCCTCGCCGAGGGTCGACTCCAGCGACAGCGCGCGCCGGTAGGCCGCGATGCTCTCCGGCACCTTGCCGGTGGTGCGCAGCGCATGGCCGTAGCTCATCCAGAGCTTGGGCTGCTGCGGGTACTCGCGCAGCACGGACTCGTAGGCAGTGATCGCCTGCGTGTAGTCGCCCAGGTTGGCCGAGATGCCGGCGTGCAGGCTGCGGTACCCGGGGTTATGGGGTTCCTTGGCTAACAGCCGCACGCATTGCGCCAGCGCCTCGGCGCTGCGGCCCTGCCGATTGAGCACGGTCGCATAGTTGTGCCGGGCCGCATCGAACGACGGCGCGAGCTCGAGGCAGCGCTCCAGCAGCCGCTGTGAATCGGAATAACGCAGCAGGCGCGCCGCGACTTCCGCCAGCATGCGCAGGGCCGCCACATCATTGGGATGCTGCTCGAGATGGGCCCGCAGCAGGGCTTCCGCCTCCGGGATCCGGTTGTCGCACAGGGCCGAGGCGGCGCCCAGCAGCCGCGGATCGCGCGTCGCCGCCTTGATATAGCGGGCGTAAGCCCGGTCGGCGGCCTCCGCGTCACCGCGCAGCCGCAGTTGGTCCGCCAGTGCGAGCCACGCATCGGGCAGGTCCAGCCGCAGGGAGACGGCTCGAGTCAGCGCATCGATGGCGCCATCGACATCGCCGGCCATGGCGCGCGCCTGGCCCAGGATCAGCAGCGCCTGGGGCTGGCGCGGAACGACTTTCAGAATCTCGCACGCTTGCTCGGCGGCGACCGCAGGCTTCACTGCCAGCAGACGAGACGCATGCGCCAACGCGACTTCGAGTGTCCCGACAGGCTCTGCGCGGGTGCTCAAGATGTGCCTAATTTGCCCGAATCAGCTTTGTTTTCCAAGCTGTCGCGCCAGGAATTGCGCTCATGTCGCATGCAGGCAGTCTTCAGGCGGCTCGATGCAAACGTCTCCGGCGAAAATCCGTGAGGATCTCGCGCGCAGCATTGTGACCCGGCGCGCCCGTGACGCCGCCGCCGGGATGCGTGCCTGCGCCGCACATGTACAGGCCCGGGATCGGGCCGCGGTAATTGCCGTGTCCAAGCATCGGCCGCGCGGACAACATCTGATCGAGATGCAGTTTGCCGTGGAAGATGTCGCCGCCTATCAGCCCGAAGGTGCGCTCCAGATCGAGCGGGCTCATGATCTGGCGTCCGAGCACTGACGCCTTGAAATTGGGCGCGAAGCGATTGACCGTCTCGATCATGAGATCGGCGACGCCCTCACGATGCATGTCCCAGGATTCGCCATTGGGAAGCTGCGGCGCGACGTGCTGGCAAAAGAGACTCGCGACGTGCCTGCCGGGAGGCGCCAGGCTGTCATCGAGCGTCGAGGGAATGACCATCTCCACGATCGGCTGCCGCGACCAGCCGTAGGTGCGCGCGTCGAAATAGGCCTGTTCCATGTAACCCAGCGTCGGCGCGAGAATGATGCCGGCGGTGTGATGATCGGCGGCTGCCCGACCCGGCAGACAGGTGAAGTCCGGCAGCTCCGCGAGCGCCACGTTCATGCGGAAAGTGCCCGAGCCGCAGCGCCACTGCGTCATGCGCTCCACGAAATCCCGCGGCAGCGCCGCGCGGTCGATGAGCTGCAGGTAGAGCAGCTTGGGATTGAGATTCGAGACGACCGCGGAGGCGCGTAGGCTCTCCCCTGCTTCGGTCACGGCGCCGATCGCACGGCCTCGCTCGACGATGATCTCGCGCACACCGCAGCCGACCCGAATGTCGACACCGCGCGCCGCGGCCGACTTCGCCATCGCCTGCGTGATCGCTCCCATGCCACCGATGGCGTGACCCCAAGCGCCTTTCTTGCCGTTCACCTCACCGAAGCAATGATGCAGGAGAACGTATGCCGTGCCCGCGGCATAGGGGCTGGCGTAATGACCGACGATACCGTCGAAGCCATACACCGCCTTGATCGGGTCGCTCTCGAACCATTCCTCCAGATATTCGCCCGCGGAAGCGGCGAAGAGCTTGAGCAGCTCCCGCCGCAGGCTCATGTCGAGACGGCCGAGCCGGCCGCCGAGGCGAGCGGTCCGCAACAGCTCGGGCAGCGCGGCCGCCCAGTTGCCCGCGACCACGTTGGGCGGTGTCTCGAGCACGAGGCCGCGCAGCACATCCGCGATGGCCTCGAGCCGCCTGCCGTACTCATCCAGCCGCTCGGCGTCGCGCGCCGAGAACTTCGCCACCTCGTCGCGCGTCTGGCCACCGCCGGTGCGCAGGTAGCGGCCATCCGCCGTGGGCAGGAAATTGGACAGCCGCCGCTCGACGATGCGCAAGCCATGCGCGGCCAGGTCGAGGTCGCGGATGACTTTCGGATTGAGCAGCGAGACGGTGTAGGCGGCGACGGAGTTGCGAAAGCCGGGATGGAACTCCTCCGTCACGGCGGCGCCGCCGACGACGCCCCGTCGTTCGAGCACCGTGACTTTGAGGCCCGCTGCCGCGAGATACGCGGCACACACGAGGCCGTTGTGGCCCCCGCCGACGATGAGGACGTCGCGTGCCTCAGCGCTCATGGCGACTCACGCTCCATCCTCTCGCGGGCGCGCGAGACAGGCGGCTCTCGGGTATCAGCTCCCGCATGCGCTGCGCGAAGCTGCGCAGGCACGCCTCACCCGTGCCCAGCGGGCCAGGAGTGTAGCCGTCCGCCCCCATGCCCTCCTGCACGCGCTCGATCAATACCTTGTCCTCCGCGCTGACCTGCCGGTTGATGCGCCAATTGAGGTAGCGCGCGGCGCGCATTTGCCGGCGATCGTCCGGATGCACGTAGGCGATCTCTCTGATCAGGGTCTGCGTCGGCGAGATCGGCAGGAACTGCATGAAGTCGATCTGATCCGGATAGATGTCGAAAGCGATGTTGGGCCAGAGCTTGAAGTAGGTCCAGAGCCGCTGCCGCTCCGCGGGCAGATGCGCGACCGTGGGCAGCAGCGTCTGGTAATGCCCCTCGGACCAGTTGCCGGATCGGATCTCGCGCAGCCGGCCCCACATCTTGTCGATCCAGGGCTGAGCCTCGATGCCGTAGCTGTTGCCGAAGAGCCGCGTGAGGCCCGGATGAGCGACCGGAATGTGCAGGCCGTCGGAGTAGTTGTCGGCGACGTTCTTCCAGTTGACCGCGCGCGGCCGCAGAGTCACTCTGCCCTGCGGCACCAGCTCTTCCAGCCGGTAGGTCTCGAGCTCGTGCAGGTACGGTGCCGCCATCTCGCGCACGCTCGGCAGGCCGGGCGCAAAGCGCACGAACACGAAGCCGAGGAAGATCTCCTGCTCCAGGGGCACCAGCCCGTGCTGCTGCGTCTCCAATCCCTCGTAGGCGTCACGCTGCGGCACGGTGAGCAGGCGCCCGTCGAGCCCATATGTCCAGGCGTGATAAGGACAGGTGATCCGTCGCCCGCAGCGTCCCTTCGGACCATCGAGGAGCCGCGCGGCACGGTGGCGGCAGGCGTTGTAGAAGCTGCGGATCTGGCCATCCTCGCCGCGCAGCACGACGACGCTCTGGCCCAGAAACTCGAACGTGTGGAAATCGCCGCTGCGCGGCACGTCGTTGAGGTGGCACACGACCTGCCAGCTCTGGCGGAAGATGAGCTCCTTCTCCAGCTCGAAGAACTCCGGGTCGCGGTATATCCAGCCCGGCAGGCCGACCGCCGCGCCGCCCATCGCGGCAACGATGTCGATCGCACGCGCACTCATGATCGGGCCCCGTCCCGTTGCTATTGTACAACTGTATAGCAGCGTGCCGGCGGGCGGTCAAGTGCTATGATCGGCGCGGATGGCCAGAGAGCAGCAGCAACCCAAGTTTCGCCGCGCGCCGCCGACCGTCCGCCGCGAGGCCCTCATCGAGGCAACCCTCGCCTGTCTGCGCAAGTGGGGTCACGAAGGGCTGTCGGTGCGGCGCATCGGCGCCGCCGCGGGTGTGTCGCCAGGCCTCATCACCCATCACTTCCCCAGCGTTTCGGCTCTCATCGCCGCGTCCTATGAGACGCTGTCGATGTCTCTGCTGCACTCGATCGAGCAGCAGGCGCGCGCCGCAGACGCGAGCCCACGCGAACGTCTGCACCGCTTTTACGAGGCGTCGTTCGCGCCCGCGCTCCTCGACCCTGAGCTGTTCAACGCCTGGCTCGTCTTCTGGAGCATGATCGCGCACGATGCAGGGGTGCGGGCGGTACACGATCGCAGCTATGCCGCCTATCGGGCTGCGCTGGAATCCCTCCTCGGCCAGCTGCAGGGGAGCGAGATGCCTCGCTTCAGGCTGCGTCCGGCGGCAATCGCCCTCGCCGCCCTGCTCGATGGACTGTGGATCGAGGCCAGCATCAATCCGCACAGCTTCCGGCCCGCCGAGGCCGTGGCGCTCTGCCAGGACTGGACCCATGCCCTGTGCGCGGGCGCCTTCCCCAGCCTGCTGATCGGGCACTCGCGCTCGAGTCGCACCCGGTTGCGCCAGGCGCGGCGACCGAAGTAGGATCGGCGTTCGCTCCCGCCCTGCCGGAGGAGACGCCGCCATCGACCGGATGAGAAGCTCGGCCACAGCGGGCAATGTCGGCATTTTACTCGTAGCGCTGCTCGTGCTCGGCGAGCTCGCGGGCTGCGGGCGCGCGCAGCTGCAGCCGGCGGGCCCTGTCAGCGCCGCCGAGCGCAAGATCCTCCTCGATTCGGTCGTGATCATGCTCGCGATAGTCGTTCCCACGATCATCGCGACGCTCGCTGTGGCATGGTGGTACCGCGCATCCAACAGTCGCGCCCGCCGGCAGCCGGACTTCGTTTACTCGGGGCGAGTCGAGCTCATCGTCTGGTCGATCCCGGCGTTGGTCATCATCTTCCTCGGCGGTATCGCCTGGATCAGCTCGCACGATCTCGATCCGGCGCAGCCTCTGCCCTCGAAATCCGCGCCGCTCGAGATTCAGGTGGTCTCCCTCGACTGGAAGTGGCTGTTCATTTATCCCAAGCTCGGCATCGCGAGCATCAACCGGCTGGTCGTTCCCGCGGGCGTGCCACTGCACCTGACAGTGACATCGGCGTCCGTATGGAATGCGTTCTGGGTTCCACAGCTCGGCAGCATGCTCTACTGTATGAATGGCATGGCCGGGAACCTTTATCTCGAGGCTGATCGCCCCGGCGTCTATCGCGGGGAGTCGGCGATGGTCAGTGGTGACGGGTTCGCGGATATGCACTTCGACACGGACGCGGTGTCCCAGGACCAATACGACGCGTGGGTTACAACGACGCGCAGCGCCGGTCCAGCGTTGGATGATGCAGCCTACCGCGAGCTGTTGCAGCAGAGCGTCCCGCCGCATCCTTATACTTACCGCTCGGTGCGGCAAGGCCTCTTCGCCGACATCGTCATGCAGAAGCTGCCACCGGGATATGGCCCGGCCGGCGCCGCGCCGAACGCTCACCCGGTGGCCCTGAAATGACCCTCCTCGGCAAACTCTCGTGGCAGGCGATTCCGTTCCAGGAGCCGTTGCCGCTCTTCTCCGGCGTGGCGGTCGTCGTCATCCTTCTCGCCATCCTCGTCTGGGTGGTGATCAAGGGATACATGCCGTATCTCTGGCGCGAATGGATCACGAGCGTCGATCACAAGCGCATCGGCATCATGTATTGCATGCTCGCCGGCGTGATGCTGCTGCGTGGTTTCATCGACGCAATCATGATGCGCATGCAGCAGGCGATGGCGTACAACGCGCCCGGGTTCCTGCCGCCGTCACACTTTGCTCAGGTGTTCTCGGCGCATGGCACCATCATGATCTTCTTCGTCGCCATGCCCTTCGTCATCGGCCTGATGAATGTCATCGTGCCGCTGCAGCTCGGCGTGCGCGACGTGGCCTTCCCGACGCTCAATTCCGTGAGCTTCTGGCTCACGTGCGCCGGGGCGCTCCTCGTCAACATGTCGCTCGTCGTCGGCGAGTTCGACCACACCGGCTGGCTCCCCTATCCGCCGCTTTCGGAGCTGCAGTACTCCCCGGGAGTCGGTGTCGACTACTACTGCTGGGCGTTGCAGATCTCCGGCATCGGCACGCTCATGACGGGCATCAACTTCGTCACCACCATACTCAAGCTGCGCGCTCCCGGCATGCACTACACCCGCATGCCGATGTTCTGCTGGACGGCGCTCGCCTCCAACCTGCTCATCGTCGCGGCCTTCCCCGTGCTCACCGCGACCCTCGCCATGCTGCTTCTCGACCGTTATGTCGGCTTTCATTTCTTCACCGACACGGCTGGCGGCAACTCGATGATGTTCATGAACCTGATCTGGGCCTGGGGCCACCCCGAGGTCTATATCCTGGCTCTGCCCGCCTTCGGCATCTATTCGGAGGTGGTCTCGACCTTCTCGAGCAAGCCGCTCTTTGGCTACCGCTCGATGATCTACGCCACCATGGCGATCTGCATCATCTCCTTCATGGTGTGGCTGCATCACTTCTTCACCATGGGCGCGGGGGCGGACGTCAACAGCATCTTCGGCATCGCCTCGATGATCATCGCCGTGCCGACGGGGGTGAAGATCTTCAACTGGCTCTTTACCATGTACGGCGGCTCCGTGCGCTTCCACACCCCGATGCTCTGGTCGATCGGGTTCATCGTGACCTTCGCGATCGGGGGCATGACGGGGGTGCTACTTGCCGTGCCGCCCGCGGACTTCCAGCTCCACAACAGCGTCTTCCTGGTTGCGCACTTCCACAACGTCATCATCGGGGCCGTGCTGTTCGGCGTCTTCGCCGGGTACATCTATTGGTTCCCCAAGGCGTTCGGCTTCACGCTCGATGAGCGGCTCGGCAAGTGGGCTTTCTGGCTGTGGCTGATCGGCTTCTGGGTCGCGTGGGGTCCCGGGTACGTCGTGGGCCTCGAGGGTATGACGCGGCGGCTGCAGCACTATGACGTCGCAGAGTGGCACCCTTGGCTCGTCGTCGCCGAAATTGGCGTCTTCATCATCCTCCTTGGCATCATCGCCCAGATCGCGCAGATAGTCGTCTCGGTACGCACTCGTGAGCAACGGCGCGACGTGACGGGCGACCCCTGGGACGGACGCAACCTTGAATGGTCCACTGCCTCGCCACCGCCGGCTTTCAATTTCGCGGTGTTGCCTGACGTCACCGATCAGGAGCCTTACTGGGATATGAAGGAGCGCGCGCGCGGGATGGGACAGCTCACCAGGCCGGAGCCTGAGTACGAGCCCATCCACATGCCGCGCAACAGCCCGACGGGATTCGTCACGGCGTTCCTCGCCACGGTCACCGGGTTCGCACTCATCTGGCATATCTGGTGGCTGGTGCTGCTCGGCCTCGTCGGCGCCTACGCTACCTTCGTCGTCTTCGCCTGGCGCGATCACGATGAAGAGCTGATTCCCGCCGAGGAGGTCGCCCGCCTCGATCGCGCCAACCGCGCCGCGCGCACCGCGGCGCTGGCGCACCGGCAGTTGCGGCGGGAGTCGCAGCGGGAGGCCGCCGAATGAGCGCTCCCAGCGCCGCCTTACGCGCTGATCGCGATCCCTACCACATCGGGCACGCGCCCGCGGCCGGTGTGCCGGAATACACCGGCCACGGCGCCGGCGGTCCGTCGCCGAAACGTATCGTCGTCGGCTACGGCTTCTGGATCTTCATCCTTTCCGACGTGATTCTCTTCTCCTGCTTCTTTGCCACCTACACCGTCCTGATCCAGGCGCGCAATGGCGGCCCCGGACCGCAGCAGCTCTTCGACCTGCAGGTCACGGCGGCGGAGACCGCGTGCCTGCTCCTCTCGAGCTTCGCCTGCGGGATGACCAGTCTCGCGGTCGCGCGGCACAACCTTCTCTGGACGGAAATCTCGCTCGCGATCACCGGACTCCTCGGCCTCACTTTCCTCGGGCTCGAAGCCCATGAGTTCCACGCGCTCGTGGCCCAGGGCGACGGCCCGACCCGCAGCGCCTTCCTGACAGCCTTCTTCGCCCTGGTCGGCTGCCACGGCGCGCACGTGACCGCCGGGATTCTTTGGCTCGGCACGATGATGGCGCAGTTTCCGGCCAAGGGATTCAAGGAGAACATCTTTCACCGGTACCTCTGCTTCTCGCTCTTCTGGCACGCGCTCGACATCATCTGGATCGGCATCTTCACCGTCGTCTATCTCATCGGAACGATCACGCAATGAGCTCCGATCGCAAACGATTCGATGAATTCGATCTCGGCTCGCATGTCGGCGAGGACCGCGTCGTCGGCGAGGCGCCCTCCGAGGCTCATCCGCCAACCCTGCGCTCGGAGCTGCGCGGTTATCTGGTCGGGCTGGCGCTCGCCGCCGCGCTCACGGCCGCCTCCTTCTGGGCGCTCGATGAGCATGTCATCTACGGGCCGGGTATCGTGATGGCGCTGATCGTCTTCGGCCTGGCGCAGGTCGGCGTGCATCTCGTCTTCTTCCTGCATCTCACCACCTCCCCGGACAATACCAACAACGCGCTCGCCCTCGCCTTCGGCGTGCTCATCGTCTCGCTCATCTTCTTCGGCTCGATCTGGGTGATGTTCCACATGAACCAGAACATGATCCCGATGCGACTGCTCGAAATGCACGGCCACTGATTCCCCGTCCGCCGGAAACAGTGCAAGATGCCGCCCCATGCGCGTTCTGGGGCCCGCGGCACTGGCCGCCTCGTGTTTGTTGCAGCTCTGGCCGGCGGCCTCCTCGGCCGTCGATGCCGGCGGCTCCCTGGCTCTTACCGCGGACGATGTATATCGGGGCCTCTCACAGACCTGCGGGCATCCCGCCGCGCAAGCGGACGCGCACCTGCGCGAGCTCGGGGCGTCCGGCTGGGGTGCCTTTGCCGGGGTATGGGGCTCGGCCGGCCTGAGCGACAGCCGCTGTGGATCCGCGAAGGAGCTCGATGCCTATGCCGGCTACAACGTAGCGCTGAACACCGATCTGAGCGCCACCTTTACCTATACCCGCTACGCTTTCCCGGGCGGTGGCTACGGCAACCCCCACATATCCGGACAGCGCTACGATTATGATCAGCTCGGGACCAGCTGGGACGTCATGGACCGGCTATATCTCACGCTGTCCTGGACCCCCGACGCGCTGCGCTACGAGCGGTACGAGGGCGTGCCGCTGATGCGGCAAAACCGCAGTGCATTCGCCTATGGGCTGGAATGGCGCCAGCCGCTCAGCTCGTGGCTATCCCTCGAGGCCGCGGCGGGCTACGATCAGATGGCCGACCCCTTCGGCACCGGGTACGGGTTCTGGAGCCTCGGCCTCAACCACCAGGCCGGGTCCTTGGAGCTCGATCTGGCTTATTTCCACACGGCGGACCGCGCCGTGCGGCTGTTCGGGCCGGAATCGGCCGGCGGCCGCGTCTCGGCTACCATCCTCTGGAGCTTCTGAGCCCCAGGGCTGAACCCAGCCTGAGCAGTGGGGTACACACGGGCATGCTCGCCATTTACCCTACGGCGGGAGCGCACCAGGCGGAAAATGTAATGAAGTCGGCCGAGAAGGACTCGAGATCCGCCAGCGGTACCTCGACCGAGCAGCGCGAACGCGCGCTGCTCGCCCGGATCGCCGCCCACGACAGTGCCGCGATGAAGGAGCTCTACCTCCTCTATCACCGGCGGCTGGCGCGGTTCCTGATGCGCCTCACCACCCGGTACGAGCTTGCCGAGGAGATCATCAACGACACTTTCTGGGTCGTCTGGCAACATGCCGGCGACTTTCGCGGCGCTTCGCGGGTGTCGACGTGGATTCTCGGCATAGCCTACCGGCGGGGACTCAAAACTCTGCGTTACGCGGGGCCCCCACCCCCGGATATCGATGTCGCGACGGAAGCGGGTACGGACGAGCCCGCCAGGCAGGAGGAGCTCAGCGAATGGATGGACGTGGCGCTGCAGCGCCTGCCAGCCGAGCAACGGATGGTGATCGAGCTCGCCTACCACATCGGGCACTCATGCGAGGAGATCGCCTCCATCATGGAATGCCCGGTCAACACCGTGAAGACTCGCATGTTCCACGCGCGGCGCAAGTTGCGGACCCTGCTCACTACCCTGGCGGGCCCCGCTTGATCCGGAGATCCCAAGTGAAACTGCGCTTCCCCCGCTCCACACTGCACACTCGCGCCGAGCTCGTCATCCCCTGGCTGGCCAACGGAACCCTGGCGCCGGACGCCGAGCCGCTGGCGCGCCAACATATCGCGACTTGCCCCGAGTGCCGCGCGGACTACGAAGAGCAGCTACGCGTCTGTCAGGCGATGCGCACCGAAGGCCCGCTCGTGTTCGCCGCGGAATCCTCATATCAGAAGCTGCTGACGCGCATGCAGAATGCGGCAACCGGCAGCGAGCCGCCCGACACGGCGGCCGAGCCCACTCCGTCGCGGGCGACATATGCCGTACGTCGCACCGCGCCGGTCGTGCGCTGGCTGGCCGCGGCGGTGATCCTGCAGGCGTTCGCGATCGGCCTCGGCGCCTGGATATGGCATTCCGCCGGCACCGCCGGCACCGCCGGCGGCGCACGTTACGTGACGCTCACGTCTGAATCGCCCTCATACAACTCCGGCCCACGGGTACGGGTCCTCTTCAGGACGGATCTCACGGTGGGAGTCCTGCAGACCGTACTGCAAGGCGCCGGCGTGCATATCATCGATGGTCCGGCCGACGGAAATGTCTATACGCTGGGCTTTGTCTCACCGCCCAAGTCCGCCGCGGCGCTGGAAAAACGAGTCGCTGCATTGCGTGCCAACCCGGCGATCCTGTTCGCGCAACCGGTACAGGCGGGCGTGCCCTGACGTGAGGGGCGCCGCGCTCAAATCGCTCTCGCTGGCAGTCCTGGGGTTGCTGGCAGGCTGCGCGCTGCGCCAGGATGCTCTGCGCGCTCCCGAGCTGCCCGCGCAAGCCAGAGCGGACCCGGCGCGCTTCGTCGTGATCACGGTGCGGAACGACCCGGGGCCGGTCGTTGCGACACCCGCCTCCACGCCACGGGGCTATGGCGGGGTGAGCCTGTACCAGGTGAGTGCGAGCGCGCGCGCAACCGCTCATGCACTCGAGCACGATTACCGGCTGCGGGAGGTTTCAGCGTGGCCGATCGAGAGCCTGCGGGTGCATTGCATCGTGGTGCGTCTGCCGAATCTGACGCCGCGCGCGGCCATGATTGCGCGCCTGGCGCATGACTCACGCGTCGAGTCCGTGCAGCCGCTCAACGAATTCAGCACCGAGACCGAACCCAACAGCAGCGCGGCACCTAAGGCCCCCCCCACCGGCTCGAACAAGCGCACCTACCTCCCCCTGCAAACCAACCTGCGGGAGCTCGGCGTGCTGCAGGCGCACCGGCTGTCGCAGGGCGCGGCCGTTCGGATCGCGATAATCGACACCGGAGTGGACTACCGGCATCCCGACCTCGAGGGGCGCATCGTCGCGCAAGGCGACTTCGTTGCCGGCGGCGACGAATTCACGGATGACCGCCACGGCACGGAGGTCGCCGGCGTGATCGCAGCGACAGCGGACGGCGGCGCCGGAGTGCTGGGCGTCGCACCCAAATCGCGCCTGATCGCGCTCAAGGCCTGCTGGCCGCTGCGGCAGAATCCGGCCGAGGCGGCCTGCAACAGCTTCACGCTGGCGCAAGCCCTCCAGGCCGCCATCAGCGCGCGGGCCGATATCGTCAATCTGAGCCTCGCCGGGCCGCCGGATCCGCTGCTCGCACGCCTGATCCGCTACGGCATGCAGCACGGAATCATCTATGTCGGCGCGGTCGCGCCGGCGCGCAGCGGACTCGTCGATGAGTTTCCGGTCGACGTCCCCGGAGTTCTCGGCGTGCAGTCCGCCGAGGACGCGGCCAGCGCTTCGCGACATCTGCTCGCCCCCGGTCACGGCATCCTGACGCTGGTGCCGGGCGGCCGGTACGATTTTGCGTCCGGCAGCTCCCTCGCGACGGCGGAAGTGACCGGAATCGTGGCGCTGCTGGTGGCTGATGGCCGCAAACTGCCGCAGGCACAGGTTGAGCAGATTCTGACGCGCAGCTCCCGGCAGCTCACCACACCCGCGGGTGTTTTCACCTCGGTCGACGCCTGCGCCGCGGTGGCCGATGTACTGGCCCGCGCCGGCTGCGCGGCGACCGATCCGCCCTCGACAACAACCAGGAACTGCGCCCGCGATCACAGGAACGCGTGCAACTGGATGAACCACAGCCTCGTATTCAGCGAAGCGTTGCCGCGCGGCCCGTTGTAGTCGCGCACGCCCGTTCGTATCTGCAGGAACTGCACCGGCGTCAGCTCGTACACCAGGCTCACCCGGCTCTGGCGGTTGCCGTGTATGTCCCGGTCGGGATCATAGGGCTCGAACGACAGCTTGAGATTATTGCCGGCCGCGATGAGCCAGTCGGCTTCGAGCAGCGCCGCGGCCTGTGTCACTCCGTTCACCGGCGCGACCTCGTTCTTGACTGAATCGAGCTCGCCGAGCCAGTCGACCGGCCCGGTGCGGAAGCCGCCGAAGACGCCAAAGATCTTGCGCCGCGCGTACGAGCTATCGTCATCGTTGGCCGCGACTCCGAGCCGCCACCCCGACTCGACATAGCTCATCTGCAGGCCATATTCCTTCCCGGGGCTCGACGGGAGGCTGTTCGCAAAGGTGCCGTCGGTCACCGTGACCTGTGCATCCCAGTGACCCCGCAGCCAGCCGAACTCCAGGCCGGTGTCAGGAGAGTACATGCCGGTGCTGCTGACATCGTAGACAAACGCCGTCTGATCCTCGAGCCGAAAGCCAAACGGCAGGTACATCTGTCCCGCTTTGAGGTACCAGTCGTGAGCCGCCGACCAGAAGAGAGCGTAGGCCTCGTGATTGATGGCCGTGCCGGGCGCCACCTGCTCATCGACATAAAGGATGAGCCGGTTTGGAATGACTTCCGCCTCGGCATACACCCGTCCCTGCTGGACTTCGAGCTGATCGGCGGTCTTCGCGCCGGGCGTCTGCGTGAAATTGGCGTCGTAGCGGAAATCGCCGCCGACGCGCAGAAATTTCGCGACTTCTCCGGTCCATAGTCCCCAGTCCCCACGGATGGGGTGCGCCGGCAGGATGGTCTGCGCAAACACATCGCCGAAGTCGCTGCGCAAGCCGCCCCCGGTCGGGTTGACGTGGCAGGCCTGGCACTTCAGTCCCATCCGCACCGCCAAATAGGGTTCCGCCAAGGCGCCCTCGCCGCCCAGGAGCATCGCCAGCGCGAGCAGCCCGGCGAAATACTTGCCATGTCTGATCATTGTCTCTCCCCTTCGCACCCGCCATGGGTACCTGCCCGCCCGCAAGGGGGTTCAACCTGAACCAGACGCCAGCCGCAGAGCACTTACCGGCACCATGCTGTCGATACTGCTGGGCCATTCCTATTTCCTGCGCCTCGACCCGAAGCAGTGGCAGCGCGCCAAGCCCTATCCCCCGCTCGCCACTCTGCAGGTCGCAGCGAAGCTGCGGGCTCTGGGCCACCGTGTGGCCTTCTTCGATGCGATGCTGGCGGACGGCACCGCGCAATACGAGCGCCAGCTGCACACTCTCGAGCCGCAGCTCGTGCTGCTCTATGAGGACAACTACAATTTCCTGACCAAGATGTGCCTCGAGCGAATGCGCGAGGCCGCTTGCCGGATGATCACTCTCGCGAAGCGCGCCGGTGCCCGGGTGATCGCCGCCGGCTCCGACGCCACCGACGAGCCGAACGCCTACCTGACAGCAGGCGCCGATGCCGTTCTCGCCGGCGAAGGCATCGAAGCGCTCGAGGTCCTGCTACAGCGGCTCGATGGCCACCCGGCCATCGACTGCGCGGCGCTCACCGCGGAAGTCACGGGCGTGATCGGCCGCGGCTGCGAGGCAAAAGCCGCCCGGCGGACACGAGTCTCCATCCCACCGGCACGCGGCGAGCTGCCGGCGCCCGCCTGGGATCTGATCGACGTCGACCACTACCGGGCCATCTGGCGGCGCGCGCACGGTCGCTTCAGCCTGAACATGGCCTCCTCCCGCGGCTGCTCCTTCCGCTGCGCCTGGTGCGCGAAGCCGATCTGGGGCAACCACTACCTGCAGCGCCCCGCGGCCGAAGTCGCGGCCGAGATGGCCCGTATCAAGCGCGAGATCGCTCCGGATCACATCTGGTTTGCCGATGACATCTTCGGCTTCCGCGTCGACTGGGTGAACGAATTCGCCACCGCCCTCGCCGCTTCGGGCGGCGGCATACCATTCACCATTCAGACGCGCGCCGATCTCATCAGCGAACGCATGGCGGCGGCGCTGGGCGCGGCCGGCTGTCAGGAGGCATGGCTCGGCGCGGAAAGCGGCAGCCAGCGCGTGCTCGATGCGATGAACAAAGGCATCCGCGTCGCGGAGACCCATGCCGCGCGCGCCCGGCTCGGTGCCGCCGGCATCCGGGTGGGCTTCTTCATCCAGCTCGGTTACCTCGGCGAGGAGCTGCCCGATATTCTCGCGACCCGCGATCTCCTCGAGACCGCGTGCCCCGACGATGTCGGAGTCAGCGTCGCCTATCCTCTGCCGGGCACCCGGTTCCACGAGCTCGTGCGCGCGCAGTTGGGTGTAAAAACCCACTGGCAGGCGAGCGGCGAGCTCGCCATGATGTTTCCCGGCACGTATACGACTCCTTTCTACCGCGAGGTGCGCGATCTGCTGCACGAGGAAGTGCGGCTCTCGACCCAACACGGGGCTCTGCGCGGCAGCAGCGCCCGGGCGCGGCGCTCGCTGCGGCGCCGTTGGGATCGGCTCCTAGCCCGGCAGGGAAGCTTTCTCAACACGACGCCCGCGACGGTTGCGGACACCGCGGCGCCGGCAATCGGTCTGCCTTGAGAGCACGCCATGTCAGACGATTCCGACCGCATGCCGCCGATCGCCGTGCTGCAGGCGGCGTTGCAGCGCATCACCGAGTCGCTCGCCACCGGCCTCGACGACCGCGGTGCCGCACCCCCCGCATGGAACGAGCTCGAATGGCGGCTCGCGCCGGCGGTGGCGGCTATGCACGGCATATCGCCGCTGCTCGCGGCGGCGCTTCGCTGGCAAGGACCACCGCATTGGGCGAGCTTCCTCGCCGAGCAGCGCCGGCATACCCTGCTGCGGCAGCAACGCATCGCCGCGCTGCTGGCGACGATCGACGACTGCGCGCGCAGCGCCGGCATCGCCATTGTCGCTCTCAAAGGCGCAGCCCTGCAGATGGCCGGCGTCTATGCCGCGGGCGAGCGGCCGATGGCCGACCTTGACCTGCTCGTGCACCCGGCCGACGCCGAAACCGCGGTCGCCGTGCTGTTGGCGCTGAGCTATTGCGATGCCGGCACCACCTGGAAGCACCAGGGTTTCGAGCCGCCGAACACCGGGCCACATGCGCAGCTCGGCGAGCATGCCGACAACCCCATCAAAATCGACTTGCATCACAGGATCAGCGAGCGCCTGCCGCTCACCCCAACCGATCTGACGGACATCGTCTTCCCGCCGCATGCCCAACCCGGCATCAACGTGTATCCCCGCGCTGCCGCGTTGATGGTCCACGTGTTGGCGCATGCGGCGGGGACCATGACCAGTCGCGGCTTGCGGCTGATTCAACTCTGTGACATCGCGCGCCTGGCGCGCCAGATGAGCGCTGCCGATTGGGACGATCTGCTGCGCCTGCACGGCGGCGACCGGCGACTGTGGTGGGCCGCAGCGCCACTCATGCTCACAACCCGATACTTTCCGCAGACGATCCCCGACGACGTACTCAGCAGCCTCGAGCGTGATTGTCCCTGGATGCTGCGCCAGAGCGTGCGCCGTCGGACGTTGTCCGACTTCTCCTATTCTCACCTCTACATCGACCCCATACCGGGCATCCTCTGGACACGATCGCCCGTGCAAGCGCTGCGGTATGTCGGCTCGCGCGTCTTTCCCGGCAGGGAGCAACGCGCTCAGATGGAGGTGGTCGCGGAAACCGGACCCTGGTCCGGGGAACCGCGCTGGCACCGGCAATCGCAGGTTCGGCGCATCCTGCAATGGCTGTCCTCGCGTCCCACCCGAACAGAGACGCTGCAGCCGGTGCGCGCTGCGCTCGCGCGGGCATGTTGATGTATCGGTCATGATGGATGCCCTGGACGATACCCGCAGCGCCTTCGACAGTGTCGCGGCCAGCTACGACGGGCCGAGGGGCAACAACGCTCTGATTGAGGACATGCGCCGCGAGATGTGGCGCTGGCTGGATGCCACCTTCCCGCGCGAATGCGACTTGCTCGATCTCGGTTGCGGCACGGGGCTGGATGCCGTGCGCATGGCGGAGCGCGGCCACAAGGTGCTGGCGACCGACTGGTCACCGCGCATGGTCGAGAGAACTCACGGACGTGCGGCGACCGCGGGTTTGGGCGACAGAGTCCGCACGGCCGCCATCGGCGCGCATGAGCTCGCGCGGCTCGAGGGCAGCTCGCTTTTCGACGGTGTCTATTCCAACCTGGGGCCGCTCAACTGCCTGCCGGAGCTGGCACCGGTCGCGAGCGAGTGCTCGCGCCTCGTCAGAGCCGGCGGCCACCTCGTCTTCACGGTAATCGGCCGCTGGTGCCCGTGGGAGATCGCCTACTACGCCTGCCGCGCGAACTGGACCCGCATCGGGGTGCGCTTCTCGCGCGGGATGACGCCCGTCGGGATGAACGGGCATACGGTGTGGACGCGCTACTGGACTCCCATGGAGCTCTACCGGCGGTTTGCGCAGGATTTCAGGCTGGTGCATTGCCGTGCGCTGTGTCTCTTCGCGCCGCCCCCATACATGACCTGGGTCAAGGAGCGTCATCCCGCATGGTTCGAGCGGCTGTGGCGCTGGGACCGGCGCCTCGGCGGTTGGCCGGTACTGCGCAGCTTCGGCGATCACTTCCTCATCGTGATGGCGAGACGGTGAGCCCGCAGGCTGCCGCCATGGCGCCCGCACGCGAAGCGCACGCTGGCGCGGAGTACGTCCGCGCAATGCAGCAGCACGCATCCGATCGTCGGGCCCGCGAGGCGTTCCAGTCACTCGCGCTGGCTCACGTGCGCCCCGGTGGCACGATTTTCGATTTCGGCGCCGGCGCCGGAATCGACGCACGATTTTTCGCCGCGCGAGGTCTGCGAGTGCGTGTCTATGACAATGACCCGCGGATGCGGCGCTATCTCGCCGAGTCGTGCCGGGATCTCATCGACGCCGGACGGATCGTGCCCGAAGCGGGCGACTACGCCGCGTTTCTCAGTCGGACATCCGAGCCTGGCGCCGCGCTGGCGCAGCTCGTCATCGCGAACTTCGCGCCGTTGGATCTGATCGACGATTTGACGGCCCTGTTCGCCAGGCTTCACACCCTCACCGTCCCCGGCGCAGGCCTGCTGGCCAGCGTGCTCAGCCCGTACTTCCTCGGCGACCTGCGATACGGCTGGCGCTGGCGCGGCATGCTCGAGGAGTGGCGGACCGGCAAGCTCTTTTCGCCGGGCGCGGGCGGCGCTGTCATCAGGCGCCGCCTGCCGGTGTTCAGCGCCGACTGCGCACCCTGGTTCAGGCTCGAGCGCGTCTTCCGCGGTCTGCCGCCGCGCGATGCCACGGAAGCCGCCGGCATGGATGTGGCGCTGAATTCGCGCACGCTCTGGCTGCGCCTGACCCGCTGCCGCTTCATGTTCCTGCTCTTTCGCCGAGAGCCGGCCGGCGCCGAGTCCTGAGGTTATCGGCTCTACTGCAGAAGCTCGCAGTAGAGCCTCCCAAAGCAGGCCGCCGTGTAATCGGCATCCTCGCGCAGCGCCCGAAGCCACGCTGCGCGGGCGAGGCGCAGGCGTAGGGGCTCATCGCTCAGCACCCGATGCAGCGCTGCCGCAAGCGCCGCGGCGTCCCCAACCGGGACGGCTGTCGCAGCCTCGGTCGCCCACTCCTGGACATGGCCGACGGCGGTACCAACAGTGGGAACTCCGACCGCCGCCGCCTCCAGCAGCGCGACCGGACCTGCCTCGTGACGGGACGAGATCACCGACACGTGCGCCTGTTGCATCAACGGATGAAGCTGCCGCTGAGTGAGAAAGCCGTGGAAGCGGATTTGGTCGGCAAGGTCGAGCTGCTGCGCAAGTCGCTGCATCTCCCCGCCCAGCGTGTCCTCACCCACGAGGTCCAACCGTAGCCGCGGGTGGCTCGGCACGAGCCGCGCGAGCGCGCGCAGGAGCGTGGCCTGGTCCTTCACCCGGTTGATACTGGCCACATGAATCAGGCGCGCGGGCTCCCCTCTCCGGCGCGCTACCGGTTCCCTGGCCGGCCAGTCGCGCGTGCGATCGACGCCAAGCGGCACCCGGCGGGCGCTGATGCCGAGGTTGGAGAGGAGCGCCAGCTCCGGCTCGCTCGCCGCGGTGATGGCGGTCGCACCGCTCATCACCACCGCCTCCTGACATCTGCCGCGCCAGGTGACACGGCCGCCGAAGCGGATATCGCGCATGTCGACCGGCTCACCGCCCGCGACGTGCACCACACTCGGGAGCCGCAGAACGCGCGCCGCCGACACCGCCACGAGCCCGCAAGCCCCGGAAAAGACCGATTGCACGATGTCGAAGCGCGACCGGCGGTGCTCAGCCAGGATCGCGCGCACGGCACGCATACGGCTCCAACTGCCGCCGATGTTGTGGATGCGGGCGCCACGCAACTCCCACGTGTCCGGGTGCTCCTCCTGGCGTAGCGCAAACACATGCAGCTCATGGACCGCCGCCAGTCGCTCCACGAGCGCAAGAATTGCAGGGATGACGCGCCGCTCGCCGTCGCGAGCGACGCCTCCGGGTACCACCAGCGCAAGCTTCATCCCCCGCAACGCCTCACCGTGGGACTGCAACATCGCTCGCGCGCAACAACTGCTCCAGCGTCGCCACGGCTTCGCCGGGGTGCCGTCCACGGCGCAGCTCGAACGCCGGCACGGTACGCATTCGATCCATGAAGACGCGCCAGCCCGGCTGGCTCGCGGCATACGGTTGACTCGCCCGCAGCCGCACGAGAGCGTCGGCCGGCGTGATGGGTGCCAGCAGAGGAGCCCTGCCCGCGGGGCGCGCGCAGAGAGCAACCAGCCCTTGGATCTCGGGCGCGCGCGGTGCGAGCCGAAACCGCCGCTGCCGCAGGTCGATCTCGAACTTCCGCACGCCGCTGCGGCGACGGATGATGGGAGCGGAACGAATGAGGCTCGCATCCGCGGCCGAGACGAAGCGCAACGACTCGCGCCGTACGTGAAGGAAGTTGGCTACCCCGGTCGCGAGTAGCGTCTGTGGCGCGACGAAGAGACTATCCTCCGCAACGACATCCAAACCCCGAAGGGCGCAATGCAGGACCGCGGTGGATTTGCCGGCGCCACTATCTCCAATGAGGAGCAACCCGCGACGTCCCCGGCCGATGCACGCCGCATGTAGTGGCATCAGTCCCTGCACGCGGGCCGCAAGCGTGAAGACCGCAAGCTCGATGAGCTCGTAGCGCACGTGATAAGGGAACCGCAGCAGCTCTCGCTCCACGACCACGAGCGCGGCACGCTGCTCGGCGGACATGATGGCGACAGTCGCGCAATCGCTGGCGCTGCAAAGGAGTCCGGGCGCGGACAGCATCGCGAACGGGGCCGGTGCATCCGTATCCTGCGACCGGGCCCGCCTCACCTTGCGCCCGGTCCGCGCGCCGTTCAGCACCAACCGCACCGCCACGCGGGCCGGTGATGCCGCCAGGCGATGGCGGGGCAAGCCGTCATAGGCCCAGCGGACGAGCTGCATCAGCTCCGGGCTTTCGCTCGCAAACTCGAAGGCAGCGCCGAGGACCCGACGCTGAATCCGCAGCAATCCGTCGGCGCGCTCGCGGAACGGATCAGTCGCAATGTCGTCGTTCCTGCGGTTGACCTTCACGGGGGGTGAGTACCGGTGCAACGACAAAGGATTCATTCGCGCCGGCGAACCGCAGCGGCGCTCTGAACCTTCGGGCCACCCTGCCGCACCTACCAACAGATGCGCCGTGATGCGCTACGGTGGAGACCTTGATGACAGCCTGGCTGCCGCAGGCGCTGAAGCGCCGGATCGGGGCCTTGCCCCAGTGGGCCCCGGTCGCCCTGCGCCAGCCAAGGGACTTGGTGCAGGTGCGGATGCAGGGCGTCCACGGGGAAATCGACGTCACAGGGATGGCGGTCGTTGCGGCCCTCAGTCCGTTGACCTTGGGCGTAGGCCTCGAGGAAAGCGTCTCTACCGCCCTCGGTAACTGCGTCCGGCCCACACTACGCTTCGCCGATCTCGAGTCCGGGCGAACGGTCGGCACGCTGGAGCTCACCAGGGTCCGGGACAGCTCGACGCAGGCCGCGCAAATCGCACTCTTTGAGGTGCGGCGCGCGGCGCAGCGCTGCGTCCAGTGGCCCTACCGACCCTGGAACCACTACCTGCAGGGTCGCGGAATCCGCCGCCACCGCAAGCCGCACAACTTCTGGATGCCTCCCGAGGCAGTGCAGCAGCTCATGATCTTCTATACCTTTCCCCGCCAGGTCGTGCTCGTTTCCGTGGAGGACCGCGAGCACCGCAACCTCTTTCCAATGGACCTCATCGGCCCGGTGGCGGCGGATCGCTTCACGCTCTCGCTGCGCAACACCAGCCCTTCGGTGCCGGTCATGAAGACCACGCGCCGCGTGGTGCTGTCGGATGTTGCCGCCGCGGACTGCGCACTCGCCTATCGCCTCGGCGTTCATCATCGCGATCCCCTCCCCGACTGGCACGCACTCCCCTGCGCGATCGAGCGCTCGCGGGCCTTCTCCCTACCCTTCCTGCAAAACGCGCTGCGGGTGCGCGAGCTGCAGATCCTCGATTTCGAGACCATCGGCTCGCACACTTTCTTCGTCACGCGTGTCGCCACCGAGCAGCCGCTTGCGCAGGCGCATCAGCTGCATCACACGAGTGGCCTCTATCAGCACTTCAGGACGCGCCACGGGCACCCCCTCCCCACCGCTGCCTGACGCCGGCCCCTGCATGCAGCGCCTACCCCGGACCGCGGCGTCCGGCATGGGAGTGCTGCAGGCATTGTGCTGGCTCATCGCCTTCCTGCTGGCGTGGGCTCTCATCGTGGTCGCGCTGTGGCGCGGGCCCCTGCGGCACCTCGGCGCCCACGGGCAGCTCGCTCTCTATCTCCTGCTGCCGCTCGTGCTCGCCGTGCCGGCGAGGCTCCTCGCCCTCGCGGGAGCCTACCTGCTCGAGCTCCTCCTCGTCGGCTGGCGGCGCAGCGCGTTGCGGATGCTGTGGAAGCCGTCGGCCAGCGTGCGCATGGACATCGTCGCTGTCCTCGTGCAACTGCTGCTGCCGCACAGACATCTCGGTTATGTCCTTTCCTTCGGGTTGCTGTATCTCGTCGATCTCGGCGGCGCGCAACTGCATCAGCTGTCGCTGACGCGGCTGCTGCCGACCTGGGGCCTGCAGGTCGTCTGCTTCATCGCCTTTCAGTCGCTGCTGCAGTATTGGCTGCACCGGCTCGAGCATGCGATTCCGGCCCTCTGGGCTCTGCACAAGTTCCATCACTCGGCCGACAGCATGTCGCTGCTGACTTCCGCGCGCAGCACCCAGCTCACGAGCGGCATCGAGGCCGCCCTGGTGCTCGCGCCGGCCGCGCTGCTGGCGGGGGCCACGGCGCCGATGCCGTTGCTCGGCAATCCGGCGTTCGCGATCGCGGTGGTCTATTTCCTTTACCGCACCTTCGTCGGTGTCAACGGTTACTTCTGCCATTCCAACATGACCACCGGCTACGGCTGGATCGGCCGCTGGCTGCTCGTCTCGCCGCGGATGCATCGGCTGCACCATGCGCAGTCGCCGCGCTACCACGATCGGAACTTCACCTTCGACCTCGTGATCTGGGACCGGCTGTTCGGCACCTATGTGGCCTGCCCGCCCGGGACGGACCCGCTCTCCATACCCCTCGGCCTCGAGGCGAATCCCTTCAACTGCGATGACACCGTCCGTGGCACTCTGCGCGAATACTTCCTCGGCACCTATCTCGAGTTCTGGCAGGAGCTGCGCAATGGCGTTCGCGCCTGGCTGCCGGCGCGCTTGGTGGCGAGGCGGCGGATGGCGAGGTTCACCGGCTCCTCGTAGAGGCTGAAGAGTGCGATCGCGAGCGCCCAGGCAACCGCGAACGTGACCAGCACGAACACGGGCCGGTATGCCGGCAGCAAGCGCACGAGTGGTGCGCCGAGGTAGTCGATGACCAGCGTGTGCAGCAGATAAAAGGAGTAGGAGCCGCGGCCGAGGATATGGGCCAGCCGGCCGGAGAGCACGCGCGACAAAGCGGTGTTCTCGCGGATGAGCCCGCAATAGAGGAGCGCGATGGGCGCCGGGATGAGGAAGTTGTTGATGAGGATGATTGCGGGCACATCGAGGTGCGGCTGCCGGTAGATGAGCAGCATGACCACGGCGAGCAGCGACACACCCGCCAGACCCGCCATGGTGCGACGGCTGCCGGCGAGGTAGAGGCTGCCGGCGCGCTCCAGGCGCGTGACATACAGCGCCAGCCACACTCCGGCGAAGAACTCGGCGAAGTGCCCGAAGAAGGTCGTGGAAAGCACGAAAGTCGGGGTCTGCAGGAAGCCGATGTTGAGCTCGGATACCGCCAACGCCGCGCCGAGCAATGCGGCCCCGAGCCCGAAGGCCAAGCCGAAGCCGCGCCGCCGCGCGATGATCATGAAGAGCGGCGCCAGCGCGTAGAAGCACTCCTCCACCGTCAGCGACCAGCTCGGCTGCAGGATGATTCGGGCGTGATAGAAAAGCGCGTGTGTCAGCGTGTAGTTGGTCAGCAGCACCCTCGGATGCACGTTTCCCTGCAGACACACCCCGACGGTCAGAAGGAGGAAGTACACCGGATAGATGCGCGCGAAGCGGTTGATGAAGTACCGCGACAGCCACGCCGTGCTGAGCTGCGCCTGCTCGTGATAGATGCGCACGATGAGAAAGCCGCTCAGCGCGTAGAAGAACGCCATCACGTTGATGACGATGTGCCACTGCGGCTGCAGAGGGAAGTGAGCGAAGAACACCGCGATGGCGCCGAACGCGCGGATACCCGTGAGCGCCGGATAACGCTCCCTCCCGGAGGCCACGCTGCCGGGCCCGCTCATGAGGCCGCCGTCGCCGCCGGCACCTCTCCGCGCCTGGCGCATAACTCCGCGTAGCTCGAGGAACGAACGATACCGCCTCTTTCGAGCTCCAGAATGAGGTCGCAATGGCGCAGTGACCTCAGCCGATGGGCGGTGAGGATGATGGTCCGTCCCCCGCGAATCGTCTGCAACGCGTCGATGATGCCTTCTTCCGCCGCGGCGTCGAGCTCGCTGGTAGGCTCATCCATGATTAACACCGAGGCGTTGCGGTAGAGCGCGCGCGCTATACCGACGCGCTGCCGCTGACCACCACTCAGGCGCGCCCCGCGCTCGCCGAGACGCGCGGCGGCCGACACAGACCAGCCGGGATCTTCCTGCCGCAACCGGGCAAGCGCGATGGCGCTTCGCAGCCGCTCGCGGTCGCGATCGTCGATCGTCGCCCCGAACGCAACGTTCTCCTCCAGAGAAGCATCGAGCAGAAAGATCCACTGCGACACGTAGGCAAGCGTCGCCTGCCACGAGGCCCGATTGACGACATCGAGCGCAACGCCGTCGATCACGACCCGGCCCGACTGCGGCACGAGCACCCCGGCGAGGACATCGAGCAAGGTGCTTTTGCCCGAGCCGTTGTATCCGACCAGACCCACGATGGCGCCCGCCGGAATCCGCAGGTTGACCGCCGTGAGTGCGTCGGCTTCGCCCAACGGATACCGATAGGCGATGTTCTCGAGAACGATCTCGCTGCGCGGCCTGCCGCGCCAGGCGGCATCGACGCCAACCGCCCGCGGTGCAGGCGGTCGCGCCTTCGCCTGCCACAGATCCGCGGCAATGCTCGCGAGCGCCGGCCGGTCGGCGCGGATCTTGACGAGAGCGGTGAACGCCTGCTGCAGCGCCGGCAGTAACCGATAGACGGCAAGTCCCATGAACGACAGCGAGGCGATCCAGGACCCCTGCTGCTCGCCGCGGCCCACGCCCAGATAGATCGCGCCGCCAACCAGGGCACAAACAGTGGCGACCTCCAATGCGTAGCGCGGCGTCTGCGAGATCGTGAGAGTGCTGAGCGCCGTGCGCGAGATATCACGGCACACGCTCGCATACTTGGCCGCGAAGCTCGGTTGCGCCCGCGTCAACAGGATCTCGCGGATGGCGCCGAGGCTCTCGCCGATGATCAGGGTACGCTCGGCATAGTGACCGCTTTCCGCCACGCCGTTGCGCAGCAGCCTGCCGCGCGCCGCCACGTAGATGAGGACGTAGGTCGTGCCGAGGGTGGCGAGAGCGACGAGCGCGATCACGGGGTCAATCACGATCATCGTGCCGACGATGAGGCCGATCGTCACCACATTGGCTGCCAGCATGAGGCCGCTCTGCAGGATGCCCATGGTGACGCGGCTCGTCTCGTGCAGCAGGCGTGCCGTCAGCGTGGCGCTGTGCGTGCGCAGATGAAAGTCGTACCCGCGGTTGATATAGTCTTCGAAGAGCGCGGTGTTGAACGAGTCGCCGACGGCGAAGGCAAAGCGGTTCATGAGCAGCGTGCCGCCGAGGTTGACCGCATTCGCCAGCACGACGAGTGCGACGAAGGCCGCCCCCAACACGAGAGCCAGATGGGGACCGGCGGGATGCGAGCGCAGGTGCTCATACAGCAGGCGCAGCACCCTGTTGTGCTGCGCGGCCGCGGGATTGGCCAGGACGGCGAAGAACGGCAGGATCGCCGCAATTCCGGTCACGGTCGCGATTGCCATGAGCACGGCCAAGAGCTGCAGTCCGAGCAGCTCCACCCGCTGACGACGGTCGAGCAGCCGCCAGACGGTCCGCACGATCATGCGCCGTGCCTCGCGATGCCGCCGCGGACCAGGTCCTTGACCCATCCCGGGGTGATGTTCGCCGCGACCGCACGCGCAATGCTCGCCGCGACCCTGCGGCGGCGGATGCCCAACACAGCCGCCATGTGCGGCGTCAGGCCCTCGCCCTGTACCTTGCGCAGAAACCGGTAGAGGTCCCACAGCGCCTCGAGGTTGCTGCTGTAGTGCTCGCCATGGCGGCGGACCAGCGCCAGGGGCTCATCGATGAAATCGATCTCGCTGCGCAGCGCCAGCCGCAGATACAGCTCGTAGTCGCCACAGATGGGCAGATCCTCGGGATAACCGCCGACGCGCGCGATGGTCTCGCGGCGGACCATGACGCTCGATTGGGTAACGGCCGCCTCCCCCTTGATGAGCGACTCCGCGATCCAGCCGTCTTTCGTTGCGGGATAACGCAGCGCACGCTTGCCTTGCAGGGGCCTGCCCGCGCCGTCCACCAACACACTGCGCGTGTAGCTCCACTCGCGGCTCGGCTGCGCGCCGAGCGAGGCGATCTGCAATTCGAGCTTGCGCGGCAGCCAGAGATCGTCGGAATCGAGGAAGGCGACGTATTCGCCGCGCGCCGCGCGCAGCGCGACGTTGCGCACCGCGGGCGGGTTGCCGCAATGCTCGCCGAGGATCACTCGGAAACGGCTGTCGCCATTGCCGCGCAAACCGCGCAGATACTCCGTGGTCGGCGCTTCCGAGCCATCATCGACCAGGATCAGCTCCCAATCGCGGTGCGTCTGCGCCAGCACCGAGGCGACCGCGCTGCGCAGCCAATCGAGCCGGTTGAAGGTCGGCATGATGATGGAGACCTGGGGGCGGATCACTGGCGGGCTCCGCGCCGATCGAGCAGCGCTACATAACAGGCTGCGAGCTGCCGCCCCAGCGCGGGCAGCGACAGCTCATGCTCGAAATGGGCGCGCACCGCCGCACGGCGGTCGGCGCCCACCTCGGCGACAATGGCGCGTAACTCCTCCGCGAAGCTCTGCGGATCGCCGCGCCACCAGAGTCGTCCGATCGCGCCATCGCCGGTCAGCGAGCGGAAGGAGGGAATGTCCGTCACGAGCGGCGGCAACCCGCAGGCGAGCGCTTCGATGAGCGCATAGCCGCTACCCTCGAAATGACTGCCCAGGACGAAGAGGTCCGCGGCCCGCATCAACGACTCGATCTGCGCATGCGGCCGGCGGCCGAGCAAATGGACCCGCCCGCGCAGGCGGGCATCCTCTTCGATCCGCCGCATCACCTCCTTCTCCAGCGGCGCCTCGCCGTAACAGCACCAGAGCTCCAGCCCCGGCAGCGCGTCCACCGCGCGGCTCACGCCCTCCAGCACCGTGAGCGGGTCCTTGCGGGGCGAAAGCGACGCGACCCACAGCAGACATGGATTGCCGTGCAGTCCCGTCTGCGCGCGCGCTTCGGCCTGGGCGCCCGGCGTGAAGCGACTGGTCGATTCCGGGACGGCATGGATGCTGGTCGCGCCGTCGATCAGCCCTGCCGCCTCGAACGGCCAGCCCTGCGGCCGGGAACAGAACGCGACTCCTGCAGTGGCGGCGAACGCTCGCCGATAGAGGCGCCGCCGCCAGAATCGCGGCGGCCGGCTCGCGTGATCCTGCTGCAGGATGGGCACGTGCGGCAGATGTGCCGCGAGCCGCAGCACCTCGCGCGGAAAATGCAGGCCGTGCACGTGAATGACATCGGGCTGCAGGCTGCGAACTAACTCCGGCGCGTCCGCCGTGCCGTCGCAGAAGTGATAACGCACGCCGTTGCGGCTCAGGATCTCTTCGCGATGGCAAGCCTGCACCAGAGAGACCCGCAAGCCGGCCTGTTGCGCCGCCTCGGCGACATCCACCAGGGTCGGCCAGTCCGTCAGCAGTTGCGCCGGCTCACGCCCGCGCGGGTCGAGGTAGAAACCGACCTGCACGACATGGAGCGGCGCGCGGCCCATGGTTCATGTCCTACAGGCCGGCGAGCCGCGGATCCCACAAGCGAACCACCCGCTTCGCGGCATCGAGCTCCCACGGTCCGCGGTAACGCCGATATCGATAACGCCAGGAAGCCAACGTCCGCAACGCCATCTTCCCCCAAGGCGGGGAGCGGACATCGGTGACCGTGGGAAACCTGCATCCGAGCACGGTCGTGAAATCGCTGATCCGCTGCCGCAGGCGCGGTGTCAGCCATGGGGTGTCCGTGTGGCACCAGTATGCGAGCCAGCGCGGCTCCGCCCATTCCTCGGCGCTACCCGGAAATACCAGCGGCGCACCCGACGGGTCGCGCAGGCCCGCCACCGCGCGCTCGACGTGCGCGTCGCGAACGCCGGCTGCCGGAGGCAAGGGCGCATAGACGTAGAGCATGATCTCCGTCGCCGGATGGATGCTCTTGATGTGCCGGATGTACTCGAAGGTGCGCTCCGTCTCCCCTTCCGGGTCCTGCGGCGGGGCGAGCATGAAGGACAGCTCCGGAATGACGCCGTTGGCGCGACAGCGCTCCACGGCTTCGAGTGTCTGATCGGCGCGCGTGCCCTTGCGGGCATCGTGCAGCAGCCAGTCGCTCGGCGACTCGGCGCCGATGTATGCCATGCGCAGGTGGCTGCGGCGCACCAGCGACCACGAAGCCGGCGACAGGTTGACGAGCGCATCCGCACGCGCGAAACACCACCATGGCAGGCCGTGCTTCGCCAGCACCTCGAGCAGCGGCACGGTGTCCTCTTCACGGTCGAAGAAGTTGTTGTCGTAGAGGAGGAGCGAGTCGACCCCCATCCCGGTCGTCAACTGCTCGAGATCGTGCTCCAGCCGCGCGATGGGCGGCAGCGCGGTCTTGCCGCGGAACATGGCCGCCACGCCACAAAACGTGCAGCGAAAGCGGCAGCCCAGTGCCGCCTGGTAGCCGCTGGTGCGCCGCCCCAGATAAGTCCTCGCGAGGTAGCGCGTCGGCTCGCCCAGGCGCGCGTAGGGAAGGCTTCTCGCCTGGCTGGCGGTGGAAAATGCCCGCCTGGGGTTGTGCACGATGACACCGTCCCGTCGCCACGTCAGGCCGGCGACGGACTCGAGCGAGGGCATGCCCGTGAAGAGCGCATCGAGAAGCTCGGTCAGGGTCTCCTCTCCCTGGCCGCGCACGGCATAGTCGACGTATGGCCCCGCCAGACACGCATCGGCGCACAGTGTTGGAAAGTGTCCGCCCCAGATGATGGCAACGCGCGGGAATCGCTCGCGCACCGCGCGCGACAGCGCGATGGCGGAGCGCAGCTGCGGCCCTCCCATGACGCTCAGCCCCAGCGCCGCGGTCGGAGTGTCGCCGATCAGCCTCAGGACCGTGGAAATGAAATCCCGATCGACATTGCCGTCGACCAGCGACGTCTCGCATCGCCCCTCCAGCGCCGCGGCCAGGTTGAGAATGGCGAGTGGAAATCGCGCGGTTCGCGCCTTGGTGATCGTCGGATTCACCAGGATGATGTGGCGGCGCGTACTCATGCGCACCTCGGCGTGCTCTCGGCCATAGCCTCGAGGCGCCTCGTACCGAAGCCGCGCGCGGCTGCAGCGGCAACCTCCAGCCCGGGCTCCTGTGCCTCGAGGCCCGGCAGACGGTCGGCGATGAACGCCGCCAGCGCTTTGCGTCGCCCGTCGACTGCAACCTCGACCCAGTGCTCGGGCGGCGCCAGCGCGTGCGCAAGATCGGGATCGCCGTAAACGGGGATCCCGTTGACCATGACCAGCCGGACCTGTGCGCGGCGGGTGCGCTCGAGTCGCATCCCGGCGGGAATCACCAGCAGATCCGCGCGCGCGCCGGGTACGAGACCATGGTCCGTGAGCCGCAGCAAGCGGGCGGCGTGGTCAGTCACCATGGATTGCAGCGCGTTGGAAGTGAGCGGCGCCTGCTCCGAGGCGATACGTAATTCCTCGAGCAGATCGCGCGCACCGGTCAGCCGCGAATCGGTACCGAGCGCCACCTGCCCTGCAGCGGCGAGTGCCGCGACATCGGCCGTCGCGCCGAAGAGATGGAGATTGGACGACGGGCACCAGATGAGGCCGGCGGCGGCCGCGGCCAACCGGCTGCGCTCGGCGGCGCCGAGCGCCACGCCGTGCACCAGCAGGGTGTTGGCTTGCAGACAACCGAGCCGGTCGAGCCGCCAGAATTCCTCCCGCGCCTCCTCATCCACGCCCTCCGCCGCGTGAATGATCCAGGGCCATTCGGCAGGGGTACGCTGCTGACTCTCGCGGGTGCCGCCCTCGCCCTCGAGGTACACGGAATGTGCCCAGCCGTAACGCGACACCACGCGGATCGGGTAGTGCAGCTCGCATAGAGTGGCGTACAGCGGATCGTGGTGCGCCACCGTCGTGACGCCGCTCAACAGGTTCTTGACGCCGCCGAGGAGCAGGCGCTCCGCGATCGGCACCGCGACTGCCGAGCGCAGCGGCCCATCGCGCCGCCGCAGGCGATCGATATCCGCGATCCATTCACGCACGTGCGCATAGTGGCGTGCCGGCTCGAGACGCGGCAGGTGGTTGAGCTGCAGATGATCGTGCGCATTGATCAGCCCGGGCAGCAGCCGATCGCCTCCGAGGTCGACGACCCGCTCGCCGCTCAGCGGCGGCTCGCCGATCGCAGCGATCCTGCCGCCGGCGATCTTCACGACCTCATGGCCGCCAGCCAGATCCGCGTTGCTCAGGGTCACGCTCACTTGCGCGCCCGCAGCGCGAGTACGACCGGCAGGCCGTGCCAGCGGCGGTAGAATTCGGGCGAGCCGGGGAAAGTCTCCCGCAGCTCCATGCCGACGCGGACCTCGCGCACCGCGTCCACCGTGAGGCCGACGGCAGCGGCGGCATGCACGTGCGCCGCGACTCCATGCATGTGGTGGGGGACGGAATGCTCCTCGCCGTTCGCGTCGCAGAACCGTCGCGTGTGTCCCGCCGCCACGGCCTGCGGATGAAAATCCGAGTACACGAGCGTGCCCCGGGGAGCGAGCACGCGCGCCACCTGTCCCAGCCACGCTTCCAAATCCGGCGCGTGCCCGACCGCCAGTCCGCAGAGCACGACATCGAACTTCGCGCCGGCGAACGGCAGCCGCAGCATGCTTCCCTGGACTGCCGCCGCGCCTGCGACCTGACGCAACATCTGCGGCGAGCGATCCAGCGCCAGCACGCTGGCCGCGCCCGCGGCGGCGGCAAGCCGCGCATAGCGGCCCGAGCCACAGGCGAGATCCAACACGTGGCGCCCGCCCAGCGGCGGGCAAAGCGCCCGCATCACTTCCTCTTCGGCACGCATCAGCGGGTTGTGCGGCACCGGCGGGTAGCTTTCGGCCCAGCGTTCGTAGAGCCGCAGGGTCACCTGCTCCTCAGGGGCGCTCATGCGTGCTCCCGCCACATCGAGCAGACACAGGTCGTGCACTCGCGCCGGCCGCCGACACGGATGGAGGCGCGCAGCGCCGTCATGTCGGCACAGTTCAGCGCCTCATCGAGCCCATTGCGCACCCGCGCATCACTCGGTCCGGAGATGAAGAAGCACGGACTGACACGCCCTTGCGCGTCCACCACGGCCGAGAACTCCGGTGCGTTGCAGCGGACCGGCGGATAGGCGCCCATGCCGCACACCGCGGCGAAGTACTGTTGGATGCGCCGCAGCTTCGCGGGACTCTCGGCAATGAATCCGGAGCGGAAGGCCTCGGCACGGTCGAGCTCCAGGGCGCGGATCAGGCGCTCGAGCTCCGGGAGGTCCACCGGACGCAGGGCGAGATCCGAGTCGAATCCCTCGCTGCGGGCGAACGCGTGTGGATTGGCGACATCCACCGCCAGGAAGGAGACCTGCAAGGCCCCCAACCGGCGGGTGAGATCCACGAAGGAAGCCAGCTGCCAGAAGTTGGCGCGCTGCAGCGTCACGCGCACAGTGACGCGTGCACCGCTGTCCGAGGCCGCACGGATACCTCGACAGACGACATCGAAGGCATCGACGCCGCGGATCGAGGCATAGGTCGGCGCATCGGTTCCGTCGAGAGAGACCGTGATCGTGCTGAAGAGGCTCCCGACCCGCCGCGCGTACTTGGCGAGCGAGAGCCCCGAAGTCAGCAGCCACACCTCCAGGCCCTCGTCGGCGAGGAGCGCGGCGATCTGCTCCCACTGACGATTGAGGAGCGGCTCGCCGCCCGAGAGCATGACGGTGCGGGTGCCCAGCCGGCGCAGGCTCGGCAGCAGGCGGGAAACGGCGGCAAGGTCGAGATCGGCGCGTCCGTTGCGCCAGTAGTCGCACGTCCTGCACCGGGAATTACAGCGCTCGCTCAGGTACAGCGTCACGAGCGGCAGGCGCCGGAGCGCATCGGGTTCGCGCGGCAGGACTGACAAGATGCTATTGAGTTCCCCGCCGCCGCGGCGGGGTTCAACCGGGCGAGCCGCGCCCGGCCGATATCGGCGCCAGACCGGCGCGCGCCGCTCAGCCCCCCGGGAGGTCGTCGAGCGCGAGCAGCGCGAAGGTCGCGAGCCAATGCTCGCCGGCGTATTCCCCTGTGATGTGGCCGAGAGCGCTCGCGAGGTGCGCGTCGATCGCGGCCTGCGCCCGTGCGCGCAGCGGATCCGCCGCCGGCAGGTCGGCGACGATGCGCCGCCAGCACCAGGCACGGGAGAGATTCAGGCCATCCAGATGAGCAATCTTGCCGTCGGTGCGGTCGCTGACGGTAGCCGGGGTGAAGAGAGTCGCCGGCTCTCCCCGCGCGGCCAGCGGCAGGAACGCAGCGAGCCAGGCGGCGAAGTCCTCCCGCGGCATGATGTCGGCCAGCAGCGCGGCTTCCATCAGCGCCGGCGACAGGAACTCATCCTGGGACGGCTCCCATGCAGGACAGCCCCGGTCCGCCCGGTACCATTTGAGCGCCGCCGCGGCACACAGCCCGGCGAAGGCGGAATTACGCGCCGCGACCGCATAGTCGCGCGCGAGCAGCAGCGCGAACGCGGTATTCGAATGCACTCCGGCGCGCATGGGATAGGTGGCCAGGGGCAGATACGCCTCGAAGCGGCGCACGAACTCCTTCGCCAGCGGCGCCAGGATCACGGCCCAGCGCCTTGCGGCACTGCTCTCGTGCCGCAACAAATCGGCCTGCAGCGCGAGCGCCCAGGCCCACCCATAGGGCCGCTCGAAGCCGCGCGTCGCCGGCTGCTCGAGGTAGCGCAGCTCACCGGCCACCTTCTCCTCGGTGAACTGCGCCTCGAGCAGCGAGCCGATCGCCCCGGCCGCGGGCAACTGCGGGAAGCGGCGCAGCAGCCGGGCGAGAAGCCAGTGGCCGTGCACGCAGGAGTGCCAGTCGAAGCTGCCGAAGAAGATGGGATGCAACGCCCGTGGGCTCTTGAGGTCCTGCGGACCGGTCAGCACGTGGTCGAGCTTGTTGGGATATTCGCGCGTCAGATGAACGAGCGCGATGGCGGCAAGGCGCGCGGCGATTTCCGCGGTGAGAGTCTGTGACACGGACCGGCCCCCTCAAAAGCGAAAGACCAGGAAGTACATCAGGATGATATTGCAGAGCAGCAGCGGGATCGCGGTCGGAATCTGCACCCGGATCACGCCGTTGCGATCGGGGAGCTCCAGCAGCGCCGCCGGCACGATGTTGTAGTTGGCCGCCATCGGCGTCACCAGCGTGCCGCAGTAGCCCGCGAGCATGCCGACCGAGCCCATGATGGCCGGATCGCCGCCGAAGCGGTGCACGATGAGCGGCAGGCCGATGGCCGCGGTCATTACCGGGAACGCAGCGAAGGCATTGCCCATCACCATGGTGAAGAGCGCCATGCCGATACAGTACACGATGACCGCAGCGAAAGGATGGCCGAGCGGCAGCCATGTTGTTGCGATGCGCCCGACGGCGCCTCCGACGCCCGAGATCGCAAACACCGCTCCGAGCGAGGCGAGGAGCTGCGGCAGGATGATGGCCCAGCCGATGGCGTCGGACAGGCGTCTGCCCTCCTCCACCGGCGCGAGCGCAGGCGGCCTGAAGCGCACCATGGCGACGGCGAGCGCGATGACGATGCCGAGCGCGAGTGCGATCAGCGTCACTTGTTTCGGGTCCGCGAGCGGCACACCCTCGACCCTGAGCTTGCCCAGCGTCAGCGTGCCGGCGATGGCGACGACGGGAATGAGCAGCGCCGGGGTGAGGACCGCGTTGCCTTTGCTCCTGGCACTCGCCTCGCGCTCGGCGACGGACGTGGTCTTGGGCGATCCCAGCCCCATGGCCGTGGCGCCGAGAGCGGTGAGCGCCAGCACCAGCATCCCGTTGGCCAGGTCTCCCAAGTGCGAGCCGAAGAGAAAGCTGACAGCGAGCAGACCCCAGAAGGCGGCATTGCCGTAGCGCTTGCGGTTGGTCCGATCGCCGACGCTGCGCACCGCAAAGCCGGCAAACATGGCGCCGGCGAGCCAATAGACCTGCTCCAAGCCGATCAGGGCGACTTCTCCCCTGCCAGTCGTTTGAGCCGCGCGTCGAGCCGCAGGAGGCGCAGGCCGTGGATCGCGAAAGCCATCAGCGCCGTCGGGATGGCCCACAGCGACAGGCGAAGCGGCGCGATGTCGTAGCCGCTCTGCTGCAGGAAGCCTTTGATGAGGAGGATGGAGCTGACTGCGATGAAGATATCCTCGCCGAAGAAAGCGCCCACGTTGTCCGCGGAGGCCGCATAGGCACGGATCAGATACCGCGTGCTGGCAGAGAGCGGTCCGAGGCGCACTTCCGCGGCTGCCTCGGCCATGGGTGCGATCAGCGGCCGCACGGTCTGCGCCTGCCCGCACAGCGATGTCAGCCCCACCGCTACCGTGATCTGCCGCAGTGCGAGATAGGCGATCAGGACCCGCCCGACTGTGGCGGCGCGCACGCGCGCAATCAGCATGCGCGCGCGCTCCTGCAGGCCTTCGCGCTCGAGGAGCCCGATCACCGGCAATATCAGCCAGATGATCGACACGTAACGATTGTCGTTATAGGCCTTGCCGAGCGCGGCGATGAGATGCAGCGGCGACAGGCCGGCGGCAACTCCGGTCGTGAGCGCCGCGGCCACGATGGCGACGAGCGGATTGACTCCGGCGGCGAAGCCGATGACGAGGACGGCGATCCCGAGCAGCGGCCAGAGGCTCATCGGCGCACGGTACCGCGCGGGCGCCGTTCTGGCCAGCCGCGGCCCGGCCACTCGTCGCAATGGGGGTTCGGGCCGCCCTGCGCCTCAGGAGCCGCCGCCCGCCGACGGCGCGGTCGCGAGCGGCCGAGTCAGCGCCTCGTTGGGCACGAACCGGCCGCCATGCACGATCGTCGCGAGCACTTCCTCGGAGCGCTTCAGCCACGCATCCTGCTTGTCCGGGGTGATGTTGTTGTGCGCCGACTCGATCATCGGCACCGCCTCCCTGGGCGCCGGTATCTCATCGAGCTCCGTCCAGATGCCGACCGGCGGCGCCGTCACATCGATGAAGCCCATCGCGATGAGCGCGGCAGCCGTGATGTGCGGTGTAAAATTGGCCGTGTCGAAATAGAGCGCCGTGCGCATGACCTGCGGGTCACCGGAGTCCCAGTTGGGATAGCCGGCGCGGCGACCGTGAAGGTCACCGTTCGAGTCGGCGCCCGCAGGCTCGTTGACCAGCACCGCGGTGACCTTGCCGGGGTTCAGCCCCGCCGTCACCAGGCTCTGTTGGCCGCCCATGCTGGTCCCGGTCAGCACGAGTCGGCCATCCCAACGCGGCGAGCTGCGGATGTACTGCAGCGCACGCGTGTCGCGCAAATACATGTCGAGAAAATAGGACGTGTCGCGGCTGCGATCGCCGATCGCCGAGTAGTCGATCGGCACGCCGCTCGCCTGCTCAGGCGGCAGGTCGTGCGAGTCGACATCAAAGGCAAGCCAGCCCTCGGCCGCGCGATCCGCGGCCCACGCCGGGTCCAGTCGGTATACGCCGGCCCACTGATAGATCACGAGCGCCGGAAACTTGCCGCGCCTGTCCGGCCGCGCGAGATAACCCTGCACGTGCGAGCCCACGCTGTCGAGCCGCACACGGAAGAGCTTCACGCCTGGCTGGCTCGTCCGCATCGGCGTGAGCACCGGATCGGGCGCAATCCGGCGCAATCTGGCGAGCTGCGCCGCCCAGAATGCATCGAAGTCGGCGGGCGCCGGGACGGCCGGTTCGAGGAGTGAGGGCGCCACCGCAGCGCCGAGCGTGGCGACCCGGTTCTCGGCGAACGCGCTCAGGTTGAACTCCGGGTGCAGCAGTTCATAACCGGGGTACTTCGCGAATAGCGACTTCAGCGTCGGATCGTCCTTCTCCAGCAGCGCCTCCAGGTCGCGATTCACCTCGGCGTATTCCGCCGGAGAGAGCGCGGACGGCAAACCGGCCTGATAGTCGACGACGACATACAACATGGCCGGTTGATCGAGTGTGGCGTCGATGGTGGCGGTGCCGGAGCGCAGATCGAAGCTACCGGTCTTGACCACGTCGTGGTCGTTGCTGCGGATGGTGTAACCGAAACGCCCCTTGGGGGGAACCGCGCCCGGCGCGAGCGTCACCGTCCAGCCGACCTTCTCGCCGAGAGCATAGATCCCATCGGCATGGAAGGGCGTGAAGATGAGCTGCGACCCGGCCGCCGCAGCGCTCGCCAAGGGCGCGCGCAGGCACGCCAGCAGCGAAACGCACAGGAAGATCAGTGAGACTCTGCTGTTGCTGTTGCTGTTGCTGTTGCTCATTCTGGCGACGATTCCCGTGCGGAGTGATAGTGAATGAATCGGTCCACCCAGGCGATGAAATACTTCATGTTGGGCGCGTCGGTGTGTCCGCCGTCATCCTGCCGCCACGCAAGCTGACCGTTGAGCAGCCCGTGATTCACCGGCGGCAGTGGCGCGGTGAGATAGCTCCCTTGGACATTCAGGCCTCGCGCCCCGAGCAGCCGGTAGACGGGGCGGGCCGCGATCGCCGCCATGAAGCCGCCGCGCTGGTCGACCCATTGCGCATCGCCCATCGCCGGCAGGCCGTAGCTGATGAAGACGAGCCGCGGCGCGCAGAGCGCAATCAGCTCGTGCGCATCGATCGGCAGGTCACCCGGATTGCGCGCGCCGAACACCGCCTTGGCGGCGCCGTACTTTAGAAAGTTGCCCGCCATCCAATGGTACTCACCGCTGCCCGTCAGGTTCTCGAGCGTCTCGCCGAAGTTACGGCGCAGCAACGCAGCGCCGCCCCGTCCGGAGGAGCCTATGAGGCCCATGGCGAAGCGCTGGTCGAAGGCCAGAGTCACGAGCGCCGCCTTGCCATAGCGCGACACACCCTCGATCCCGATGTGGCGGCCATCGACCGCCGGATCGCTCTGCAGGTAGTCGAGTGTGCGGCTAGCCGCCCAGGCCCACGCGCGCAAAGCACCCCACTGCGCGGGCGTACGCGGCTGCCCCTTGTTGGTGAGACCGATGATCCCCCGGGTCAGCCCGGCGCCGCTGTCACTCTGGACGAGGGTCGGATCCAGCACCGCGAATCCCCAGCCGGCGGCAAGCAGCTCGACGACCGAAGGCGGATCGCCGTCGGCATTGGGTTGCAGCGGCGAGAACGGCGCGCGGGAAATGAGCGCGGCGTTCGGGTGGGTGCGAAACACCGCGCGCAGCGACGGATCGGTGCGCTCGAGCGCGGCGCGCAGGGCGCCGTTGATCTCGCCGCGCTCGCTGTCGCTCGGCTCGGTCGGCGGCACCGGAGTCGGCCCGACCCAGAACATGATGAGAACGGGCACCCTGCCCGTCGCCGCCGCCGGCAGCACCAGAGTCACCGGAATATCGACCTTGATCGCAGGGTAGGCGCTGTTGTCGACGTGGCCCGTTAGACGCTCGTAGACAATCGGATGGCCGCCGAGCACACCCTTGCCGCGACCGGCGACGTGCCACCTCACGGCGGGGACGTCGCCGGGAATCCGTCCGTAGACATCATTCTCCAGCGCCGCGACGATCTGCGGTCGCCGCTGCCGCCACCACATGCTTGCGCTGCTGACCATGGTGCCGTTATCGAGTCGTAGTGGGTCCGGCAGCGTCGGGTAGGGATTGGCCAGCAGCTCGTCATAGTTGGCGTGATCCGGGTCGTTCTCATCGCCGCTCGCGCCGGGACGCAGCGCCTGGATGCCGAGCTGCTGCATCATGTTGCTGTGGTCCTGTTCCGCGGTGAAGGTCACCGGCGGCGGCGGCGCTGCGACCCCAGCAATCGCAGCGCTCGCCGCCAAAGCAGCGCCGAGCATGACCCACGGCAAACGACAGCCGCGCAAGTGCGGTTCCCCTCGGTGATTTCCTACTCTATGGTAGCGTTATCATCGCAGCTACACAATGCACCTGTCCGCAGGGTGCTCCGCGGGATCTACAGTCCGCGGTCCTGCGTACCCCTCGCCGCACGCAAGCGCGCTAGTGCGCTCTTGAGAGGCGGCAAATCCTTGCTGCAGGTTTCCCACAGCACGGTCGGGTAGATGTCGTGGTAATCGTGCCGGATGACATTGCCAATTCCGGCAATGGCACGCCAGGGAATCTGGTCTTCGACGTTCTTTGCAGCTTGGGGCAAACGACGACTCGCCTCTGAATGCAGGCCGGGATCCGTGTTCATCAGAATATCGCGCGCGCTTCGCGAATCACCCGCTCCCGAATGGCGGGATCAAGGCCCTCGCGTGTCACCACGTCGACCGTTCGACCGAGCGCGTCCTCGAGCTAGCTCGTACCCACCCACCGAGGCCCTCGGACCAGTCCCCTTTGTCAGGCACCGGCACCCGGGATTGCTCACGTAATCCTAGAATGCTAGTATCCTAGTGTGGTCGACGGCATCAAGCAGTTCAATGTTTACCTCCCCACCGAGTTGATCCGGGAGGTCAAGCACCACGCCGTGGAGACGGAGCAATCGCTGTCCGCCATAGTCGCCGCGGCGCTGCGTGCTTATCTCGACGCGCAGCGAAAGAGACCGAGGAAGCCATGAAAACCGAAGGTATCGAAGGTTGGTTGATCGAAACCCACAACTGGGGCAAGACGGTCTCGTTCTGGCAGGGCCTGGGTTACGAGCTCGAGTTCGAGACCGATCATCACTCGGGCAAGATGTTGCATCCGGCCGGCGGCCCCTACATCTTCATCGCGGAGCGGCCGCGAACACACGCGCTGCAGATCGTTCCTGCAGTAGCGGTCAAGGCTGCCAAGCAGTTCAAGCCGCCGTCCAGCGCCAAGGTGGTGCATGGGTTCGAGAAGCAACATTGGCCTGCCCTGCAGATGATGCTGCAGGACCCCGACGGACGAGAGGTCGGTGTCAACGCGCCGCTGCCCAGGCGAGTCTAGGTCAGCGCAACAGCTCCGCGTAGCGCGGCAGATCGATGTTGCCGCCGCTGATCAGAATCCCAACCCGCTCACCGGGCCGATGAAACTGTTTCGATAGTGCGGCCGCGGTGCCCAGGCAACCGGTCGGCTCGA
Organism: Steroidobacteraceae bacterium; assembly: GCA_050738635.1. Lineage (GTDB taxonomy): Bacteria > Pseudomonadota > Gammaproteobacteria > Steroidobacterales > Steroidobacteraceae > 13-2-20CM-66-19. Next base: position 56,242 of record JBOIAB010000120.1, read on the forward strand.
CGACGATCTTCATGCGCTCGGCGAAGAACTTCATCGCCTCGATCAGCATCTGATCGCTCACCGTGACGACGTCATGGACCAGCGCGCGGATGATGGGAAAATTGTGCTCGCCGAGGAAGGTGGTGAGCGCACCGTCGGCGATGGAGCGCGGTACCGGAATGCGGATGACGTGTCCCGCGCGAAAGGACTGCTGGCCGTCGTTGGCCGTCTCCGGCTCGACGCCAATGACCCGGCAACGCGGGCTCAAGGCATGGGCGGCGAGCGCGCTGCCGGCGAGCAGGCCCCCTCCTCCGAGGCTCACCAACAGGACATCGAGCTCGCCCACGAGCTGCAACAACTCCCGGGCCGCCGTTCCCTGCCCGGCGATCACCTGTGGGTGGTCAAATGGCGAGATGACCGTGAGCCCCCGCTCGGCCGCGAGCGCCGCGCAGATCTCCTCACGGCTTTCCTTGTAGCGATCGTAGAAGATGACCTCGCCGCCATATTCCCGGGTGGCAGTCACCTTCGCCGCCGGCGCATCCTTCGGCATCACTATCGTGGTCGCGACGCCCTGCAATCGTCCCGCGAAGGCCACCGCCTGCGCGTGATTGCCTGACGAATAGGCGATCACTCCGTGCCGGCGCTGATCCTCCGTCAGTGTTGCAATCGCGTTATAGGCACCGCGAAACTTGAACGCGCCACCACGCTGCAGGTTCTCGCACTTGAAGAAGAGCTTGCCACCGGCTCTAGTATCAGCGGTGTTCGAGGTCATCACCGGTGTGCGATGCGCAATTCCCTCGAGCCGCGCCGCCGCCGCCTCGACATCGGCGAATGTCACCGGCAATGCTGCCGTCTGTTCGCTCATGGTTTCTCCAGCGCAAGCGCGATGCCCTGCCCGACACCGATGCACATCGTGCACAGCGCCCGCCTGCCCCCGGAGCGCTGCAGCTGATACATCGCGGTCGTCGCGAGACGGGCGCCGCTCATGCCGAGCGGATGACCGAGCGCGATGGCGCCGCCGAGCGGATTGACGTGCGCCGCATCGTCGGCGACTCCGAGCTCGCGCAGGACCGCGAGCGCCTGGGCGGCGAAGGCTTCGTTGAGCTCGATCAGATCGAAATCGGTGATCGCCAGCCGCAAGCGCTCCAGCAGCCGCCGCGTCGCCGGAACGGGCCCGAGACCCATCACTCGCGGTGCGACGCCAGCCACCGCGGCGCCCACGACACGCGCGCGAGGTGTCAGTCCGTATCGCGCCACGGCTGCCTCGCTGGCCAGCAGCAACGCGCATGCGCCATCGTTGACGCCGGAGGCGTTCCCCGCGGTCACCGTGCCGCCACGGCGAAAAGGCGTGCCGAGCTTGGCGAGCGCCTCCAGGCTCGTTGCCCGTGGATGCTCGTCGCGATCGACGATGGTAGGGGCGCCCTTTCTCGCGGGTATCGATACCTGCACGATCTCCTGTGCCAGGCTGCCGTTGGCCTGAGCCGTCGCGGCGCGTTGCTGACTGCGCAGCGCGAACGCATCCTGGTCAGCGCGGCTCACGCGGCGTTCCTCGGCGACGTTCTCCGCCGTCTCGGGCATGGAGTCGATTCCGTACTGCTCCTTGAGGAGCGGGTTGACGAATCGCCAGCCGATCGTGGTGTCGTAGAACTCCGTGTCGCGCGCGAAGGGCGTCTGTGCTTTGGACACCACGAACGGTGCCCGGCTCATGCTTTCCACACCGCCCGCGATCATCAGCTCCGCCTCGCCGGCGGCGATCGTGCGCGCGGCGATCGCAACGGCGTCGAGCCCGGAGCCGCACAGCCGGTTCACCGTCGCGCCCGGCACCTCCTGCGGCAGCCCCGCAAGCAGCAGAGCCATCCGCGCCACGTTGCGATTGTCCTCGCCCGCCTGATTGGCGCAGCCGTAAACGACGTCATCGACAGCGCCCCAATCGACCTTGGGCTGGCGCGAAAGCAGCGCGCGGAGGGGAATGGCGGCCAGATCATCGGTCCGCACCCCGGAGAGAGCACCGCCGTAGCGGCCAATCGGCGTGCGCACGGCATCGCATATGTAAGCGTTTTTCATGGGATTTAATGGTACCGCCTTCCCGTGCCACGCTCCTGCTAAAATTTCCCCTGGCGGGTGGAGACAGACAGTGCCAACTTACGAATATCGCTGCGAAGCCAATGGGCGCCTGGTCGAGGTGCGGCACAAAATGGCTGAGAAGCTCGCGACCTGGGGTGAGCTGTGCGAGCGGGCCGGGATCTCCCCGGGGAAGACGCCGGCGGCGGCGCCGGTCGAGAAGCTGATCTCGGCGGGCTTCATCAAAGCGGGCGCGAGCGCCAGCGAGCCGGAATGCGCGGCCCCTGGTTGCGGCAGCGGCTTCTGCGGCTCGGGTGCTTGCGACATCGGTGAGTAGCGCGGCGCAGATGGCGCGCAACCGCTTGTGGCGGTTTCTGCACGGCAGCGGCTGGTTTCCGCACGTGCCGCTCGCGATCCTGGTCGGCGCGACGGGACTGCAGCAGCTCCTGCTGACCTCGGGCTCGCTGAAGCGCCTGCTCTCCTCCGGGGGGCATTCACTCGTCTTTCTGGCGGGCGGCGCAGGAATCCCCGAAATCCGCGGCGCGCCCCAGGAGGCCATCGGCGGCCTCCTCCTCATTGTCGGCGTCGGCCTCTTCTGGCGGTCACGGCTGGCATGGCTGATCGCCTTCCTGCTCGGGCTTGCCACCGTGGCCCTCGAGCTCTCGCCGCTGTCGACCGCCTCGCGACCGATCGAGGCCTTCAGCGTCGTGCTCTTGCTGCTGCTGCTCGCGTCGCGGCGAAGCTTCACCCGGGTGACCCTCGCCACCGCAACCCTCTTCGCCCTGATGGGTGTCATGGCGACGTTGGGTTATGGCGTGGTTGGCTCCTACGTGCTCGGCAACGGCTTCAATCCCAGGATCAGCAACTTCATCGAGGCTTTTTACTTCACGGTCGTCACCATGACGACCGTCGGCTATGGCGACATCACGCCGCGAACGGCCGACGCGCGCGTCTTCACGATCTCGCTCATCGTGCTCGGCCTCGCCGTGTTTGCGACCTCGCTACCGGCCATTGTCGCGCCGCTGATCGACAAGCGGATGATGAACTTCCTGCAGCCCAGGAGGAGAAAGATGAAACGCGCTTCGCATGTAATCGTGGTCGGCGACGGCCCTCTCGCCCAGGACGCGGCTCGGGCGCTGACCGCGCGCGGACTGCAGACCACCGCGATCCTGGCTGAGAAGCCCGACGCGGAGGCGGACCACCCTGAGGACTTCATCGTCGGGGACGGCAGCGATACCGAGACGCTACGCCAGGCCAACACCGGTGAGGCCCGCGCCGTGCTGGCACTCAGCGACGACGATTCCTACAACGCCTTCGTCGTGCTCGCTGCCAAGGAGTTGAATCCGACCGTACGCACGGTAGCGGCCGTCAGCGACACGCACAACACCGGCCGCGTCGCGCGCACCCGGCCCGACGTATTGCTGACGCTGCCGCAGCTCGGCGGCGAGCTGCTCGCCATGGCCCTGAGCGGCGAGGAAATCAAGGCCGACGCGCTGATCAGCCAGTTGCTGAAGCTCGGCTAGCACGCCCCTCTGCCTTCCGACGGAGACAGGCATTGAACCTAGGGAATGTCGCAGCCGGAGATTCCGTATTGCAATATTGCAAAACCCGAACGATTCGGAGCCCCTGATGCCCTCGCTATTCGACCCGCTCCCGGTAGGCGACCTGCTGCTGCCGAACCGCATCCTCATGGCGCCCCTCACCCGCAGCCGCGCGGGTGTGAGCCGCATACCGAATGCCCTGATGGCGCAGTACTACACGCAGCGCGCCTCGGCGGGGCTCATCGTCTCGGAAGCCACCGTCGTGACGCCGATGGGCATCGGGTATGCGGACACCCCGGGCATCTGGTCGGCGGAACAGGTCGCAGGCTGGAAGCAGGTCACGCAGTCGGTGCACGCCGCCGGCGGCCGGATGTTTTTGCAGCTCTGGCACGTCGGCCGGATCTCGCATCCCGTGTTTCTCGACGGCAAGCTGCCCGTCGCCCCGAGCGCCCTGGCGGCCAACGGCAACGTCAGCCTGCTGCGTCCGGCAACCCCCTTTGTCACACCGCGCCCGCTCGATCGCAGCGAGATTCCGGGCATCGTCGCGGCCTTTGCCCGCGGAGCGCAGAACGCCCAGCTCGCCGGTTTCGATGGCGTCGAGATACACGGGGCCAACGGTTATCTCCTCGATCAGTTTCTGCAGGACGGCAGCAATCACCGCGATGACGACTACGGCGGCCCCGTTGAGAATCGTGCACGATTGCTACTTGAGGTTGCGGACGCTGCCATCTCCGTCTGGGGTCCTGGCCGTGTTGGCGTGCATCTGGCCCCGCGGGCCGACTCGCACTCGATGGGCGATTCAAATCGCGCGGCCACCTTCAGCCATGTCGCCCGCGAGCTCGGGCGGCGGAAAATCGCTTTCATCTGCGCCCGCGAATACGTGGGCCCCGACAGCATCGGCCCACAGCTCAAGGCTGCCTTCGGGGGCGTCTACATCGCCAACGAGCGGTTCACCCGTGACAGCGCGCAGGAGGCGCTCGGCTCGGGCATAGCCGACGCTGTCGCCTTCGGCAAGCTCTTCCTCGCCAATCCCGACCTGCCGGCGCGCTTTCTCGCCGGAGCACCCCTCAACGTGCCCCAAACCGACACCTTCTATCGAGGTGGGCCCTCGGGCTATGCGGACTACCCAACTCTCGATGCCACGGCGCCGGGAGGCGCAGACGCGTTATGCGCGTAGGCCTCGACTTCGGGCCACCCGCGCTGTGCTAGCATCACGAAGCCATGACTCCTCCCGATCCCGGCATACAGCCCGGCGCTGCCGTCCGCCTTTCGCCGCACATCTTGCGCGTCACCGCGCGCAATCCGGGCGCCATGACCGGCCCCGGTACCAACAGTTATCTCGTGGGCGCCGGCGAGCAATGGGCGGTCATAGACCCCGGTCCGGCGGATGACCGGCACCTTCAGGCACTGCTCGATGCCGCTCCCGGCCCCATCCGTTACATCCTGGTGACGCACACCCACCGCGATCACTCTCCCGGCGCCCTACCCCTGAAGGCCGCCACCGGCGCCCCCCTCCTTGGGCGAACGACCACTCACCGCCACTGGCAGGACGCCACCTTCGTCCCCGATCGCGAGCTGCAGCACAACGACCACCTGACGATCGCTACTGGCGCCACGTTGCGCGTGCTCCACACCCCCGGCCACGCCAGCAACCACCTCTGCTTCCTCCTGGAGGATGAGTACATTCTCTTCACGGGAGACCACATCATCCAAGGCTCGACAGTGGTCATCGACCCGCCCGACGGCGACATGGCGGCCTACATCGCCTCGCTGGAGTCCCTCCTGCGCGAGCCCCTGTCCCACCTGGCCCCCGGCCACGGCACCCTGATCCCCCAGCCCCACACCGCGATCCAGGCGCTTATCCAACATCGCCTCAAGCGTGAAGCCAAAGTGCTCAGCGCCCTCCCGCACCAGCCGGCGGACCTGCAGTCGCTGGTGCAGAGCGTCTACGACGACGTGTCACCGCAATTGCATTCCCTCGCCGAACGCTCCCTCCTCGCCCACCTCCTCAAACTGCAAGCCGAGGGCCGTGCCCTGCGGGTGGCGGACAGCTGGACCGCCGCAAACTGATAGACGGAGTGCTAGGCCTCCCATCGCCAGTTCAGAATCTCCGGCATATCCTCCCCCACCTCCCGAATGTACTGCCGGTGGTAGATCAACTTCTCGCGCATCGCCTGCTTGATATAGCCCGCGCGCGATCCAAGCTGCGGCAGCCGATCGATGGTATCCGACACCAGGTGAAACCGATCGAGCTCATTCAACACCGCCATGTCGAACGGCGTCGTAATCGTGCCCTCCTCCTTGTAGCCGCGCACGTGCATATTGTCGTGATTCGCACGCCGATATGCCAGCCGATGGATCAGCCACGGATAGCCGTGAAAGGCGAAGATGGTCGGCTTGTCGCGCGTGAACAGCGCATCGAAGTCACGATCGCTCAAGCCATGCGGATGCTCGCTTTCCGGCACCAGCTTCATCAGATCGACCACATTGATCGTGCGGATCTTGAGCTCCGGCACGAGCTCGCGCAGCAGCTTCACCGCCGCCAGCGTCTCCAGCGTCGGCACATCCCCGGCGCACGCCATGATGACGTCCGGCTCGCTGCCGCGGTCCGTGCTCGCCCATTCCCAGATGCTGATCCCCGCCGTGCAGTGCATGACCGCCTGCTCCATCGTCAGCCATTGCGGCGCCGGGTGCTTGCCCGCGATCACCACATTGACATAGTGCCGGCTGCGCAGGCAGTGATCCATGACCGACAGGAGGCAGTTGGCGTCCGGCGGCAGATAGACGCGGATGATGTCCGCCTTCTTGTTCACGACGTGATCGATGAACCCCGGGTCCTGATGCGTGAAGCCATTGTGATCCTGCCGCCACACGTGCGAGGAGAGTAAGTAGTTGAGCGAGGCGAGCGGCCGCCGCCACGGGATCTCCCGTGTCACCTTCAGCCACTTGGCGTGCTGATTGAACATCGAATCGACGATGTGCACGAACGCCTCGTAAGAGTTGAATACGCCGTGGCGGCCGGTGAGCAGGTAGCCTTCGAGCCAGCCCTGGCATTGATGCTCGCTCAGTACCTCCATCACGCTTCCCTGCGGCGCCAGATGATCGTCTCCCGGCAGGCGCTCGGCGACCCACTGCCGCTCCGTCACCTCGAACACGGCACCCAGGCGGTTGGAATTGGTCTCATCCGGGCCGAAGAGCCGGAAGATGCGTGGCTGCTGGTTGAGCTTCACCACATCCCGCAGGAAGCGTCCAAGCACACGTGTATCTTCGGCATCGACGGCGCCGGGCCGCGGGACTTCGACGGCGTACTCGCTGAAATCGGCGAGCGCCAGGTCCTTGAGGAGCAGCCCGCCATTGGCGTTGGGGTTCGCGCCCATCCGCCTGGCACCCTCCGGCGCGAGGTCGGCCAGGTCGCGGCGCAGAGCGCCGCCGGCATCGAACAGCTCCTCCGGCCGGTAGCTGCGCATCCACTGCTCGAGAAGCCGCAGGTGCGCCGGGTTGCTGCGCACCTCCGCAAGCGGCACCTGATGCGCGCGGAAGGTGCCCTCCACCTGCTCACCGTCGACCATCTTCGGTCCGGTCCACCCTTTGGGACTGCGCAGCACGATCATCGGCCAGCGCGGCCGCTCCTGCAGCCCCTCCGTGCGCGCCGTGGCTTGAATGCGCCGGATCTGCCCGATTACCTCATCGAGCGTGGCGGCCATGAGCTGGTGCATCCGCTGCGGCTCATCGCCCTCGACGAAGTACGGCAGATAGCCGCAGCCGCGCAGATACTCGCTGAGCTCCTCTTTGCCGATGCGCGCCAGCACCGTGGGGTTGGCGATCTTGTAGCCGTTCAAGTGCAGGATCGGCAGCACCGCGCCGTCGGTTGCCGGGTTGAGAAACTTGTTGCTGTGCCAACCGGCGGCGAGCGGCCCGGTCTCGGCTTCACCGTCGCCGATGACACAGGCGACGGTGAGTGCCGGATTGTCGAACACTGCGCCGAAGGCGTGGCTGAGCGAATAGCCGAGCTCACCGCCCTCGTGGATGGAGCCCGGCGTCTCGGGAGCCACATGGCTCGGAATGCCGCCGGGGAAGGAGAACTGCTTGCAGAGCTTGCGCAGCCCTTCCTCGTCGCGCGTGATGTTGGGATAGCGCTCGGTGTAGCTGCCCTCGAGATAGGTGTTGGCGACCAGCGCCGGCCCGCCATGTCCCGGGCCCGCGACGTAGATCATCTCGAGCTCGTACTGGCGGATGACCCGGTTGAGATGCACATAGATGAAGTTCTGCCCCGGTGTCGTGCCCCAGTGCCCGAGCAGACGCGGCTTGATGTGACCCGGCTCGAGTGGCCGGCGCAGCAGCGGGTTGTCGTAGAGGTAGATCTGACCGACGGACAGATAGTTGGCGGCGCGCCAGTACGCATCCATCCGCCGCAGCAACTCCGGGGAAAGGGGTTCGACCATCGCGGGCCTCCGGGACGGGGCTGCACCGAGTATACGTTTTTGACCGCGCCCGGCGCGTTACGGAAGCGCTTACCGGCTTATCCGACGCTCGCTCGCGCGGTGGGGCTGTCCCGCGGGCTTGGGCGGCAACTCGGCGCCCGCCGCCTCAGTGCTGGGTGCCGCCCTGCTTGGCGGCACCCTGCTTGCCGGAGCTCTTCTTGAGCGTGTCCGCTATGCTCCGAGGGAAAACGCCGGTGACCAGCAGACGGTACTCCGTGTCGTCCATGATCTCGACGCGATTGCGTCCGTTCGACTTCGCGCGGTAGAGCGCCTCGTCGGCGAGCTGCAGCGCGCCGCTCGGTGTACGCCTCACATCGGGCGCGACGATGGCGACGCCTATGCTGGCGGTCAACACCGGACCGCCGCGCGATGCGCGGTGCTCGATAGCCAGCGATTCCACGGCCTTGCGGATACATTCCGCGGTGCCCGCGGCACGCGCACGGTCGGTATCGTAAAGGATCGCCGTGAACTCCTCGCCGCCATAGCGGGCGACGAGATCGAGCGGCCGGCGCACGCAGCCCTGGATCGCCTGCGCGACCTTGCGCAGCGCCACATCACCCGCCTGGTGGCCGTAGCGATCGTTGTAGGGTTTGAACTGATCGACATCGAGCAGCAGGATGGCGAGCTCGCGCCCATCCTCGGCCGCCTGGCGCCACAGCCGCGGCAGGTACTCGTCGAACACCCGCCGGTTCTTGGTCCACGTGAGCACATCGTGCTGCGCCAGCTCGGCGACCAGTTGGCTCTCGAGGAACGCGCGCCGCGCATGGGTCTCGATCTGTTGCGCTGCGACGGCGAAGGCGATGAACGCGATCAGGGCGAAGGCGCCGCTGTGGAAAGCGATTGTCGGCGGCAGATGAAATGCAACGGCCGCGACCAACATCGAGGCTGCCGACAGAAGGACGACGAGCAACGCCGTCCGATAGCGCAGTCCCATGAAGTAGAACGGGCCGAGGAGGAGCAGCGGCAGCAGCATCAGGGCATCGAGCTGGCCGTGCGCGGCCACCCGCACCAGCTGCGCCGCGATGACGCTGTTGCGCACCGGGATGAGGATCTGCGCCCACGGCAGGTAGTAGCGCTCGTAGAGCCGGCCCCAGGCGAACCAGAGAAGGATGAGCGAGGTGGCGCCCACTCCGAGGAACACCGGGCCCGAGCTGACGCCGGGCGTGCCGCCGGTCAGAACCTCCAGGCCGCGCAGCGCGATGAGCAGCACCGCGAGCGTGCAGGAGAGCCGCACCAGAGTGCGGTTGTCGCGCAGAAAGACGCGCAGGTAATCGGCCTCCATGGCCGGTGCAAAGCGCGCGCCGGGACGCGCCTTGCGCAGCTCCGCCGCGTAGGGCGAGTCGTACAGGCCCTCGAGGCTCGGCGCCGAACTCGTCATCCGGGCAACAATAAGCGCGATCGGCGCCGCCCGCTGTGATCGGCTCCAAGATTATGACGAATGGCGCAACCGCGAGCTTTGCAGTTCCACAAAGCCCTCGCGAAATCAATCTGTTGCAGGGGAGTGTTCAGGCCCTAAGGCTTGAGCTGGCCGCGGATCTCGCCGTCCGGATGCGTGGCGCTGTGCACGTTCACGTAGAGCTTGCCCGCGAGGAATTCCTGGCGCTGCTGCGGGGTGAGCTTCGAGCCCGCAGGCACCACCCAGGTGCCACGCGGCCCCGGCGCCAACGCCATGACTGCCGGACCCTTCCTGCCCGGCGCACCCTCATGAATGTGCGCCAGCGTTCCCTCGATTCCGTGAGTGTTGATCTTGCCGGTTATCGAGCCATCGGCGGCGACATCGATCACGCCAGCACCGCGGGCCATCGTTTTCACCGGTGGCGTCTCCTGCTTGCCCGTCAGTCTCACCGTGCCGGCGCTCGCCATTGCGACGCCGGCCGCGAGCAGTACGGTAACAGCCGTGGCGCGTCGTAACGTGGATGTCATGCTCTTCGCCTCATGTCGGTTTTTCTCGGCCGCAAATATATCATCTGATCTCTCCGCGTCGGAAACCTCGCCGTTCAGGGCGAGGAGGAGACGCGCTCTTGGTCACTCCCGCGGCTGTACATTGACCTCGAATGAAAGGTAGCAAGTCGCGTCGCCGAGTGACACTGTCAGGGCCGTTGCACATACACTTCACGCCAATGTGGCTGCACTTCTGACACTAAAGCCGGGGGATTGAGGACGTGAAATTCCCAGGAAAATTCGGCGTCCTG
>JBOIAB010000121.1:0-4688 GCA_050738635.1 Steroidobacteraceae bacterium
CGGCAAGGAGCCGATGGTCCCCCACGTGCGGTGAACGGCCTCGGTGAGGGTCGGGCCGCACAAGACAAGAGGAACCGAGGATGGCCACTGCTGTACCCCTGCCGATCACGATGTCCCAACTCTCCCAGGCCGTCACCGACTGGGTCGAGTCAGTTCGAGCCCTCACCCAGCCGGCGGGGGTGCGCTGGTGCGAGGGGACCGATGCGGATCACGGCGATCTCACCTCGAAGCTGATCCGCGACGGTGAGCTCATCAAGCTCAACCCGGAGCAGTTCCCGGACTGCCAGCTCTACCGCTCGGCCCCGAGCGACGTCGCGCGCGTCGAGCATCTGACCTATATCTGCACCAACTCCAAGGACGACGCCGGACCCAACAACCACTGGATGGGTCCAAAGGAAGCGCATGCAAAGATGCGCGAGCTCTTCTCCGGCTGCATGCGCGGGCGCACGCTGTACGTCATCCCGTATTGCATGGGCCCGATCGACTCGCCGCTCTCGCGCTGTGGAGTCGAGATCACCGACAGCGCCTACGTCGCCCTCAACATGATGGTCATGACGCGGGTCGGACGCGCGGCCCTGGAGCGGATCGCGCACGACGGCAAGTTCGTGCGCGGCCTGCACTCGACCGGCGAGCTCGATCCGAACCGGCGCTTCATCATGCATTTCCCCGAGGAGCTGGCGATCGAGAGCTTCGGCTCCGGCTACGGCGGCAACGCGCTGCTCGGCAAGAAATGCCATGCGTTGCGCATCGCCAGCTGGCAGGCGCGCACCGAGGGCTGGCTGGCCGAACACATGCTCATCGTCGGCCTGGAGAGCCCGCAGGGTGGGACGCACTACATCGCCTGCGCCTTTCCCTCCGCCTGCGGCAAGACGAATCTCGCCATGCTGATCCCGCCGGCTTCGCTCCCGGGCTGGAAGGTCTACACGGTAGGCGATGACATAGCGTGGCTCCACCCAGGCGCGGACGGGCGGCTCTGGGCCATCAATCCCGAGGCCGGCTATTTCGGCGTCGTGCCCGGAACCAATCGCGAGACCAACCGCAACGCGTACGACATGATCCGGCGCGACACGCTCTTCACCAACGTCGCGCTCACGGCGGACCACCAGCCCTGGTGGGAAGGTCTGCCGAGCGGTACTCCGGTCACGGACTGGCAGGGTCGGCCGTATAATCCCTCGAAGGGACCCGCGGCGCATCCCAACTCACGCTTCACCGTCTCCGCCAAACGCAATCCCAGCTACTCACCGCACGCAGAGGATGCACGCGGAGTGCCGATCTCTGCGCTCGTCTTCGGCGGCCGGCGCCGCGAAGTGGCGCCGCTCGTCTACGAGGCGCGCAACTGGCAGCACGGCGTTCTGGTCGGCGCTTCAGTTGCCTCGGAAACCACTGCGGCGGCGGTCGGCCAGGTGGGCGTGGTCCGCCGCGACCCCATGGCGATGCAGCCTTTCTGCGGCTACAACTTCGCCGACTACTGGCGGCATTGGCTGCAGGTCGGGCCGCGGCTGGCACACGCGCCGAAGATCTTCCACGTCAATTGGTTCCGCCGCGATGCGCAGGGCAAGTTCCTCTGGCCGGGCTACGGCGAGAACCTGCGCGTGCTCGCATGGATGCTCGATCGCTGCAGCGGCCGGGTCGGCGCGACGGAGTCGCCGATCGGACTGCTGCCGCGCGCCGAGGAGCTGAATGTGCAGGGGCTGCGGCTCGGCGAGGATGCGCTGCGCGCCCTGCTGTCGGTGGATCCGGCGCTGTGGCGCAAGGAGCTCGGCGACATCCGCACTTACCTCGGGAAGTACGGCTCGCGGCTGCCGCCCGAGCTGCTCGCGGAGCTTGCCGCGACGGAGAGCCGCCTCGGTTAGACGATCTCGCAGGCAAAGCGGATGGTCTGCGCGGAGTCGGCCTCCGGCAGGCGACCGAGCCCGATCATCCCCTCGCCCTTGAGCTGCAGGCTGTCACGGCGGACGAAGGACTCCTCCCCGCCCTGGGTCTGAACGAAAGTGCCGTTGGTGCTCTGGTCTATCAGCACCAGCTTGTTGCGGCTGAGCTCGATGCGCGCGTGCAGGCGCGAGATGAGATTTCCCTTCACCACGAGATCGTTGTCCTCGGCGCGCCCGATGGTGACGCTGGGATGGTGCTCATCGACGACCACTTCCTGGTCGAGCCAGCGCAAACGCAGTCGCGCGGCGGCGGCCAGCCGTCCCTTCAGAGCGATCGCCGGCACCATGCTGGTGACGTCTTCCGTCTGCCAGAGCACCTCGTAAAGCGGGACCTCGTTCCCCTGTCCCTTGATCGGCGCGGTATCGATCAGCCGGCAGTTGGCCCGCCATTCCGGCGACAGGTGCTCGACGGTAGCCGCGGTGGTGATGACCTGGCCCGCCTTCGCCTGGCTGGTCATGCGATTGGCGGTGTGCACCGTCGAGCCGAACACATCGCGAGCCTCGAGCACCACCGGCCCGAAGTGGCAGCCGATCCGGATCGCGACCGGCTGGCCGTCAACCTTGAGCTGGGCATGAGTCGAGATCTGCTGCTGCATCTGCGCCGCGGCGTTCAGCGCTTCATCGGCGCTCGGGAAGGTCGCCATGACCTCATCGCCCATGGTCTTGATGACCGTGCCGTGGCGCTGTTCCGTCGCGCTGCGCATGACGTCGATGCAGATCGAAACCATATCGCGCGCGCGCAGATCACCCATCAGCTCGTAGAGCCGGGTCGAGCCGACGACGTCGGCAAACAATATGGCGAGTTCGATATCCTTGCCCATGTCGAGTGTGCAGCCAGCCGCCCACCCTTGCACCCCCAGACGGCAAGGCGACGACGACGTTGGCCGGAATAATACCAGAGAGGCTTCGCTGCGCTACCGATTAGCCGGAGCTGCCGCCCGAAGGACTCGCCGGGGCCTGAGCCTGCCGCATCGCCCGCGCCGCGGCGGCCGCCTGCCGGATCAGCTCCGGACCCGCGCCCGGGGCGCGCGCGCCTTCACTCAAGAGGCGGCGGTAGTCCCTCGCACCCGGCTCGCCGGCATAGAGCCCGAGCATGTGACGGGTAATCGCCGACAGGCGATCACCCTGCGCGACTTGCCGCTGCGCGTATCTTGCCATCCGCTCGAGCAGCATCTCCCGGCCCGGCGGCGCGAAATGCGCCACTCCGCCAAGCGCGCGCTGCAGCTCGCTCAGCAAGAACGGCCGGTGATAGGCCTCGCGGCCCAGCATCACCCCATCACACCAGGTCAGCGCATCAAGCACGCTCGCCGCGGTGCGCAAGCCCCCGTTGACGATCAGCGGCAGATCGGCGAAGTGCTGTTTCAATCCCCGCACGACGTCGTAGCGAAGCGGCGGAACCTCTCGGTTGTCTTTCGGTGACAGTCCTCCCAACACTGCCTTGCGAGCGTGCACGATCGCGACTTCGCAGCCAGCGTCCCGTACCTGACTCACGAACCCGTGTAGCGCCTCCGAGTCCGACTCGTCGAACTTCGCGATCCCGTCCCGCACATGCTCGCGCGTACCGCTCACGACACCGATACGCATTTTCACGGTGACCGGAACCGCGACCACCGCGCGCATTGCTGCAACGCAGTCCGCAACCCGCGCCGGCTCCCGCATCAGGCAGGCGCCGAACGCGCCGCTCGCGACGCGATCGCTCGGGCAGCCGCAATTCAAGTTGATCTCGTCATAACCGGCCTCCTCGCCGGCTCGCGCCGCAGCGGCAAGCTCCCCCGGCTCGCTGCCACCCAACTGCAGCGCAACCGGATGCTCCTCCGGATCGAAAGCGAGCAGTCGCCGCGTATCGCCACGCACTATGGCCGCCGCGGTGATCATCTCCGTATAAAGGAGCGCCGTCGGCGAGAAGCCGCGCAGAAAGAACCGGCAGTGGCGGTCGGTCCAGTCCATCATCGGGGCAACGCTAACTATTCTATTTAAGCTCATGAATTCGCAATACTTTCCGTCCGTGACTCACAGCCTCGGAAATTGGACCGAACGGCACTGCTGACAATACACGATGTAGCGTCTGCGGCAATCTGTGAACGAGGTGCGCAGCGACGCCGAAGGTCGCCACTCCCTCCAATCGTTCTTACATACCATGCTGAAATGCATAGGGCATGCAGCGTGAGCGATGAATGTCAGCTTGCGGAGCCGCTCTTGCGCAATGATCCGGGAGATCGCTGTCCGCACGACCTTGCGGCGCTTCTGACCCGACTGTCAGGGCCTCTAGGAATCCGATCGCGCATCGCGCATGGCCTTCGCGGCACCTATTGCCACACCCACGGCAATACCGAGACTAACGCCAATACCAACCCCAATTGCGAGTTTGTGAATCGCGGCCCCAACGGCCGCTCCTAGCGCTATTCCCAGCGCAATGCCGAGACCAATAAATTTCCCGCCCATCGCATCCTCCTATGCCTACCGTTAAGCATAGGCCGGATGCGCCATCGCTTCAACGTGCCGCAGGACGAGAGCCATAGCCGCAATCCAACGTGAGGTATCGAGCAAGTCTCCCACGCAGAGCGAACGGCGGCTACTGGCCGCTCAGCGCCGGTGGGGAGTTTAGCCCATCCGCTCACCCCACCGCCGGTAGCGCGTTGCGCGTAGGTTCGCGCTCGTGCGAGCGCGCTTCACCCCGCTGGGGGCAGAGTCTGCGGCGACTAGGCGTCTTAATACGAACTCATAGCTATGACGCGACCGGGACGAAGTGCGTTTGAA
>JBOIAB010000122.1:0-30993 GCA_050738635.1 Steroidobacteraceae bacterium
GTACACCTTCGCGGATCAGGGTGGGGATAGCCTGACCCTGCGCCCCGAGGCGACCGCCGGGATCATGCGCGCGCTCATCTCGAACGGCATGCTGCGCGGGCAGCGCCACAAGCTCTGGTGCTTCGGCCCCATGTTCCGGCACGAGCGGCCGCAGAAGGGGCGCTACCGGCAGTTCAATCAACTCGACCTCGAGGCGGTGGGCTATCCCGGCCCCGACGCCGATGCCGAGCTGATCGCGCTCGTCGCGCGCCTGTGGCGCCGGCTCGGCATCGAGCGGGTACGGCTGGAGGTCAACTCTCTCGGCACGCCGGACTCGCGGCGCGCCTACCGGGAGAAGCTGATCGCGTACTTCCGTACGCACGAAAGCGCTCTGGACAGCGACAGCCGCCGGCGGCTCGAGGGCAATCCGCTGCGCATCCTCGACAGCAAGAACCCGGAGATGCGCGCGATCGTTGCGGGCGCGCCGCTCCTCACCGATCATCTGGATGCGGAGTCGCGCGAGCACTTCGACGCGCTCTGCGCCGCTCTCGAGTCCATCGGCATCCCGTATCGCATCAACCCGCGGCTGGTCCGCGGGCTGGATTACTACAGCCGCACGGTGTTCGAGTGGATCACCGACGCACTCGGGGCCCAGGATGCCGTATGCTCCGGCGGCCGCTACGATGGGCTGATCTCCCAGCTGGGCGGGGAGCCGACGCCGGGCGTCGGCTTCGCAATGGGTATGGAGCGGGTCGTGGAGCTGATGGTGCAGGCCGGTCAGGTGCCAGCGGCGCCTGGCGCGGACGTCTACGTGGTGGTGAGTGGAGCGCGTGCCAC
Organism: Steroidobacteraceae bacterium; assembly: GCA_050738635.1. Taxonomy (GTDB): domain Bacteria; phylum Pseudomonadota; class Gammaproteobacteria; order Steroidobacterales; family Steroidobacteraceae; genus 13-2-20CM-66-19. The sequence continues at coordinate 817 of JBOIAB010000122.1, forward strand.
CGCCGCTGGCGTCGGCCTGGTCGAGCGCCTGCGGGACGCACTGCCGGCGCGGCGGTTCGATCTGAATCTGGGCGGGGGCAATTTCAAGGCGCAGTTTCGCCGTGCCGATCGCAGCGGCGCCACGCTGGCGGTCATCCTGGGTGATGACGAGCTGGCGCGCGGCGTCGCCGCCGTGAAACCTTTACGCAACGAGGCGGGTCAGAGCGAGTGCCCCCTGCCTGAGCTAGCCGCGGCCATCGAAGCGGCACTTGCCGGCGCCACCGCGCCGGCGGAATGAACTCCTCGAGGAGGGGTGGTGGACGATTATTTACTGAGTGAACGTGAACAGTGGGAAGCGCTCAAGCGCTGGTTGCGCGAGAACGGCCCGGCCATCGTGACCGGTGTCGCTGTCGCCGCCTTGGGGTGGGCCGGTGTGCGCTGGTGGCAGGCGCGCCGGGACGGCATGAACATCGCGGCTGGCGCGCTCTACATCCAGATGGAGAATGCCTTCGTGCAGAACAATCGCACGCAGGCCTTCATCCTGGTGGGCGAGCTGGAGCGCCAATACCCCTCTTCACCTTATGCCGATCAGGCAAAGCTGGCCTCGGCAAGGGCGTTCGTGGAGGACGGCCAGCTCGACCGGGCCGCCGCTGAGCTGCAGGACGTCATGCAGCACTCTCACGATTCCATTCTGAAGCTCGTCGCCCGGCAGAGGCTCGCGCGCGTACAGATCGCCCAGCACCAACCGGCGACGGCGATTACCACGTTGAATGGTGCCAATCCTGGCGCTCTGGCGCCGCAGTTCGCGCAGGCCCGCGGCGATGCGTACTACGCCATGGGCGATAAGCCCGCGGCGCTCGCACAGTACCGCTTGGCCCGCGCAGGCGAGAAGGGTGGCGAGACGGACTCGGGAATCCTCGACCTCGAGATTTCCGACCTGGCAGCCGATGCGGCGTCGCCCGCCGGCGCCGCCTCCCCGGCCGCGCCACCGAGTGCGGCACCGAGCGCTCCGTCCCATCCCCGCTGACCATTGCACGCTGCGCATGAGGGCTCCCTTGCAAACCAACACCACGCGATCGATGCGCTGCTGGACCGTACTGGCGCTGGCGGCCCTGTGCCTGCTGGCCGCCTGTTCCAAGAACAAGAACCCGGACCAGCCCGCGAAGCTCGCGCCGATCAAATCGACCCTGAAGGTGGAGCGCATCTGGAGCGACTCGGTCACCGACCGCGGCGCCAAGCGGCTGCGCCTGGGACTGGGTCTCGCACTCGAAGGCAATCGCGTCTTCGCCTCGGGTTATCGCGGTGAGGTGGCGGCGTTCGATCTTCAGACCGGCCACCGACTGTGGCGCACCAACACCAAGCTGCCGCTCGGCGGCGGACCGGCGGTGCGCGGCAACATCGTGGTTGCGGGGGCGACTGACGGGCATGTGATCGCGCTCAACGCGGCCGACGGCAAGCCGATCTGGACGGTGCTCATCAACGGCTCGGTGATCGCGCCGCCGGCCATCTCAGACAACGTCGTGGCGGTGCGGTCCGTCGACGGCAGGCTGCGCGGCCTGTCTCCGACCGACGGCCACGAGTTGTGGGAAGCTGATCAGGATGTGCCATCGCTCTCCCTGCGCGGCACATCGACGCCGGCCGTCGTCGGCGATCTCATTATCGCGGGCTTCGAGAATGGCAAGGTCCTGGCGGTCAACTCGGGCGATGGGTCTCAAGTCTGGCTGGCGACGGTCTCGCAGCCGCACGGCCGCACGGAGATCGAGCGGTTGGCCGACGTTGATGGTCCGGTGGACGTCGTCGGCAAGGATGTTTACACAGTGGGCTATCACGGTAATGTCGAGATGCTGGCGCTCGATAGTGGTCAGACATGGTGGTCTCACAAGGCGTCGAGCTTCCGTGGTTTGGCGATGGACAAGGACGCGGTGTACATGTCGAGCGCGGAGGGGCAGGTCGTTGCGCTCAATCGCGCCAACGGATCCGTGATCTGGCGCCAGCCGGCGCTGGCCTATCGGGGGCTGACCGCCGTCGCCGTTGATGATGACGCCGCAGTGGTTGCCGACTTCCAGGGTTACGTTCACTTCCTCGACAAACACACCGGTGCTCTCATCGCGCGGGTGCGAAGCGGCAAGCTGCGTATCAGCAACGCGCCCGTTGCGCAGGGCGACGAGGTCGTGGTCATCAACGACGACGGCCGCATCAACGCATACCGGACGTCCCCCCGCACATAACACAAGCAGCGTCCCATGCTGCCCATCGTCGCTCTAGTAGGCCGGCCCAACGTCGGCAAATCGACGCTGTTCAACGTACTCACCGGTACGCGGGATGCGATCGTGGCAGACGTTCCGGGACTCACACGAGATCGCCAATACGGCTTCGGGCGGGTGGGACCGTTGCCCTTCGTGGTCATCGACACCGGCGGTCTGATCGAGAATCCGAAAGGCATCGAGGCCCAGATGCGCGCCCAGACGGAGCGCGCCGTGGCCGAGGCCGATAGGCTGATTCTGCTGGTGGATGGGCGTGCGGGCCTCACGCCGCAGGATGATTTCGTTGCGCGCGAGATCCGCAAGTCCGGCAAGCCGACGACGCTGGCCGTCAACAAGGCGGAGGGATTGGATCTGGACCTGGCGGCGGCCGATTTCCACGTCCTTGGCCTCGGCGAGCCGGTCGGCATCTCGGCGAGTCATGGGCAGGGGTGCGAGGATCTGATGATCCAGGCGCTCGCCGGGCTCGAGGCGGAGTCGGACGATGAGGCGACGGATCCGGCCGCCGAAGGAATCCGCATTGCCATCATCGGACGGCCCAATGTCGGCAAGTCCACGCTTGTCAACCGTCTGATCTGCGAGGAGCGGGTCATCGCGAGCGAGCAGCCGGGCACCACCCGCGACAGCATCCTGGTGCCGTTCGAGCGCGACGGGCGCAAGTTCCAACTCATCGATACCGCCGGCATGCGTCGCCGCGCCAGAGTCGAGGATGTCATCGAGCGGGCGAGCGTCGCGAAGACGCTGCAGGCCATCGATGAGGCGCACGTCGTGATCCTGGTGATCGATGCGCATGACACGGTATCGGAGCAGGACGCCAGTGTTCTCGGTGTTGCGCTGCAGCGCGGGCGGGCGCTCATCATCGCCATCAACAAGTGGGACGGGATACCGGCGGAGCAGCGCGAAACGATTCATCGGCAACTGTCGCTGAAGCTGGATTTCGTGCCGTTCGCGCCGCTGCATTTTATCTCGGCGCGGCATGGCACGGGAGTCGGGGAGCTCATGCAATCGGCCGAGCGGGCATATGAGGCGGCGATGCGGGAGATGCCCACAAAGCTGCTGACACGCACGCTGGAGCATGCGTTGACGATGCACCAGCCGCCGCTCGTGCACGGCCGGCGGATCAAGCTGCGCTACGCGCATCAAGGTGGACGCAATCCGCCGCGGATCGTCATCCATGGGAATCAAACCGCGTCCGTTCCGGACGCCTATACGCGATATCTGGTGAACGTCTTCCGCAAGACATACGACCTCTTCGCGACCCCAGTCGTCGTCGAGTATCGTACGGATCGCAATCCGTACGACCGGTCGCGCAAAGTCCGGCGCGGGTCACGACCCAAGGCGCGTTGAACGTGTCGCGCAGACGCTGTCCGGCTCTTCTCGTCAGCGCATCTGCCTCGGGTCAGGGCAAGACTACGGTCACTGCCGCGTTGGCGCGGTATCACACCGCCCACGGTCGCGCCGTTCAGGTGTTCAAGACCGGCCCGGATTTTCTCGATCCCATGATTCTCGCGCACGCGAGCGGCCGGCCGGTGTACCAGCTCGATCTGTGGATGGGCGGCGAGGCGCATTGCCGCCGGCTGCTCTACGAAGCGGCCGCTACCGCCGACCTCATTCTCATCGAAGGCGTCATGGGTCTTTACGATGGCACGCCGAGCAGCGCCGATCTGGCGCGGCTCTTCGGCATTCCCGTGCTCGCGGTGATCGATGCCGAGGCGATGGCACAGACCTTCGGCGCGGTCGCCTACGGTCTGGCGCACTACGCACCCGCGCTTCCTTTCCACGGCGTGTTGGCGAATCGGGTGGCCGGGCCGGGGCATGCGAGTATCGCCAGGGAGGGCGTCCCGGCGGGGATGCGGTTCCTCGGCGCCATTGCGCGCGACGCGGCCTTCGAGCTGCCCGACCGGCATCTCGGTCTGGTGCAGGCGCAGGAGGTCGCCGATCTCGAGCAGCGCCTGTCGGCGGTGGCCGCGGCGCTGGACCATACCGGCCTCGATGAGTTGCCACCCGCGATCGAGCTGGGTGCGCCGGAAATCGACACCGATGCCGCGGCGCTCGAACGCCCGCTGGCAGGCGTTCGCATCGGCGTCGCGCGCGATCGGGCGTTCTCCTTCATCTACCCGGCGAATCTCGACCTGCTGCGGGCGATGGGCGCCGAGCTGACGTTCTTTTCACCGCTGGCGGCGAATGACCTGCCGTCCGTGGACAGTATCTATCTGCCAGGCGGCTACCCGGAGCTGCATCTCGAGCGCCTGGGTGGCAACCGCGATCTGGCGGAGGCGCTGCGGCGGCACGTGGAGTCGGGCAAGCCGGCGTACGCCGAGTGCGGCGGCATGCTTTACCTGTTGGAATCCCTGACCGACAAGGAGGGCGGGCGCGCGAACATGGCGGGCATCCTGCCGGGGCGCGCGATCATGCACGCGCGCCTGCAGAGCCTGGGTTATCACACGGCGCCACTACCGGGCGGCAAGCTGCGCGGCCATACTTTCCACCACTCCACGGTCGACTGTCCGCTCACTCCGGCGGCCTACACCCAGCGCGCACGATCCGATGCGGCGGGAGAGGCGATATATCGTCGCGGGCGGCTGGTGGCCAGCTACTTCCACGGATATTTTCCCTCCAACCCGCCGGCGGCGGCGCAGCTCTTCAAGCCGTAGCGCTGATTATCGGCCTCTTGGTGCGCTGCAGGACGCACAGGTAGTAGAGCACGTAATAGCCGACGAGCGCGCCGATGACGGCCACGGTGAAGGGACTGTGTTGGAAGGTCGCGGCGGCACCCTGACCCGGGGCGGGAGCTGCCACGGTGCCGTTGTATACGGAGAGGAAGCGATACAGGATCCGCCCGGCGAAGAGCGCGCTGACCGCGAGACCGATGTAGGTATGCGGTGTGTAGAAGCGTCCTTCGGCCGTGACTTCGAATTTGGTATGCCTGAGCCCGAGGTAACCGAGGGCCGCGCCGGCGGCGATGCCGGCCAGCAGCGCGCCGAGCATCTCGGTATCGCGTGCAATGACCACAGTGACCATGGCGGCGATGAGTGTCAGGAGGGCGATCCTGAACCACATGCGCCCGTCCTGCACGCGCTGGCGCCCGAACCAGCGCCGCATGCGGCGATAGTAGGCCCAAGCGATGATGGCGACGATGATATAGGGAGTGACGAGTCGCGGATCCATTGTTACCTCGGTCCGAAGGGGACGAGCATGGGCACCTTCCTGCGGTAGTCGTCGTAGGCGCCCGGATCGAGCTCCTCATGCAGCCACCGCTCTTCGAGCGTTGCCTTCATCCAGAGTCCCTGCGTGACCAGCAGCGCGCCGATCAGCCCGAGTATCGTACCCTTCGCCGCGGCGGTCGCATAGACGGCCAGCAGCAGCCCGGTATAGATGGGGTGGCGCACGATGCGATATGGGCCGGTGTCGACCACACGGTGGTCGGCCTTGCGCGTGATCCAACCACTCCATAGCTTCCCCAGGTGAAGGCGCGCCCACCAGCAGAAGAGAAGCCCGAGGCCGAGCAGCGCGGTGCAGATCCAGGCCTCGCGCAGCGTCACGAACCAGAGTCGCAGCGGTCCGAAGTAACCGTGGGCGCGCGGCAGGAGAAAGAGCGCGCCGGCGATGAGCACCAGGCGATAGGCAAGCTCGCCTTTCATCCCAACACGCCGCTCAGCCGGGGTGCTCCAGCCCGCGGCGAGCAGCCACGAGGCCCAGAAGGCCACCCACAGCAGAATGATTACGAGTCCCGGTCGCAACGTTTGGCTCTCCACTAACCCTCGTCGTCTGTCGGGCCCTCACCCCAACCTGCCATCTCGGTGAGCGCCGCCAGTGCGATGCGTGTTTGCTCGATGCACTCCGGCCCTACCTTGATGAGCAGCTCCGCGTCCACGCGCTCCCGCGCCGCCGCCTGCGTTGCCGCGGCAGCGCGTCCGCGGTCGGTCAGGGTCACGACCAGCCGGCGGCGATCTTCCTCGTCGACGGTGCGTGCCAGATAGCCGCGGTTGACCAACGTGTCGACGAGCTGCCCCGCGGCCTGCTTCGAGATCCGCAGGTCGCGGATCAGGGCGGCAAGCGGAACGTCACCCGCCCCGAGCGCCAGCCCGCCGATGACGTAGAGGCCGTTCTTCGGAATATCGTCGTAGCCGGCGTCCTCGAGCGCTTTGCGCATGGCGAGGCCGTAGGCTGTACGAGCGTGGCGCAGCAGTGCCGGCATAGGGATGGGGGTCAGCTGCGCTTCTGGGTCGTTCATGCCCGCAGGCTAGCGGTTAGGTGGCAACTAGTCAATTTACAGTACTATACTGAATATTTACCTTCTAAGTATTAAATATACTTGCCTAAAACTGCATTTTCAATAAACTATATGTTCTATGGCGAAGAATACTCCTGCTCTCACTGCACTTCCGCCCGCCGCAGCTCAGGCGCTTCGCGGCCTCGGTGAGAATCTGGCGATCGCCCGGCTGAGACGCCGGGAATCCCAGCGGGAATGGGCCGGTCGGCTCGGCTGCTCGATCCCCACACTGATTCGGCTCGAGCGGGGCGACCCTGCCGTCGGCGTCGGGCTCTACGCGACGGCGCTCTGGCTGATCGGTAGAGCCAACGGCCTGTCAGCTCTCGCCGAGCCAGCGGAGGATCGCGGAGCGCTCGAGGGGGCTGTTCGCCAGGCGCTCGAGCGGCGCGCCAGCCGCTCCGCCGCCTCGATGCGAGCGCGGCGTGTACGCGGCCGGCCGCAGAACAGGCAAGAGTGAACTCCAAAGTCTCCGCGGAGTCGAGCGCCTCCGGCTATCAGCCGTCCGATCGGCTGTATCTATGGTCGCTACTCGAGCCTGCTCGGCCCGTCGTCGTTGGCGAGCTCGGCCTGATACGCTCGAATCAGGGCGTGTCCTTGAGATATTTCGCGCCCTGGCTCGAGCATGGCTTCGAGCTCAGCGAGGATCTGCCGCTCATCGAGCAGCAGTTTCTGCCGGTCGAGAAAAATACCGCGGTGGGCGCGGTGGACGATGCGCGCCCCGATCGCTGGGGCGAGCGCGTCATCCGCTTCATCGACAAGCCTCCCCGCCTGTCGCTGCTCGAGTACCTGTATTTCGCCGGCGATGATCGCTTCGGCGCCCTTGGAGTCTCGACCTCGCCCGAGCAATACGTGCCGCGACGTCTCGGGCCATTGCCAACACTGCAGGAGGCCGACCGGGTCCACGAACTCATCCGCATGGTCCAGGAAAACGAGCCGATCCCGGCCGATCTGAAGAGACTCGTATCGCCGGGCGCCACTATGGGGGGCGCGCGGCCGAAAGCGCTGCTCAATATGGACGGCGAGCAATGGGTCATCAAGTTCTCGGACGGCGAGCCCGCAGACACGCCGCTGATCGAGCACGCAAGCATGACGCTGGCGCAAGAAGCGCACATACGCGTGGCTTCCACGATGACAGTGCGGCTAACGGTGGGACACGCGGTCGCGATCAGGCGTTTCGATCGCGCGGGTGCGCGCCGTCGCCACTGCCTCTCGGCCGCGGTTGCGCTCCGCGCCGCCGGTGAGCAGTTCGGCTACCCGGAGCTGGCGCAGCTGCTGCGGCGCAGAGGCGTCACGCAGGACAACAGGTACTCACAGGACATGAAGGAGCTCTTCCGGCGCATGGTCTTCAACATCCTGATCGACAATACCGACGATCATGAGAAGAACCACGCTCTCATCATGACCGAGCGGGGGCAATACGAGCTGGCGCCTGCATTCGATGTGCTTCCCGCCGGCCAGGCCCTGGGATTCCAACAGATGCGCGTCGGCGAGCAGGCGGCCGACTCCACACTTGCCAACGCGCTGTCCATGTCGGCCCTTTTCGCGCTCAAAAGCGCCGAAGCGGCCAAGGAGGTCTGCGCAGTTGCGCAGGTCGTGGACAGGTGGAAGGAGCACTTTACCGCCTGTGGAGTCGCGGCGGCGGACATCGAGCTGTATGCCGAGCAGATCGACCGGCCTTTCCTGCGCGAGCAACGCGGACAGGCGATAGCGCAGGCCGGCCGATGCTGATCCGGCTTCTGCGTGAGCATCTGCGGCCGTACGCGCGCGGGTTGCTGGCTGTTGCCGTATTCCAGCTCCTCGCGACGATCGCGTCGCTGTACCTGCCTTCCTTCAACGCCGACATCATCGATCTCGGCATCGTCAAAGGGGACACGGCGTACATCCTGCGCACCGGCGGCTGGATGCTGCTCATGACCCTGGGCCAGATCGCTTTCTCGGTCGCCGCCGCGTATTTCGGCGCGCGCACTTCCATGTGCTTCGGACGTGATCTGCGCGCGTCCCTGTTCCGCCGCGTGATGGGCTTCTCCGGGCGCGAAGTGGCGAGGTTCGGCGCGCCCTCGCTCATTACGCGCACCACCAACGACGTGCAGCAGCTCCAGTCGCTGGTCGCCGTGAGCAGCACCACCATGATCTCCGCGCCCATCATGGGCGTGGGCGCCATCATCATGGCGCAGCACGAGGACCCGGGGCTCTCCTGGTTGTTGGCAGTCAGCGTCCCTATGCTGGCGGTCGTCATCGGACTGGTGGCGGCTAAGATGGTGCCGCAGTTTCGGCGCATGCAGAAGCTCCTCGATGTCGTCAACCGCATCCTGCGCGAGCAGATCGGCGGCATTCGCGTGGTGCGCGCGTTCGTGCGCGAGCCCGCCGAGATCCTGCGGTTCGAGCAGGCCAACGCCGATCTCATGGATACCGCATTGCGGGCCGGAAGGCTGATGGTGCTGCTCTTTCCGGCCATCGTCATCATCCTGAACGTCTCGAGCGTCGCGGTCCTCTGGTTCGGCGCCCAGAGGATCGGCGCCGGACAGTCGCAGATCGGGGACCTCACGGCCTTTCTGCTCTACCTCGCGCAGATCCTGCTGGCGGTCATGATGGCGACCTTCATGCTGATGATGATTCCGCGCGCCGCCGTTTCCGCCGAGCGGATCGGCGAGGTGACCGCGACAGCATCGTCGGTAGCACCGGCGCCGGACGCCGTCAAAGCCGTGCAGCTGCGTGCGCAGGTCGAGTTTCGGGAGGTGAAGTTCCAATATCCGGGCGCCGTGGATTCGGTGCTGCATGATGTCTCTTTGCGCGTCACCGAGGGCCAGACTCTGGCGATCATCGGCAGCACCGGGGCGGGCAAGACGACTCTGGTATCGTTGATCCCACGGCTCTTCGATGTCAGCGAGGGTGCCGTGTTGGTCGACGGCATCGATGTGCGCGCGCTCGATCCCGACCTCCTCTGGAGCCGCATCGGGCTGGTACCGCAACGGGCTTACCTCTTTTCCGGCACGGTCGCGAGCAATCTCCGCTACGGCAACCCGGATGCCACGGAGGAAGAGATGTGGCAGGCGCTCGAGATCGCCCAGGCCAGGGAATTCGTCGCGCTGATGAAGGGCGGGCTCGAGGCAGCCATCGCCCAGGGTGGAAGCAACATCTCCGGCGGCCAGCGCCAGCGTCTCGCCATCGCGCGCGCCCTGGTGCGCCGACCCGAGGTGTATATTTTCGACGAGTCCTTCTCGGCGCTCGATCTCGGTACCGAAGCGCGCCTGCGCGCGGCGCTGCGCCCCATCATCCGCCACGCGGCGGCGATCATCGTCGCGCAACGGGTTTCGACCATCATGGATGCCGATCAGATCGCAGTGCTCGACGGCGGCACGCTGATCGCTGTCGGCCAGCACGCCGAGTTGCTGCGGCGCTGTGCGACCTACAAGGAAATCGTCGCTTCGCAGCTGGCACCCGAGGAAGCGGCTTGAGCGACATCCGACGCGGCCCGCCGCCGGGAAGGCTCCCCGCCGCGGGTCAATCCGCGGGACGCGGACCGCCGTGGATGAGTCTCGGTACACCGGGCGAGAAGGCGGCTACCTTCTGGCCGTCTGCGCGCCGATTGCTCGCGCGACTGAAGCCGCACCGTCCGGCCCTTGTCCTCGTGGTGGTGTCGTCGCTTGCCAGCGTGGCGCTGTCGGTCACTGGGCCGATGTTGATAGGGCGTGCCACCGACATCATCTTCTCGGGTGTCGTCAGCGAGCATCTTGCGGCAGGTGAGTCGAAGCAGCAGGCGGTGGCGGCGCAGCGGGAGGCCGGTCACAGCCATCTGGCGGAAATGTTTTCCCGCATGTACCTGGCGCCCGGTACGGGCATCGATTTCAAGTCACTCGGCGCGACGCTGCTCGAGACGATCGCGGTATACTTCGCGTCCGCCGCGTTCCTCTGGGTTCAGGGATACCTTCTCAATGATGTCGTCCAAGCGGTCGTGCGCAGGCTCCGCGCCGATGTAGAGGAGAAAATTCACCGCCTGCCGCTGCGTTACTTCGACAGGCAGACGCGTGGCGAGCTACTGAGCCGGGTCACCAACGATGTCGGCAACATCTCGCAGAGCCTGCAACAGTCCCTGAGCCAGCTGCTGACCTCTCTTCTGTCGTTACTCGGCGTAGTGACGATGATGTTCGTCATTTCGCCGCTGCTCGCGCTGATCGCGCTGGTGACCATCCCGCTGGCATTGATCCTCACCCGCGTGATCTCCAAGCGCTCGCAGCGCCACTTCATTGCCCAGTGGACACGGACGGGGGAGCTCAACGGCCAGATCGAGGAAGCGTTCACCGGCCACGAGCTCGTCAAGGTGTTCGGACGCCACCGTGAAGTGTCGCGCCGCTTCGATGCCAAGAGCGAGCAACTGCTCGAGGCCGGCTTCGCCGCCCAGTTCATATCGGGTCTCATCATGCCCTCGATGATGTTCGTCGGCAGCGTCAACTACGTTCTGATCGCGGTCATCGGCGGGCTGCGCGTCGCGACCGGCGGAATGACGCTCGGCGCGGTGCAGGCTTTCATTCAATACTCGCGCTCTTTCAATCGGCCACTCACGCAGGTTGCCTCCATGGCCGGCACGATGCAGTCCGGCGTCGCTTCGGCGGAGCGGGTGTTCGATCTGCTGGATGAGCCGCAGCTGCGGCCCGAGCCTGCTGAGCCGGCGGTTGCGGCGGCGGTTCAGGGCCGCGTCGAGTTCCAGCACGTCTCGTTCCGGTACGAGCCGGACAGGCCGCTCATCGAGGAGCTGTCGCTGGTTGCCGAACCGGGTCATACGATCGCCATCGTCGGGCCGACGGGAGCGGGCAAAACGACGCTGGTCAACCTCATTCTGCGCTTCTATGAGCTCGACCAGGGCCGGATCACTCTCGATGGCGTCGACATCGCAACCATGCGGCGCGACGAGCTGCGATCGCGGATCGGTATGGTGCTGCAGGATGCATGGCTCTTCAACGGCACCATTCGCGACAACATCCGCTACGGTCGACCCGATGCGACCGACGAGGAGGTGGTCGAGGCCGCCAGGGCGACATCCGTCGATCGTTTCGTGCGCGGCCTGCCGCGCGGCTACGACACGATGATCGACGAGGAGTCGAGCAACATCAGTGCCGGGCAGAAGCAGCTCATCACGATCGCGCGCGCGTTCCTCACCCGGCCGGCGCTACTGATCCTCGATGAGGCGACCAGCTCCGTCGATACCCGAACCGAGTCACTGGTCCAGCACGCGATGGCGGCTCTGCGCAGCAACCGGACGAGCTTCGTCATCGCGCATCGGCTGTCGACGATTCGCGATGCCGATCTCATTCTGGTGATGCGCGACGGCCGCATCGTCGAGCAGGGCACCCACGAGGCGCTGCTGGCCCGCAAAGGTGCCTACCACGCCCTGTATGATGCGCAATTCGGTGGCCCAGAGATCCAGGGCGAGCGCCCGCGGCAGGCCGCGGCGGGTGGCTGAGGGGGCGCAGCGGCCGCATGCGAAGGGGTGAATATCGATGAGGCTAACGAGCCTGCCGATCGCGGATGCGGTCGGTTGGATGGCGACCGCGGTGTTCGTCGCCTCGTATTTTTTCTCCAGGCCGACGATGTTGCGTGGCCTGCAGATGGTGGGCGCCGTGCTGTGGATGACTTTCGGTGTGTTGATCGCCTCGAAGCCGGTGATTGTCTCCAACGTGCTGGTGTTCGCCGCCGCGGCCTGGACGCTGGCGCGCAAACGGGGGCCGGTCGATAATCGGACGTAAGCAACGACCTGGGGCGCGGGTGCGGCGAGCCGAAGGGAGAAGCTCGGCACAGTCCCGGCGAGCGGGCTTGCCGGCCGGCACCCGGAGCGAATAGGCTGGCGAAGCGGGAACATGGTGTCCCCGCTCCCGAGCCGCCGCAGCGGCGCTACCGCTGCCACTGACTCTTCGCATGAACGCGCCCGCGCTGCCCAACCGCCTGAACCGCTTCTTCCTGTATTTCGCCCGACAGTTCCGCTGGGGTTGTCTGGGGCTGCTCGCATTTCCGACGCTGGGGCGCTTCGTCTTCGCCTCGATCGCCTTTGCCACCAAACGGCTCACCGATACCGCGCTCAACCTGCACGGGCCGCTGCAGGAGGCCGGCCGAGCGCTGAGGGGGCCGTTCCTGCTCTTTGCGGCACTGGTGGCCGCGCGCTTCGTCTGCGACGCCGCCACGTGGTTCTGCTCTTACCACACGCGCTCGCCCATGCTGATCCGCATCAAGGAGGAAGTGTTCGCCTACGCGCAGCGCCTCTCGCCGGCCTACTTCGAAAGCACCCTTTCCGGCAAGATCGCGCATCGCGCCATCATGTTGCCCGATCAGGTGCTGATGCTGTTCGACATGACAGTGTTCGACTTCATTCCGGGCGCGATGTTCTTCGTCTTCGTCGCCGGCTATTTCTATGTCGCCAGCCCGGCGTTCTGCGCCGCGGCCGGCGCCGGTATCGTCGTCTACTTCACCGGGAGCCTTCTCCTCGGCCGCGAATGCGCCAGGCGCGCTGCCGCGAACAACGAAACGCGTGCTTCGGTGACCGGCCGGATCGTCGATGTCATCACCAACGTGCGCAACGTTTTCCAATTCGCCAATCAGGCGGTCGAGGACCGCGAGCTGACAATCTACACGGGGGAGGAGCGGGAGCGGCGCATGGCGCTCTATCGCTCCGTGGTGCGCCTGCGATGCTCACAGTACGTCATGGACATCCTGATGTGGCTCGGCTTCGTAGGTGGCGCGTTGTACGGCTGGGTGCACGGGCGCATGACCGCGGGCGACTTCCTCATGGTGACCACCCTCACCGGCTCGCTGCTGCAGACCGCTTACAACCTGGGCCAGCGTATTCCGGATTTCTACGACCAGTTGGGCTCGGCGCGTGAGAGCATCGAAACGCTGATCGTACCGGCCACGGTCCGGGACGAACCTGGGGCGGCGACGCTGCACGTCCCCAATGGGGCGATCCATTTCGAGCGCATCGCTTTCGCCTACGAGCCGCGCGGGCGCGGACGCGGCTCACGCAATATCGTCCATGATTTCGAGCTGTATATCCCGCCCGGCCAGCGCGTGGGACTCGTCGGCCCGAGCGGCGCAGGCAAGACCACGTTGATGGGACTGCTGATGCGCATGCACGACGTGACCGACGGCGTCATCCGGATCGACGGGCAGGACATCCGCGCCGTGACGCAGGAAAGCCTGCGCGGCGCCATCGGCCTCATTCCACAGGATACCAACCTCTTTCATCGCAGCTTGCTCGAGAACATCCGCTATGGACGGCCGGGCGCCGCAGACGAAGCGGTGGTCGAGGCTGCCAAGCGCGCTCACGCGCACGAGTTCATCGTCGAGCTCGAGCACGGGTATGACACACTCGCTGGCGAGCGCGGCATCAAGATTTCGGGTGGACAGCGGCAACGGATAGCCATTGCGCGCGCGATTCTGCGCGATGCACCGATCCTGCTGCTCGATGAGGCGACCAGCGCGCTCGACAGCCACAGCGAGCAGAAGATCCAGCAAGCCATGAAGGAGGCGATGGCCGGCAAGACGGTGATCGCGATCGCTCACCGCCTCAGCACGGTGATGGATATGGACCGTCTCATAGTTCTCGACCGAGGTGTAATCGTCGCGGATGGATCACATACTGAGCTGTTGCTGCAGGGCGGCCTCTACGCCGAGCTCTGGCGCAAGCAGTCGGGCGGCTTCAATCCGGTGGCACGGCAGGAGGAAGTGAGGCCCGCGGCCGCCGCGACCGACGCCGCAACCGAAGGCAACCTCGCCGACGTCGACGGGATGCGCTCTTCGCCGGCGGCGTAGGGGCAGACAAACATCAGACCGACTTGACCTCGCCTCCGTCCATACGGAGCACCGAGCCGGTCATCCATTTCGCGCCGGGAGAAACCAGGAAGGCCATCAGCTCGGCGATCTCCTCCGGCTCGCCGTAGCGGGCGATCGCCGCTTCCTGGGGGAATTTGGCGGTAGCTTCCTCCACCGTCATGTGGTGCAGCGGCGCCCAATGCTGCAGGTACGAGCGGCGGCGCCCCGTCATCACGGGCCCTGGCAGGACGCTGTTGACCTGCACTCCATCGGTGATGCCGCGATCCGACAATGCCTTCGCCAGGGCGAAGATGGCGGCATTGATCGTGCCGACCGCGGCATAAGGTGCCTTGGGGAAGAGGGCGGAGTTGCCGGAGATCAACACCACCGAGCCCTTGGCCGCCTTCAGGGCCGGCCATGCCGCGATCGTCAGCCGGCGTGCGCCGTGCAGCTTCAGCGCGAGCCCGCTCTCCCATTGCTCGTCCGTCATTTCGAAAAGATCGATCTGCGGTACCGCGCCGGCGATGTTGAGCAACGCGTCGATGCGGCCGAACGCATCCAGGGTCTGCTCGACGACCTGCTTTGCGGCCGTGGCCTGGGCCAGGTCGATGTCGATGATGAGCGCCTGCGCGCCGGCGGCCCGGACCGCCTCCGCCGTGCGTTCCATGTTGGCGCGATTGCGCGCGACCAGGGCGAGCGCGGAGAAATCGCGTGCCAGGCGGATGGCCGTTGCCTGGCCGATGCCCTGGCTGGCGCCGGTGACGATGGCGACGGACTTCATCATCTCAGGGACGCCTCAGGCAGGCCGAGCAGGAACTTGCGCATCGCGGCCGCGATCTCGGCGGCATGGCTCTCCAGCGCGAAGTGACCCGTATCCAGGAGTTGTACGACCGCAGCGGAAATGTCGCGCTTGAAGGCCTCCGCTCCCGCCGGCAGGAAGAACGGGTCGTTTCTGCCCCAGACCGCGAGGAAGGGCGGCTGGCGGGTCTTGAAGTACTTCTGGAAGGCCGGATAGAGGGCGACGTTGCTGCGGTAGTCGCGAAAAAGGTCGAGCTGTACCTCATCCGCACCGGGTCGCGCGAGATAGAAATTGTCGAGCGTGTAGCCATCCGGAGAGACCGCCGTGGGGTCCGGTACGCCGTGCGTGTACTGCCAGACAGTCGTTTCAGGCTTCAGGAAGGCGCGAAGCGCGTCGCGGTTGCCCGGTGATGCGTCCTCCCAATAGGCCCGGATCGGGTTCCAGCCTTCGCTCAGCCCTTCCTCGTAAGCATTACCGTTCTGCGAAATCAGGGCAGTGATGCGCTCCGGATGCTTCATGGCGAGACGGAAGCCTGTCGGCGCGCCGTAATCGAAGACATAGAGAGCGAAGCGATCGAAGCCGACGACTTCAGTGAAGCGGCCGATTGTGTCCGCGATCCGCTCGAAGGTGCAGCCGCGCCCCGGCATGTCCGAGCGGCCGAAACCGGGTAGATCGGGAGCGATGATACGGAAGCGATCGGCCAGCAGCGGGATCAGGTCGCGAAACATGTGACTCGCGCTCGGGAATCCGTGCAGCAGCAGGAGTTTCGGCGCCTTCGCCGGACCGGCCTCGCGATAGAAGATCCTGAAGCCGTCGACGTCAGCGGTTCGATAGTGAAGAATGGTCATGGGTGTCTCTCCGGGAATGGCTGTAATCAACGGCCCGCGACTGCTGCGAGCGCCTCGCGGATGACGTTCACGACGACTGCAGGCGCGGTAACGATCGGGGCGTGATCGACGGGGTGGGACCGCACCGTGGCGTTCATCCGTTGAGCCATGAAGCGCTGCGTGTCGGAAACGATCATGCGGTCCTGCTCCGCGACGAGAAACCAACTCGGCCTGTCCCTCCAGAGCGGCCGCTCCATGGGGACAGTGATGCACGCGGGTGAGATCGGCTGCTGAACCGCGGCCAGCACGGCCTGCTGCTCCGCCGGTGCGTTTGGCGCGAAGGCCGTGCCGAAGGCGGCCTCGGGCAGATATATCAGCCCATGGCCGTCGGGAGCGAGCTTGGGCGCCAGCGGGTGCGGTTGCACGCGATAGAAGACGTCGGCGACCGTCTCGCCTGCATCAGGTGCGAGCGCCGCCACATACACCAGCGCCTTAACCTTTTCATCGCGGGTCGCGGCAATCACTGCGCCGCCATAGGCGTGCCCTGCGAGCACCACCGGCCCCGGCATACGCTCCAGAGTGCGGTTGAGAGCCGCCACGTCTTCCGCGAATGAGGTCAGTGGCAACGGTGCCGCGACCACTCTGCTGCCGGTGGCGGTCAATGCACCAATCACCTTAGCCCAGCTGGACCCATCGGCCCACGCACCGTGGACGAGGACGACGCTCGCTTCATTCGCGGACATGACCTGCCTTCCTTCCGAGCTCAAAATACGAGTAACCAGATAAAACTATTTAGTAGGGTTACGCAAAAGACCGTAACTTGTCAAGTGACATTTAATTGGTTATGAAGGACTCGCAGCGGGCGGAGGTGCCCGAGCGGGAGAGACGATGGGCCAATACGGTCCCGCGATTTTCGTCGGCGATGCGCCAGGACTCGACTTCCTGAATTCAGTGGCAACGCCTGCCGATACGACTGTCGACTGGATCGATGCTGGCGCGGGGTTGCTGAGCTGGCTCGAGCAGGCGCAGCTTCTGCCCACGGACGCGCTGCGGAAGATTCGCGCGCAAGGCTCTCCCGGTGAGCTCGACGAGATCGCGAACCAGGCCAGGAGTCTGCGCGAATGGTTCCGCGGCTTCGTGCTGCGGCACATAGGCCGTCCGCTTGCACTCACGGGTCTTGCGGAGCTCGAACCGCTGAACCGGCTGCTCGGCCGCGATGAGGCTCACTACCGCCTCGTCCTGCGCCCCGGCGGCAAGCCGGCAGCCCTGGAGCTGCAGGTCGTGCGCCGCTGGCGCTCGCCCGAGGCGCTGCTCCTCCCAATAGGGGAGGCGCTCGCGCGACTGGTCAGCACCGAGGATTTCAGGTTCGTGAAAGCCTGCGAGCGTCCCGGCTGCACCTTACTCTTCGCCGATCACACCCGCGGTCACGTGCGGCGTTGGTGCAGCATGGCCCTCTGCGGCAATAGGGTGAAGCAGGCGGAGCATCGGCGCCGACACAAGGCGGCGCGGTAGAACGAATCAGGGGGCGACGAAGGTACCATTGATGAGGTAGAGGGCTTGCGCACCCGAGATGCTGGGACTTGGTGCGAGCCACGCAAGTCCGTTCGTTCCCCAGCGCAGCGGCTGAGTTCCGATGGGGAGCCGGGCAATCCAGAGCGGCGTGTACGCGCTCAGATTGTACGACTCGATCGTGCCCTCAGCGGTTCCTCCCGCGGTTGCCACGGTCTGCGTGTAGGAGGCGAACATGCGATCGTTTGCCGTGTCGATCGTCAGCGGGGCGTACGGAACCCCCGACGGGAAGATGTACTGCCGCGAAATGGTATCGCTGGCAAGGTTGAGCGCACCGCCACTGTCGCTGTAGAGGAGAGCACCCGCGAGCTGGATTCCACCCCCTGCATCGAATCCCGACTGAGCCGCGCTCCCCGCCTGCAGCTGCGTTCCGCTCCCGAGTCCGCTCGAGCTCACCGGCACGGCGCTGAGATTGGCGTCGAGGACATACATTGTAAGTCCGTCGGCGCTCCATATCGCCTCGTTACCGTAGACGACGTTGCTCGTCACGCTCCATACGTCGGGGCGAGCGACACTGTCATCGAAAATCTCTACATTCCACACGTTTGCGCCGCCTTCGAATGCCGCGGCCCAAGTGCTGGAGTTGATCGGGGAAACCGCAATTTGGGCCGGACTACTGGTCATGCTCGTCAGCGGTACGGTTTGGTCGATTGCGCCGCTGGAGGTCAGCACCCGCATCACCTGAACGGGCGGCGAGAGCTGGATCGTAGACCAGGGCTCCGCGAGGAGATAGATGTACTTCCCGTCCCGAGACACCGCGATCTGACTCACCGCTGCCGGCAATGAGAGGAGCGTGGTACTCGTGCCGGTAGTCGGGTTTATCGCGACAAGTTGCGGCGGTGTGTAGGTCGGCGCGCTCGGATCACTCGGCGCAGTCGTCCCGTAGAGAACGGTTCCCGTGGGGTCGACTGCCAGTGCGGTGAGGTTCTGTTCGATGATCTGTTGCTGAAATTCCCGGCCCGCTGATGCCGTTACGGTGTAAGTAAGCGGAATCTTGTAGGGCGAACCAACCGCTTCCTTGGTACAGCCCTGATCGTAGCAGATGGATAGAGTGATGACGTCGTTGTAGACGCCCGCGCCCAGGCTGGCGGGGGTCTTCATGTTCACCGTCAGAACGCCGGTGCCGTATGCATAGGGCTCCGCATTTGCGCTGGTTTGTTTGAAGCTCATGCTCGCAACCGGACCGCCCGTCTGCGACGCGGAGAACACGTAGGCGCCATACGGTGGCACGTCGTACGCGGTCACGTTCACTGTCGTCGTCTGAACCGTACCATTCGACGGCGCTTCCAGAGCGATGGAAGTCGGTAGAATGTTATAGGTTGCGGTGGATACGGCAGTTCCTGTGATGGTGTACGTCACGGCGATCGAGATCGGACTGCCTGCGATTGGGTTGGCGCACTTCGAGTCGGAGCAGACCCAGGCTTGCACTGTGTCGTGATACGTGCCTGATCCCATAAGTGCCGGACTGAGGAGCATGATCTCGAGTTGTCCCGCCTGCGCTCCGTTCATCAGAGAAGGGTTCCAGATGACACTGGATGAGGCGACAGCCGACCCGGTCTGTATAGTCGTGTACCACAGACCGCTCGAGGGAGGATTGCTCACGCTCAGGTTTACATAAGGCGCGGGCGTGGCGGCTGTGGGAGCTACCGTTGCCGATACGGCGGTAGCGGCAGCACTCAACGTCGGAGCCGCGGTGGAGCCGCTGCCCGAACCGCCGGAGCTGCCCGAACTTGCAGAGCTTCCCGAGCCGCTATCGCCCGGATCCGAGGCGGAGCCACCGCCACCGCAAGCCACAAGCGACGTAAGCAGTGCCGAGACCAGCACAAGACGAATGAACGTAGACAGGTGGGTGCGCAGATACCCGCGACCGACGGCTCGCCGTGACCCCATACATCCCCCGGGAAGGCTTTTTATTGGTCTTCTCTGACGCCTCAAATCAAACCATACGCATAGGCGCTTGTCGAGGCTATTCCCACTCGATCGTTGCCGGTGGCTTGCCGGAGATGTCGTAGACGACACGAGAGATGCCGGCGATCTCGTTGACGATCCGGCGCGAGACGTGCTCGAGAAATTCGTAGGGCAGGCGCGCCCAATGCGCTGTCATGAAATCGATCGTCTCCACCGCGCGCAGCGCCACCACGTAGTCGTACCGCCGGCCGTCACCCATGACGCCGACCGACTTGACGGGCAGGAACACTGCGAACGCCTGACTGGTGCGGTCGTAGAGATCGTGTTTGCGCAGCTCATCGATGAAGATCGCGTCGGCGCGGCGCAGGAGATCGGCGTATTCCTTGCGCACTTCACCGAGAATGCGCACGCCGAGACCCGGACCGGGAAAGGGGTGACGGTAGACCATCTCCCGCGGTAGTCCCAGCTCGACGCCGAGGCGGCGAACCTCGTCCTTGAAGAGCTCGCGCAGCGGCTCGACGAGCTTCAGGTGCATCTTCTCGGGCAAGCCGCCGACGTTGTGATGCGATTTGATGACGTGCGCCTTGCCGGTGCGCGCCCCAGCGGACTCGATCACGTCGGGGTAGATCGTGCCCTGGGCGAGGAAGCCGACGCCGGACAGCTTCTGCGCCTCCTCGTCGAACACCTCGACAAACGTTCGCCCGATGATCTTGCGCTTCGCCTCCGGGTCCGCGACTCCCGCGAGCGCCGTGAGGAAGCGCGTCTCCGCGTTGACCCTTATGACGCGCACGCCGAGATGCTCCGCAAAGGTGCTCATGACCTGGTCACCTTCGCCGAGGCGCAGCAGGCCATGATCCACGAAGACGCACACCAGTTGATCGCCGATCGCCCGGTGGAGCAGGGCGGCAACGACGGAAGAGTCGACGCCGCCGGACAGACCCAACAGCACCTTGCCGCTGCCGACCTGGGCGCGAACGCGCTCGATCGCATCCTCGATGATGTTGCCTGTGCTCCAGAGCGCATCGCTGCCGCAGATCTCGCGCACGAAGCGCTCGAGGACGCGCGCGCCTTGAGCCGTGTGCGTCACCTCGGGATGAAACTGCACGCCGTAGAAGCGCCGCCGCTCGTCCGCCATGGCGGCGAACGGAATGGAGGCGGTCGCCGCGGTTACCGTGAAACCCTCGGGCAGCGCTCCCACGCGATCGCCGTGGCTCATCCACACATCGAGAACGGGCCGCCCCTGCGTGTCGCGCCGGTCCTGGAGATGATCGAGCAGCCGGCTCGCGCCCGTGACGGTCACCTCGGCATAGCCGAATTCGCGCTCCGTCGACGCCGCGACGTGCCCACCGAGCTGCTTCGCCATGGTCTGCATGCCATAGCAGATGCCGAGCACCGGCACGCCCAGGGAGAATACGGCCTCGGGTGCTCGGGGTGGCTTGGGGTTGGTAACCGATTCCGGGCCGCCGGAAAGAATGACGCCGCGAGGTTGGAAGGCGCGAACCTCCGCGTCAGTGATGTCCCAAGGATGGATCTCACAGTAGACGCCGAGCTCGCGCACGCGACGCGCGATCAGCTGTGTGTACTGCGCTCCGAAGTCGAGGATCAGGACGCGGTGGGCGTGGATGTCCCCGTGTGTGGCTGTGGAAGGCGCGGCGGGTCGAGCAACGCTGGCCATAGGCTCCTAGGACACCCGGTAGTTGGGTGCCTCTTTCGTGATCGAGACGTCGTGCACGTGGCTCTCGCGCACGCCGGCGTTGGTGATGCGCACGAACACAGGGCGCGTGCGCAGCTCCGTGACGTCGCGACTGCCTGTGTAACCCATCGCAGCCCTGAGGCCGCCGGCGAGCTGCTGCAGGATCGTGACGACACTCCCTTTGTAAGGCACCCGACCTTCGACGCCTTCTGGGACGAGCTTCTCGAGCTCCGTCGAGGCGTCCTGGAAGTAACGGTCCGCCGAGCCGTGGCGCTCGGCCATGGCACCCAGTGAGCCCATGCCGCGATAAGACTTGTAGGAAGCGCCCTGATAGAGCTCCACCTCGCCGGGCGACTCCTCCGTTCCGGCGAAGAGGCTGCCGATCATCACGGCGTGAGCGCCCGCGGCAAGTGCTTTGGCGATATCACCGGAGAAGCGGATGCCTCCGTCGGAGATCACCGGCACATCGCTGTTGCGGAGCGCTTCCGCGACGTTCGCGACCGCGGAAATCTGCGGGACGCCGACTCCCGCAACGATGCGCGTGGTGCAGATCGAGCCTGGTCCGATGCCGACCTTCACCCCGTCCACACCCGCAGTCACCAGGGCGAGTGCGGCCTCGCCGGTGGCGATGTTACCCGCGATCACCTGCTGATCGGGCCACTGTGCCTTGATGCGCTCGACCATGGCGATGACGCCCCGCGAGTGTCCGTGCGCGGTATCGACAACCACCAGGTCGACACCCGCCTCGCGCAGCGCGGTGACGCGATCCATGGTGTCGGGAGTGGTCCCGACCGCGGCGCCCACCCGCAGCCGGCCCCTCTCATCCTTGCAGGCGCGCGGGAATTCAGTCGCCTTCTGGAAGTCCTTCGCCGTGATCATGCCGGTCAACTCGTGATCACCGTTGACGACCAGCACCTTCTCGATGCGATGCTTGTGCAGCAGCGCCAGCACCTCTTCCTTTGGTGCGGTCTCGCGCACGGTGATCAGCCGCTCCTTGGGTGTCATGACCGAGGAGACGGGCGCATCGAGCTTCTGCTCGAACCGCAGGTCACGGTGCGTGACGATGCCGACCGCTTTCCCGCCGACGACAACCGGCACGCCGGAGATGCCGCGCGAGCGCGTGACGTCGAGCACCTCACGGATGGTGGTATTGGGAGAGACGGTGATCGGGTCCTTGATGATGCCGCTCTCGAACTTCTTCACCCGACCGACCTCGCGCGCCTGCGCTTCGACGGTCATGCTCTTGTGAATGATGCCGATGCCGCCTTCCTGCGCAATGGTGATCGCGAGGCGGGCTTCGGTGACCGTATCCATGGCGGCCGAAAGCAGCGGGAGGTTGAGCCGGATACGGCGGGTGACGCGCGTCGCCAAATCGACCTCTCGGGGCAATATTTCCGAGTAGGCCGGTACCAGGAGGACGTCGTCGAAGGTGAGAGCTTCTTCGAGGATTCGCATAGCTAATTCTACGCACGAAGGGCGCCGCGGTAAACCTCGTGCTATGGTGGCCGGCCATGCCCGCCAGTCTCTTCCCCGGCGCTGAGCCCGAGGCCGGCCCTGGCCGCAGCGTCTACAGCGTCTCGCGCCTCAATAATGAGGTGCGGGTACTGCTCGAGCGCGGCCTGGGGGTCGTCTGGGTGGAAGGGGAGCTGTCGAATTTCTCCCAGCCCACTTCCGGCCACTGGTATTTCTCGCTGAAGGACCGCGCCAGCCAGGTGCGCTGCGCCATGTTCAGGCTGAAGAACTCGGCGCTGGGGTTCACGCCCAAGGCCGGCCAGCTGGTGATTGCGCGCGGGCGCGTGAGCCTGTACGAGCCGCGGGGCGAATACCAGCTCATCGTCGATCACCTGGAGGAGGCGGGTGTCGGCGCGCTGCAGCGCGAGTTCGAGCGGCTGAAGGCGAAGCTCGCCGCCGAAGGACTATTTGCCAGGGAGCGCAAGCGCAACCTGCCGCGCTTCCCGCGGCGGATCGCCCTGGTCACCTCAGCGACCGGCGCGGCCGTGCGGGATGTCCTCAACATTCTGGCGCGCCGTTTCCCACCGGCCGCGGTAGTGGTTTACCCGGCGGCCGTGCAGGGCGCTGCCGCCGCGCCGGCAATCGTGCATGCCCTGCAGCAGGCCTCGGCGCGCATGGACTGTGATGTGCTGATTCTGGCGCGGGGTGGTGGCTCGCTGGAGGATCTGTGGTGCTTCAATGACGAGCAGGTGGCGCGGGCCATTCGCGCGTGTGTCATTCCCGTGGTCACCGGGATCGGCCACGAGATCGACTTCACCATCGCGGATTTCGCGGCTGATGCGCGTGCGCCAACACCATCCGGAGCTGCAGAGCTCGTTGCGCCAGACAGCGTCGCCTGCTTGGAGGCACTGACACGGATGGAGGAGCGTTTGAGCGCATGCGTCCGACGCGAGCTGCGCGCCGTGTCGAGTCGGTTTGCCAATGCGGGCGCACGACTCAAGCAGGCACATCCGGGCGTGCGTCTGGGCCACCAGGCGCAGCGCCTCGATGATCTGGAACAGCGGCTCACAAGTGCTGCGTATGCGGTGCTGCATACACGTCGGCACCATCTGAGTGATGCGTTCGCGAGGTTCCTGCAGCACTCGCCCGAGCGTCTCGTGCGGGAATACCGCCGTCGCCACGACGGGCTCGATTCGCGGCTGCACAGCGCTGTGAAGGAATATCTGTCGCGCCGCTCGCATCGGCTGGCCCTGGCGGAGAGAACGCTCAAGGCCGCAGGTCCGCAGGCGACACTGGCGCGCGGTTTCGCGGTCGTGACCCGGGCGGACGGTACGCTGGTTACCGATGCCCGCTCGGTCCCGGCGGGCGAGGAGATCGAGGCCCGTCTGGCGATCGGCCATCTGCGCGCCAAAGTAACCGGCTCGCGGGACTCCTGACGAGGCCTGCGGCGTGTCGGGCGATGTCGACTTCATGCACCTCGCCCTCGAGCAGGCCGGCAGGGCGCGTGCGGCCGGAGAGGTCCCGGTCGGCGCGGTGTTGGTCAGTGGCAATCGTGTGATTGCGAGCGGTGCGAATCGTCCGATCGCAACCAACGATCCCACCGCGCACGCCGAGATCGAGGTGCTGCGCGCCGGCGGCCGCACGCTCGGCAGCTACAGGCTTACCGATACCATTTTATACGTCACCCTGGAGCCGTGTGCGATGTGCGCGATGGCGATCGTTCATGCGCGTGTGCGCAGGGTGGTCTTCGGCGCCTGGGATCCGCGTGCGGGCGCGGCGGGCAGTATCACTGACATCTTCGCGCTGCCGGGACTCAACCATCGGGTCGATGTGTTCGGCGGCGTGTTGCTCGAGGAGTGCGGCAGCCTTCTCAAGGAATTCTTCGCCGAGCGCCGCGGCTGAGCGTCAGCCGCCGTTATCGCTGTGGCTGCCGCTGGAGGGGGGCGGCGCCGCGTCGGCGACTGTCATGTGCGGCACGCCGTCGTTGGGCTGCCACTCGAGGAGTTGCATGAACTGACGGACGTGCGCGACGTATTCGACCGGCTGCCATCCCTGCGCGTAGCCACATTTTGCGCGCGTGAACCAGCGAGGCTCGGCGAGCTTCGGCATTTCCTTGCTGACATCGGCCCACGAATCCGGGTTCTTGCCGAGAGTCTGCGCAATGATGCGCGCATCCTCCACGTGTCCGAAGCCGACGTTGTAGGCCGCGAGGGTGAACCAGGTGCGATCAGGCTCCGGGATATGGGTCGGAACCATGTCGCGCACTTGGGCGAGGTAGCGTGCCCCGGCGAAAATGCTCTGGTGCGGGTCCGTGCGGTTCTTGATGCCCATCGCCTGCGCCGTGTTGGAGGTCAGCATCATGACGCCCATGGCGCCGTTGGCTGAGCTTGCCTGCGGATCCCAGCGCGACTCCTGGAAGCCAATGGCGGCCAGCAGCCGCCAGTCGAGCCCGTTCTCGGTGGCGGCCTCCTGGAACCAGGCGCGGTAATGCGGTAACCGCTGTGTCAGGGAGACCTGGAAGAGGCGCAGCTCCTCGTACTGGAACGAGCTGGTATCCCCGGAGTCCTTCTGCATGAGACGGGTGAGCTCGCCGGAGGTCTCCTCGACCTGGAAGAAGCGATTCACCGCCTGCAGCAGGTCATTGTCTCCTCGGCGCACGACCCACTGGATCGGACGCTTCTCCGGCAGGCTGAAACCCACCCTGACGTCAGGGTAGAGGTGATGAGCGTAGGAGTACGTGCGGGCATCGACGATCGCATAGCGCGCCTGCCCGGAATCCACATCTTCCAGAGGGTCCGCGGCGCTGGGTGCCGTCTCCACCCACGTGAGGCGCGGCGCCAGGATCTGCTTCATCCTGGTGAGCAACTGCTCCTGGGCGCTGCCGGCCTGGACGGCCAGCCTGGAGGTCTCGAGCTGCAGGGTATCGCGGGGTTGCGGCTCGCCGCGGTGATAGACCACCAGCTGGGGAATCTCCGCATAGGGGGCCGACGCTTTGCCCACCCGCCACCAGGCCGCGCCTGCGGTGAGCTGCGCCGCCGCAATGTCGGCCTGGCCGGAGATCAGTTCCGAGCGGATGGCCGCTTCACTGGGGACGGCGTAGATCTTGAGGCGGACGCCCAGCTGGGCGGCAAAGTGGCTGGCCAGGTCGTATTCCAGGCCCTCCGGTCCCTGGGCGCCCAGGTAGTAGCAGGTTGGCAGGTTCAGGGTCACGACGCGCAGCTCGCCGCTGGCGCGGATCTGCTGCAGCGCGGATGGGGTAGGTGAGCAGCTGGCGAGGAGAACAGTGGACGCGATCGCCAGGGCCACCCTCCTTGTGGCAGGCCGGAGATCGTGATGGGCGCCTGTCAGCCTCAATGCAAATCCCCATGTCCTCAAATGCTTGGGCTAGAATACCAGCTCACCGCGCCCGGGTCCCGCGAAGCACGCCCACTCACCATAATGAGGCGTTTGTGAGGGTTTTTGGCCGGACGGAGAGGTACCGAAGCGGTCATAACGGCGCCGACTCGAAATCGGATGGTCGGGTAAAACCGGCACGTGGGTTCGAATCCCACCCTCTCCGCCATTACTAAAGATTACTTAAAAATCCATAAATTACGAGCGAACAGACTTCCATCCGATCTGGCGGGTCGGAAGTCCACCAAGGGTCCAAAATAGGCCAATGAATTCCAGTGCTTAACTCAGTCCCGCGTGAGCTCTGCCGAAGGCCAGTGAGGGCCGCCGAGCGCCAGAGCCTTCCAGGGGCAGCCACAAATTAAATGGGGTATTTTTTGGGGTACGAACGGACGTCCGACACCGGATACCCCAATTTTGGCGATTTGAAGACACCCCACCCCCCGCTTCAGCCCTTCAGCCTGGCCAATGGCATCAGCGGAGTAAGTCACATCTGAAATGTCACTCCAATTGACAATTAGCGTGACGATTGCTTCAATGCCCCGTTGGAGACAGATGAGGAGGCGACTCATGGGCGACGTTTGGCAAGCCGCAGAAGCTCGGCACCGGTTCTCCGATGTGGTCGATGCTGCTGTGGAAGGGCGGCCGCAATTCGTCCGTCGGCGTGATGGCCGGGAGGTGGTTGTCGTTTCCCGGGAGTACTTCGAGGAGACCAAGCCCAACTTCAAGAGTTACCTGGTGGGGTCCGGTTACGCTGGCGAGGGAGATGACGCGTTCGACGTTGCCATGCGCGGCGTCAGGACGGAGGGCTCGCCGCTGTTACGGCCGAGAAACGTGGATCTGAAGGACTGAGACATGTTCGTCCTGGACACGGACGTCATCAGCAATCTCCGGAAGAAGAAGCCCCATCCGACTCTGGCCGCGTGGATGGGCGAGGTCGGCTGGCAAGAGCTGGCCACCACGTCCGTAACGATCATGGAAGTTCAGATTGGCATCGAGCGCGCGCGGCGTTCCGATGCCGCAACTGCGCAGAGTGTGCAACAGTGGCTCGAAGGGCTCCTGGAAGTGGGCAGACCGCAGGTCTTGCCTCTGCACACGGATGCCGCGCTGCTCCTAGGCCGGATGTATGAAACACCGCCCCTACGCAACTTTCTCGTAAATGATCCCGGCGCCAAGAAGTCAAAAACGGGCGCCGACCTCGCAATCGCCTCGATCGCCATCGCAAACGAGGCGGTGGTTGCGACCGGGAACGGCAGCGATTTCCTCCTCATTCACGAGCACTTCCCGCTTCGCGGTCTGTATGACCCGTTTGAGGACAGTTGGCTTGTCAAGCCGCCCGGTTGAGGCCGTTCGCTTGTTGCAAGGCGTCTCACTGGAAGCGAAAGTCTATCGCTCACGAGAACCGCGGAGTTCCAATGCCCAGCGAAGCCCGGATGATTGGAGACGAGCTGCTAAAGACGGGTTTGCTCGTTTCATTTCGTGTCCTCAAAGAGGAGGTACTGACCGCGCCGGCGGATGATGCTGAGTTCGGGATGCGAGTGAGCCTGAAGTTCGTCGCGGACGAAGGCGAAGAGGACTTGGACGAAGAGGACGTTGCGGAGGACACCGCTGAGTGGGGATCGCTGGGATTCATGTTCATCCTTGCCGTATTGTCTTTCGCGGATGCGAAGCCGCGGAATGCTTCCGTCATCGAGTATCAGGAGAAAGACGACTTCAAGCTCGCGGACTTCATGGAGCGTCTGCGCTTCATACGGGGCGAGCTGCACTACGATGCCGACTACATACGCGGACGCCGGGTCAAAACCCAAATTGTAGTTCGGTCAAACGGCACGGTAACACTCGAGACGCTCGGTCGCGGTAAGTCTCCGATACGCTGGCTCGAGCGGATACAGGGTAAGAAGCTCCTGCAACTGGTCGATCAACAGCCATGAAAGCCCGCTCTCGCGCTCGCGTCGCTACCGCGGTGCCCGTGGCCGCCGACCTGGACGATGGGTCCAGCGCGGCAGTCGGTTTCGAAGGAACGTAACGTGAAGGAACAGTCAGTCGATCTGGAAAAGTTGCGGGTCGCGCTGAGGCAACTTGACCGCGGCCGGCTCTTGATCGTCGCCGAGCGGGCCATCGAGATGATCCCCAGTGCGGGTCTTGAGTCCCTTGTCGGCGACATGACCAGGGTTCCCCGGCTAATCGAGAGTGAGGGTGCCGCGGGGTCCTTGCTTGCGGAGACTTGCAAGTTCTATGAGGCCAGTCTGCGCGGCGAGTATTACCAGACCTTCCACGTGAACTGGCGGAACTGCACCGAGAAGTCCCACGGCACGGACGCGTTCATCGCCGAGTTCGACCGGCTCATGGGAAGGTGTGTTCAGGCGGTGGCCGAGGGATCGCAGGAAACCGCCCGTGAGGCGTTTGAACTCCTCTACTCTCTGCTTCACGGCATTGACGAGGATCCTGACCGCATCGTCTTCTTTGCCGATGAGGCGGGCTCATGGCAGGTGCCGGTCGGTTGGCGGACCGTGCTCCCCGCTTATTTCAAATGCCTGGCCGGCGGTACGAAGGGCGAGGGATTCGCGCGCGAGGTCGACCGCGCAATTTCCGACTTCTGCCACTACTGGCGGCCGGATCTCCTAGCCGCCGCGGAGACGTGGCAAACGACGAGCAAAAGGCGTCTCTGGTGCAGCTTCCGATGCGCGAGGGGCGGCGCCGATAGGGAGTGCGGCAGCGTGGGGAGCCGGGGTGGCGATCTCACCTTCGGCCGCTACGAAATAGCCATCGGCATCGCCAATGACGGGGCCAGATCTGGGCCGGATCCCGCAGTGGCGCGGCCGAAGCTGAGCCTCCGCTCGGGCTTCGCGTGGAAAAGGCCCGCGAGGAAATAGGTGCGGGCGAACCCGGTGAAGATGACCAGCGCAATCAGCACCGACATGCCGCAGAAAAACTGGTGCTCGCGGCTCCTGCTAGACGGTTTCTCGATCGCCGGCGAGCCGAGGACTGCAGTGGCCATTGGTCGAACTCCCCTTGGGTTTGCCTGCCCTTGGATTTACCGAAGGGGTGCGCGTCCGTCTTGGACGGCGCGGAATTGGACTTGGACAGAGAGGAAGCGGTCGCGCTAGAGTGACGCTGATTCAGCAGGCGGCGCCATGGCCGACCCTACAACGCGCAATTCGCCGATGCTCCCGCTTCCCCGAGTGATCACCATCTGCACCGACCAGTGGCCCGAGCGGGATCGGGTGGCGATGTTTCGCGAGGCGTTTGGCGGCGATCGGGTTCGGGTGGAACCCTCACCGGACGAGCCTCTCCAGATCGACGCGACGCTGGTGATGTTGCCGGGACTTGGCCTGCTTTCGGGCCACCGCTCGGCACTGCGCTCCGATTTCGCAGACGGAGACGACAGGCTCATGATCAGCCTCGGAAGCGATGCTCTCGCCAAACAGTTTGGCCGGGAGATCGTCCTGCAGGCCGGCGATGCGATCGCCTTATCCGGTGCGGACTTGGGGAGCCTGACCACGTTACGCAAGGGACTGCTCGCGACCCTAGTGTTTCCGCAAGGCGCACTGGTGCCGATACTGAAGGACGTCGGAGCGTGTTGCGGCCGACGCATTCCGGGCAACTCGCCGGCTCTTCGGCTGCTTCGGGGCTATCTGAATGCGCTGCACACGAGCGGCGGGATGAGCGCGCCAGCACTCCAGCCGCTGGCAATCGCCCACATCTATGATCTGGCTGCGCTGGCGCTCGGCGCCAGCCGTGAGGCCGAGGAGATGGCCAGGGGCCGCGGCGTGCGAGTTGCACGGCTGCAGGCCGTCAAGAGCGACATCATCGGCAATCTCGGGCGTGAAATTTCGCTCGGTGACTTCGCCGCCCGGCAAGGGGTGAGCACGCGCTACGTTCGAATGCTGTTCGAAAGCGAAGGGACGAGCTTCAGCGAATTCGTTCGCGAGGAGCGGCTGCGGCGCGCACACTCGAAGCTGCTCAGCCGGCGCTTCGATCACCTTCGCATCAGCGAAATCGCGTACGAGGTTGGATTCAACGACCTCTCCTATTTCAACCGGGCATTCCGCCGCCGCTTTGGGCACTCGCCGGGCGAGGCCCGCAAAGAGCGGCTCGCCGAAGCCTAGCCCATAGGCCACCCAAACTGTTACCAGCCGACAGTTTCCTGAGGTCAACATGAATGCGCCAGGGTTGACAACCGTGCTTCGAGCGACTGCGATCACCGCGCTCATGTTGGCTGCTGGCAC